>CAYNUO010000004.1:57620-76871 GCA_964400405.1 uncultured Bifidobacteriaceae bacterium | reverse complement strand
GATGTCTACAACATCCTCAATGCCAGTCCCATCCTGGTCGTGAATACCGTCTACGGTGTGAACTGGAGAAGGCCCACGCAGATCCTGGGTGCACGGCTGTTCAAGTTCGGCGCTCAGCTCGACTGGTAACTGCTTCCCCTTCATTTCCTCACGAGTGAGGCATTCGTCATGGCAGTGCACAAGAAGCGCGTTCAGCGGACCACCGGACAGAAGCGATCGGTCGACAGGCGGGGCTTTCTCAAGGGTGGCGTGGTCGCTGGTATCGGTGGCGCAGCCGCGACCATCGCGTTACCCTCGCGGGCCGAAGCTCAGGCGATCCGGTGGACCCGAGAAGTCGACGTCGTGGTCATCGGTGCCGGTCCCGGTGGAATGGCTGCGGCGATTGAGGTCCGCAAACGCGGCGCGTCCGTACTGATCATCGAGCAGAATTTCGATATCGGCGGTCGCGCCATGATGAGCGGAGGCAACCTCTATATCGGCGGCGGCAACCGGCTCGAAGATGGAAAAAGAAACTGGTCTCCCGATGCGCTGTTCGGTGACTGGACGCGCGTCGACAAGCCATTGGGTCGGTTCGCCGACCGCGAACTCGCAAGGGCCTGGGCGAATGCGAGCCTTGATCTCTTCAATTTCTTTGAGGAATGCGGCGTCAAGTTTGGTGCGTATCCCGCTCCGGGCACGGTCCCAGATCGACTGTATCGCGAGGGCCGCACACGACTGGCTGCGCAGCCATGGCCGGGCGAGAAGGTCACCAACGCCGGTGGGTCGGGCATTGTGCGTCCCCTGGAGGCGACTTGCCGGCGTCTAGGGGTGCAGTTCCTGATGCAGCACCGGATGACGGAGATCCATCGGGAGAAACCGTTCGCAGGACCGGTGCTCGGCGTCACCGCCGTCGAGGTAGACAACTACTTCCAGCCGAAGACTCAGCAGGTGAAGGTGCGCGCGCGCAAAGGTGTCGTCGTGGCCACTGGTGGCTGCGCCAGCAATGTCGCGTTCCGCACGATGTTCGACCCGAGGCTGACAGCCGAGTACCAGGCCGAAAACGGGGAATGGACCCCACGGAATGCCGACGGCGAGATCGCCGCCATGGCGATCGGTGCTGCGCTGGGCGCTACGGCCAACCAGACGACCGAGGACGATCACCTCCTCGGTAAGGGCGGACGTCTCGGCAAGAAGAACAACGGCAGCTACACCGCTTTATTCGAGACAAGCCCGCACTTCTTCCGGGCCGGCGCCCTCGGTCTCGAAGTGAGGGACTGGCAGGACGTCATTCTTGTCAAAGAGCATGGGTTGCGTTTCTACGACGAGACGGCTGTTCCGCGCCACCCTCCAGTGGCGCAGGACTACGCGTACTTCGCGGCGGCTCTTGACTGGACCGGTGATCCCAGGAAGATGAACGGTGGTGGCCCGATCTGGGCGATTTTCGATTCCGCTGCGGTCGCCCGCGAGCGTTGGACGGTGGCGCCGCCGTTCGTCGATCCGAAGTACTTCTTTCAGGGCGACACGCTTGCGGAGTTGGCCGGCAAACTCACGACCAACGAATACCAGTGGCGTCCCATGCCAGGCGATGCCCTGGTCAAGACCGTTGAGCGATACAACTCATTCGTTGAATCCGGCAACGACGCGGATTTCAGGAAGCCGCGGCCCATGCACAAGATCGCTACGCCACCGTACTACGCCGCCTGGGCAACGCCGGTTATCCACGATACCTTCACCGGTATCCGGATCAACAAGGACGCACAGGTCATTGACTTGCGGGGCGCGGTGATCCCCAGGCTCTATGCGTGCGGTGACTCGGCCGGCGGGTTCGGTATACACGGAATCACTCGGGCAGCGACCTTCGGGCGGTTTGCCGGTATTCATGCTGTCACGCAGAAGTGATGTGTCCTCCGCAGGAGTGTGACGCGACCGTCGACCAACAGAGCGCCGGACTGGTGGCCTGCAAGGCCGGGTCACGGTCTGCGAGCGTTGCTGTGTGGGACATCCCATCACCGGTGGTAGTGGGAGGCTGCTTCACTGTCAAAGTTGGAGCCAAGAGTTCGGCCGAGTGTTCTCTGGCGGGCGCGCGTATCGAAGTGGCCGACGAGACAGGGGTCGTGATCGGCAGCGGGACGCTGGGCAATGAGCCGTGGCCCGGTACGAGCGCGCTCGTGTGGACCGAAGTGACACTCGTGGCACCGGCCGAGGAGCGAGGGTGCTCGTGGTCGGTGAAGTGCGTGGCCGATGACCCGGCTCTCGACGATGTATCTGGCAGGTTCAGTTTCTCGACGTCCCTTCCGCCAGAGTGCCTTGTCGAGATCGTCGCCGTGGTCCAGGATTCGGAGTCTGCGGTTCCGGACGCAGAAGTCGCTCTGGGCCGCCATCGCGGGACGACCGACGACGCGGGTGTCGTCAGATTGGCGGTGCGCAAGGGCAGCTACGACCTCGTCGTCTGGAAAGTCGGCTACCAGATAGCTGAACGAAGAGTGGACGTGACGCAGGACGTGACGATCACTCTCGAGGCGGTGGCGTTGCCGTCAGAGGAGCCAGACGATCTGTATGCGGACTTGTACACCTTCTGACTGTGGTGCCATTCCTGATGGCATGCCGTGCCAGATCTGTGATGCCCGTTCCGAGGAGCTCCGCCACCTGTGTGTGGCGGAGCTCAACCCGAAGGAGTAGTCCTGCCATGACACCCTGGACCAAGACACTGCGAATTGTTGCAGTGGGAGCCCTTGTCTCCCTTGCGGCAACTGGACTCTCAACGCTGTCGGCGCAGCAGCCGCGGATTCATGTGAATCCGGTCGTCGCCAAACTGGCGGCGGGTGGTACCGTGACAGGCCTCAGTACCGGTGACCTCTCCATGGACAACGCCATGATGGTCGCCCAGGCAGACACGGACTTCGTCCGCATCGACATGGAGCACATGCCGATGGACTTCACGGCGCTTCGCGACTTCCTGATCGGGATGACCGACAAGCGCACGGCGGCGAGGAAGGGGAATACGCAGCCCAACGTCGCGGCCGTCGCGCGATTTCCACCATACGGCCGTGACCAGGTCCAGTGGGTGTCGAAGCAGGCGCTCGACCTTGGACTGATGGGGATTGCGTTCAATACCATCGACAACGCCCAGCAGGCGCTCACGGCCGTACAGAGCATGCGCTACCCACCGCTGCGCACCGACAAGGTCAAGGGGCCGGCCGGGATCAGGGGCGTCGGACCCGTATGGGCGTCGTGGCTCTGGGGCGTCGACGACTACCGCAGCCACGCTGACCTGTGGCCGTTGAATCCCGAAGGGGATCTTCTGTCCATCATGATGATCGAGTCTGTCGAAGGCGTGAACAACATCGACGCGATTGCCGGGACGCCTGGGGTCAGCGTGATCTGGGTGGCGGCAGCGCAGGACCTGGCTGCGTCGTACGGAGTGCCGGTCAGCGCTCCCGAGATTGAGGATGCGCGCCAGAAGCTGCTGAAGGCCTGCATCGCGCACAAGGTCGTGTGTGGCATTAATCCGACTGACGCCGCCGACGCGACACGGCGGGTCAGGGAAGGGTGGCGCTACCTCGAGGTTGGCCGTATCGGCGGCGTCGCGGCCGGTCCAGCGGCAATGATCGAAGCCATCAAGAAGGCCCGCTGACGACGGTCGCTGGCGCCTTCACCGAGGCCCGCGTCCGTGCGAGTGCCTCGGCGGTTCTCACGGGATCGATTTCGAGTGTCGGTCCGGTGGTGCCCGGCGGAATCAACGGACGTTCCCTCGCTTTCGGCGCGCGGACCCGTAAGGCGGTGGCACGGGTCTCCTGCTAACTGCTTCCAGGTAGTGTTACGGAAAGTTTTTCGATCTACGCTCGTCGCCGCGTCAGCCCGGGCTCGTCATCACACGCGTGAACGAGTGACGGCGGCGTCGTGGGGCCATGGAATCGGCTGACGGTCGCTGGAGGAGAGGTATATGAGGAAGGTAATACTGCTTCTGGGCTGTGCACTGGCGCTGGCTGTGCCGACAGCGGTCATGGCTCAGTCGACGACGGGATCGATCGCGGGCCTGGTGCGGGATACGACGGGTGCGGTGCTGCCGGGTGTGACCGTCGAGGCGGCCAGTCCTGCCCTGATCGAGAAGGTGCGCACGGCCGTGACCGACGCGCAAGGCAACTACAAGATCGTCGACCTGCGTCCGGGCACGTATACCGTCACGGCCAGCCTGCCGGGATTCGGCACGTTCAAGCGGGAAGGGCTGGAGCTGACCACCGGCTTCACGGCGACCGTGAACGCCGAACTGAAGGTGGGGTCGCTCGAGGAAACCGTCACCGTGACCGGCGCCAGTCCCGTCGTTGACGTGCAGAACGTGCGTCAGCAGACCGTGCTGTCGCGCGAGATGCTGGACACGCTGCCGACCGGCAAGGCATTTCAGGCATTCACCGCGTTGACGCTCGGCGCCGTCCAGACGACGGGACAGCAGGACGTCGGCGGGAACCAGGGCGAGCTGTATGCCCCCTTCGTCGTGCACGGGAATCGTGGCGAGAACCGCTTGATGATCGACGGCATGCAGATGCACGGCATGGATGCGGCGGCCAACGGCAAGCACATCTTCGTCAACCAGGCAGCCGTGCAGGAGATCACGCTCGGAACTGGTGCCGCGTCGGCGGAACTGGAAGTGGGTGGCGCCCAGATGAACGTCGTCCCGAAGGACGGCGGCAACTCGCTGAGCGGCTCCGGCCTCGCCCAGTACTCCGGACCCCGCCTTCAGACCACCAACCTGACGGACCAGCTCAAGAGTCGTGGCCTGAACACGACGGTGAAGATTCGCAAGGTCTATGACTACGGCGTCGGCGTCGGCGGGCCGATTGCATCGGACAAGGTGTGGTTCTACACGGCCCATCGGTGGTGGGGCGCGCAGAACAACGTGCCCGGGAACTACTTCAACGCGACGCCGGCGACCCGCTTCTACACGCCGGACCTGAGCCGCCCGGCCTATACCGACAACTACCAGCAGGCGCATGACGTGCGTCTGACGGCGCAGGTCACCTCGAAACAGAAGCTGACCTTCCACACGACGCAGCAGGACAACTGCAACTGCTACTTCGACGTCGACAACCCCGTGCCCCGTTCACCCGACGGCGTCAATCACGTGGACTACAAGTGGCAGCGCCTCTATCAGGGCACCTGGAGCTATCCCCGCACCAATCGCCTCCTGTTCGAGGGGGGCTTCGGCTACCTGTCGGACAACGAGACCAACCGCCGGACCGACAACTCGAGCCCGGACGCCATCGCCTACACCGAGCTCTCCACCGGGCTCCGGTATGGCGCCAAGACCGACGGTCTGAACACGACCAGCCTCGGAACGCAGCCGGCCTACGTCTGGACGCAGCGGGCGGCGGTTTCCTACGTGACCGGTTCCCATGCGCTGAAGGTCGGCATGACGGCCCTGGAGGCGAAGCGCATCGTCTTCAACGAACTGAACTCGCCCCCGATCATGATCACGCTGCGGAATGGTCTGCCCGTTTCGATTACGCAGTGGGCATCCCCGTCCCGTACGGAAACGAGGATTCGGCCGAATCTTGGCATCTACGCGCAGGATCAGTGGACCGTGAGCCGGCTCACGCTGAACCTTGGCATGCGTTTCGACTACTTCAACGGCAACGTGCCGGAACAGACACGTCCGGCCGGGCCGTTCGCGGCAGCGCTGCACGTCAACGAGATCAACGGCGTCCCGAACTGGAAGGACATTACCCCGCGGATCGGCGGCGCCTACGATCTGTTCGGCAACGGCAAGACGGCCATCAAGGGCTCGATCGGCCGGTACGTGGCGAACGAGACGACAGGGGTTGCCCTGAACAACAACCCGGCGCAGACAGTCGTCCAGAACGCCACGCGGGTATGGACCGATGCCAATGGCGACTTCGTGCCGAACTGCGACCTGACCAACATCGCGGCCAACGGTGAGTGCCAGGCCCTGAACAACCGTCTCTTCGGGACGCCGTTCACCAACACCACCTATGACCCGTCGTACCTGAAGGGCTGGGGAGTCCGCGGGTACCAGTGGCAGGCCGTGGGATCGGTGCAGCAGGAACTCCGCCCGGGCCTGGCGCTGAACGTCGGCGTCTACCGTACGTGGTGGGGGAACTTCACCACGACGCTGAACCGTGCTGTCACGAACGCGGACTTCGATCAGTACTGCGTCACCGCGCCGACGGAGGCTGCCTTCGGGGATACGAGCGGCAAGCAGCTCTGCGGCCTCTACGACGTCAAGCCGGCCGCCTTCGGCCGCGTCGACAACTACATCGTGCCGTCGAAGACGCTCGGCAAGCAGATCGAGCAGTACGACGGCATCGACGTAGGCATGCAGGCGCGGTTCGGCAAGGGCGGCTCGCTGACTGGCGGGTTCAATACCGGCCGACAGCTGAACGACAACTGCGACATCGTCAAGAACAACCTCAATGTGGGGTTCGCGCTTCCGCGCACGGACGACTTCTGCCGGAACGTCAACGGCATCGCCGGGCAGACGCAGTACAAGTTCTCGGGGAGCTACCCACTGCCGTGGTGGGGGATCCAGGCGAGCGCGACGTTCCAGAATCTGCCCGGTCTCCCCCTGCTGGCTACGACCGTGTTCACGAACGCGCAGATTGCGCCGTCACTCGGACGCAATCTCGCGGCCGGTGCCGGTGGCACCGTCAACGTCCAGGTCACGACGCCGCAGTACGACTTCGGGGATCGCCTGAACCAGCTCGACCTGCGGTTCATCAAGAACATCAGGATCGGCAAGGCCCGGATCCGGGGCATGTTCGACGCCTACAACGTGCTCAACGCGAGCACGATTCTTCGCGAGCGTCAGCCCTATGGGCCGACGTGGCGGCAGCCGACCGCCATCCTCGGTGCGCGTATGTTCAAGTTCGGCATCCAGACGGACTTCTGAGTCGAACACAGTCATGACGGGCCACTCACGCCGGCATCCGCCGGCTGGGTGGCCTGGCTCCTGGGCGCCCCGGACACCTCAGTGTGTGGAGTCCCCCCGGACGAATTCCGCTGGATTCATCTGGAAGCAGCGCCTGAAATTGGCACGGAAGGCTGTTTCGGACGCGTAGCCGGACGCGCGGACGATCGCCTTCAGAGGATGGCGACGCTGACCAAGCATCGTGGCCGCTCGATGCATACGCCAGCGCATGACGTAGTTCATCGGAGTGTCCCCCATCACTTTCTTGAATCGCTCGGCGAAGACCGCGCGCGACATCCCAGCCTCTGCCGCGAGCCGCTCCACGGTCCACGGCGCGTCCGGGCGCTGGTGCAGGGCGCGGAGCGCCGCCGCGATCACCGGGTCCCTCAGCGCGGCCAGCCATCCCGCGGATCCCACATCGGCGCGCGAGATGCTGATCCGCAGCATCTGGAACAGTGCGATCTCCGCGAGGCTGGTCAGAATCGTGCCGCGACCGCTCGATGCGTGACGGTATTCGGCGTCGATCAGTCTGAGAATCGGCTTCAGCAACCGGGTCGCATCCTTCGAACGGTCGCGCAGTAACAGTGTCGACGGCAGCTGTTTGAACAGGCTGTCGGCGCTGCTGCTCGTCTCCCACTCCATCCCGAGCCAGGTAGCCCGGGTCAGGGCCTTGAACTGCTCCCGTCGAGGTCCACTGGTCACGAGCAGGATATCGCCCGCTCCGATGGTGGTGCCGTCGGTGAGTCCGGGTGTGATGGTCATCCGCGCGCGGCCACGTGTCATGACGAACAGGCGCGGCCGCACGAGGCCCCGCTCGTCCCATCCATGTCCCGCCGACACCGAGGTCTCACCAAGCAAAACGGTCCGCAGGCGGAGGTCTTCAAGCACGGCCGAGAGTGGATCGAACTCAATTCGGTACGAATCCGACGACGCCGGTTCAGGGCTCACGAGGGTCTCCTTTGCACAGTACGAGATTTCCGTTATAGCACGGAGGATCGCACCTTGAAACAGACGAATCAGCCATTTTTCAAGACGATTGGGTCATACTACCGGTCCTATAACTCACGAGGTACGTTGCCATGTTTGCGGCGTATGTAAGGTGGAGTTCCTTGGAGGAGATGCTATGAGAAGGGTGTTTGCGTGCGCACTGGTTGCGCTGGTGGTCCTGGCATTGCCAGGGCTTGCTTCAGCGCAGTCGGCGTCGACTGGAGCGATTGCCGGCGTGGTGAAGGATACGACCGGTGCTGTGCTGCCGGGTGTGACTGTCGAGGCAGCGAGTCCGGCCCTGATTGAGAAGGTCCGTACTGTTACGACGGATGCACAAGGCAACTACAAGATTGCTGACCTGCGCCCCGGCACGTACACCGTGACGTTTACGCTCACGGGGTTCGGCACATTCAAGCAGGAAGGTCTTCAGCTGACTTCGGGGTTCACCGCGACGGTGAACGCCGATCTGAAGGTCGGTTCACTCGAAGAGTCGGTCACCGTGACCGGCGCCGCCCCCGTCGTCGACGTGCAGAACGTCCGGCAGCAGACCGTGCTGTCGCGCGACGTGCTCGACACGCTCCCGACCGGCAAGGCGTTCCAGGCGTTCACCGCTCTCACGCTGGGTGCGCAGCAGACCTTCGGCCAGCAGGACGTGGGTGGAAACCAGGGCGAGCTCTATGCACCGTTCATCGTGCACAACGACCATGGCAACAGCCGGTTGATGCAGGACGGCATGCAGATTCACGGGCTTGAGGCCGCGGCCAGCGGCAAGCACTACCACGTGAACTCCGCGTTCGTGCAGGAGGTCTCGATCGGCGTCAGCGGCATGTCGGCGGAGTCAGAAGTCGGCGGCACGCAGATCAACGTCGTGCCCCGCGACGGCGGCAACCGCGTCAGCGGATATTTCAGCGGCAACGGCACCGGTCCGAAGCTGCAGGCCGATAACCTCGACGATGCCCTGAGGGCCCGCGGTCTGAAGGAGGCGTCAAAGGTCAAGAAGATCTACGACCTTGGCGGGTCGCTGGGTGGGCCGGTCCAGAAGGACCGCCTGTGGTTCTTCACCGCGCACCGGTGGTGGGGCGCGGATAACTACGCGCCAGGGAACTACTTCAACGCCAGCCAGGGCAAGTATCTTGGCGCGGCGAACAGCGGCGTTGCGCCGTACACCCCGGACCTGAGCCGGCCGGCGTACACGAATAACTACCAGCGCGACAACAGCGTGCGCTTGACCTGGCAGGCATCCGCCAAGGACAAGGTGACCGCGAGCCTGAGCCTTCAGGAGAACTGCAACTGCTACTTCAACGTGGACGGCCAGATCAGCCAGGGTCAGGTGACGCCGGAGGCGTCGAGCAACGTGAAGTACACGCCGCAGCGGATGTTCCAGAGCACGTGGAATCGCCCGGTGACGAGCCGCTTGCTGCTCGAGGCGGGCTTCACCTATTACTACGACCTCCAGCGGGTCCAGCGGACCGACGGCGTGACGACCACCGACATTGCGCTCACTGAGCTGTCCACGCAGTTGCGGTACAACGCGAACGCGTTCTCGGACGGCTTCACCGGGATTGACTACGGCGATCCGTATCTGACGAAGCTCTCCAATCAGCGGTTCGCGGTGTCGTACGTCACCGGGTCGCATGCCTTCAAGGTGGGCATGACGGCGCTGGAAGCGTCGAACACCAAGACGAAGGACTACAACCAGGCTCTCTCGTACAGCTTCTTCTTCGGCCAGCCGATCTCGCTGACGCAGTATGTGTCTCCGTTCGACGTGCACACCGTCATCAAGCCGAACCTGGGCATCTATGCACAGGACCAGTGGAAGCTGTCGAAGCTGACGTTGAACCTCGGCGTGCGCTTTGACTACCTCAACGCCTCTGCTCCGGCCTGGAAGAGCCCGTCTGGCCGCTTCTCCGCGGCACAGGACTTCCCGGCGCTGGGCAATCTGCCAAACTGGAAGGACATCAGCCCGCGAATCGGTGCGGCCTATGACCTGTTCGGTGACGGCAGGACCGGCCTGAAGTTCTCGCTGGGCCGCTATGTCGCGAACACGACGAACCAGACCGTGGCCATTCCGGCCGCCCCGGTCAATCAGGTGACGCCTTCGACGTCGCGCAGCTGGTTCGACCTGAACGGCAACTACGTGCCCGACTGCAACCTGACGAGCGTTTCGGCGAATGGTGAGTGCGGCGCGATGGCCAATCCCGCGTTCGGCACGCCGCAGGCCGTCAACACCTTCGATCCGGACTTCCTCAAGGGCTTCGGCGCCAGGCAGTATCAGTGGCAGACGTCCGCGAGCCTGCAGCACGAACTGCGGCCCGGCCTCGGGATCAACGTCGCCTACTACTACAACTGGTGGGGCAATCCCACCGTGACGGTCAACCGTGCGGTCACGCCGGCTGACTTCACGCAGTACTGCGTCACCGCGCCGTCGGACGCCCGGCTGGGTCCGGTCAGCGGGAAACAGGTGTGTGGTCTCTACGATCGGACTCCCGCGGGATTCGCGAAGGGGACCAGCAACTACACCACGTTCGCGTCGGAGTTCGGCAACCTGACGGAGACGTACGCCGGCATCGACTTTGGCGTGAACGCGCGATTTGGAAAGGGCGGACTGCTCTTCGGTGGCGTGAACACCGGTAAGACGGTGACGGACAACTGCGAGGTGGTGGCGAACAACCCGCAGGTGAATTTCACCGGGTCCCGGGCTCCGGAGTACTGCAAGGTCGAACAGCCGTGGAAGGCGCAGACGCAGATCAAGTTCTCCGGGAGCTATCCGCTGCCGGGTGGTCTGACGGTGAGCGGCACCTTCCAGAACCTGGCGGGAGCGCCCCGGCCCGGGTTCTACGTCGTGACCGACGCCCAGACGTTCGCGTCGCTGGGCCGTCCGCTCACGGCTCCCGGCGGCTTCGCCTTCATGCCCATCATCTATCCCAATAGCGTGTTGGAGCGTCGGCTCAATCAGTTGGACGTGCGACTCCTGAAGCTCCTCACGCTTGGTGGGGCTCGTGTTCAGGCGACGTTCGACATTTACAACATCCTCAACGCCAACAACATCACGTCCCAGACCGCCGTGTATGGGACGGATTGGCTGAGGCCGCGGGCAATCCTCGGCGCCCGGATGTTCAAGTTCGGCGCCCAGCTCAACTTCTAGCTCCACACAGCGCGTGCCTTCTCGGCACGCGCTGCTTCTTTCAGGCGTCAACGGTCTGCGTCCGGCGGAGATCCCGCCGGACGTGGATCGAAGGTTCGCTCGGACCTGCGGCGAATACTCCGTCCTCCCGCTATGAAAAAGATCTTCGCTCCCGTTGCTTGCGCCCTTCTCATGGCGGCGTGCGCCGGAGCCAGCGCGCAGGTGTCGCAGCGCGACACCGCGTTCGTGAACGTCAACGTGGTGCCGATGGACCGTGAACGGGTCCTCGAGCGCCAGACGGTGATCGTCCGGGATGGGCGCATCGCCGCCATGGGGCCAGCATCATCGTCGGCCGTTCCTGCGGGTGCGGCGACGATAGACGGTACCGGCAAGTACCTGATCCCCGGGCTGGCCGAGATGCACGCGCATTTCGGCGGAGCACCGCCGCCGAACGCCGGCGGAGAGGAGATGCTCCTCCTGTATCTCGCCAACGGCGTGACCGTGGTACGCACGATGGCCGCCGGACCCGCGCAGCTGGTGTGGCGTGAGCAGCTCGCGCGCGGCACGATCCTCGGCCCTGACCTTCTTGTCGCAAGCCCTGCCATCACCGGGCGGACGCGGACTCCAGAAGAGGCCGCGAGCAGTGTCCGTCAGTGGGCAGCGCAAGGATTCGACATCATCAAGTTCCGTGAAGGGCCGAGCGTCGAGGTCTTCGATGCGGCGGCGCGGGCGGCGCACGACGCGGGGGTGCCGTGGGGTGGCCACGTCAGCGACCTGGTCGGACTCCGACATACGCTCGCCGCGCGTCCCGCGACGTTGGAACATCTCGACAACTACGTCGAGGACCTGGTTCCACCGCACCTGATGACGCGGAAGCCCCGCCTGGGCGAAGAGGCGGCTCTGTACACGGGCGAGATCGTCGACAAGGTCGATCTGAAGCGGCTTCCTGAGGTCGTACGGCTCACGAAGGCATCAGGTACCTATCTGGCGCCAAGCATGGTGCTGTGGGAGGTCTATCTTGCCGGGAAGTCCGGAGCGCGCCTGGCCGCGGAGCACCCGGAGACGCGGTATGTCTCGCCCCGCGAGGTGACCAGCTGGATCGACACCTTCGACAAGAACGAGCCCATGTGGCCTGCGGACCCGGTCGTGAACCAGAAGGCGCTCGCGCTTCGCCAGACCGTCCTCCGTGCCCTGCACAAGGGCGGCGTGCCGATGATTCTTGCGGCCGATACACCTGGGGTCTTCAGTGTTCCCGGCTTCGCAACCCATGAGGAGTTGGCGTATCTCGTCCACAAGGGAGGATTCACCCCGTACCAGGCGCTCGAGACCGGCACCCGGCGCGTCGCCGAGTACCTGAAACGGACAAGCGACTTCGGTACGGTGGCCGTCGGGCAGCGCGCGAACCTGGTGCTGCTCAATGCGAATCCACTGAGTCGCATCGAACACACGAGTCAGCGGGCGGGCGTCATGATTCACGGTCGCTGGTTGCCGGATTCCGAACTGCAGACACGGCTGGCCGCCATTGCGGCCAGGCATGGACAGGCCGCCCCGCGCGGCGGTAGCGCTTCTCAATAGGCGGAACAATGCAGAACGTCATGAGCACACGGATTCTTTCTTCCATCGTGGCCGTCGTTGGCGTGCTGGCGGTTGCCGGCGTGTCCAGGGGAGTCGCGGCGCAGCAGGCGGCGAGCGTCGCGATAGACGCCGATGACCTCGGCGGTGTCGTGACCGGCCCCAAGGGACCCGAAGCGGGTGTCTGGGTGATCGCCGAGACTGCGGGGCTGCCCACGCCCTACGCCAAGATCGTCGTCACGGACGAACAGGGCCGGTACCTCGTCCCAGATCTGCCGAAGGCCCGCTACAAGGTCTTTGTTCGCGGCTATGGACTGGTCGACTCCCCACGGGTCGACGCCGCGCCGGGGCAGCGCCTGGATCTGAAGGCGGTACCAGCGCCAAGCGCCGCGGCGGCGGCCGAGTACTACCCGGCGAACTACTGGTTCTCGCTGCTGGAAGTGCCGAAAGCCAGCGAGTTCCCTGGAACGGGTCCTCAGGGAAATGGCATCGGCACCGGCATGAGGAGCCAGAGCGATTGGATCGCGCAGGTCAAGTCCGGATGCGTCCCGTGCCACCAGCTTGGCAACAAGGCCACGCGCGAGATTCCGGAATCCCTCGGGCGCTTTGCCGACTCCGTGCAGGCGTGGGACCGCCGGACCCTGTCGGGTCAGCAGGGCGGGCAGATGACGGGCATGCTGAACGCCTTCGGGCGTCAGAAGGCCCTTGGCCTCTTCGCGGCCTGGAGCGACCGGATCTCGCGCGGGGCCCTGCCGCCCGTGCCGCCTCGCCCGCAGGGCAAGGAACGCAACGTCGTCATCACACAGTGGGACTGGTCGGATCCGGTGGAGTACATCCACGACCTGACGTCGACCGACCGCCGCAACCCCCGCCTGAACGCCTACGGGAAGGTCTATAGCAATAACCGGTACAACAGTCCTGATCTCAATGAGCTCGATCCGGTCCGCAACACGGTTCGCCGGGTGGCAACCGTACCGCTCCGCGACCAGGACAAGCGCCTCAGTGCTGGTTCAGGCATGCCGAAACCCTCGCCGTACTGGAGCGAGGAGCTGATCTGGAAGGGCCGTGGCGACGTGCACAATCCGATGATGGACCACAAGGGTCGCGTCTGGGTCACGTCCGCGATACGCGGGGCACAGAACCCGGACTTCTGCAAGGCGGGATCAAGCCACCCGTCGGCGAAGTACTTCCCGCTCAACACATCCGGTCGTCAGGTTGCCGTCTACGATCCGAAGACTGAGAAGGTCACCACGGTCAACACGTGCTTCAGCACGCACCACCTCGTGTTCGACGACGACGCGGACAACACCCTGTGGAGCGGGACGGGGTACATCAAGACCCGCCAGTTCGACGAGACAGGCGATGAGGCCGGCTCGCAGGGCTGGATTCCGTTCATCCTCGATACGAATGGCAACGGGAAGGCCGATGCCTGGGTCGAGCGGAGTGGGCAGGGCGATTCGGACGACCCCGAGGCGGCCACGAGGCCTGGCGCCAAGCAGAAGGTCACGCTCGCACCAGACAAGGACCTGCGGATCAACGGCGGCTCCTATGGCCTGGCCGCCAGCCCGGTCGACGACGCGATGTGGGGGATTTCAGCCGGGGGGGTGTACCGGTGGACCCTTGGCAAGAATCCACCGCAATCGGCGCTCGGCGAGTGGTATGCGCTGCCGCCCGGAGCGGCCGGCTTTGAGCCGCGCGGGGGAGACGTCGATCGGAACGGCGTCGTCTGGGCCGGCCTGCAGAGCGGGCATCTGGCCAGTTTCGACCGCCGGAAGTGCAAGGTCCTCAGAGGGCCGCAGGTTGCCGACGGGCAGCACTGCCCGGAGGGATGGACCTTCTACAAGACGCCTGGACCGGGCTTCGTCAATGCCGAGAACAGCAGCGCCGACATGCACTACTACGCGTGGGTGGATCAGTTCAACACGCTCGGGCTCGGCGCGAACGTGCCGATGGTGATGGGCAGCAACTCGGACTCGACGATCGCGTTCCTCCCGGAGACCCGGGAGATGGTCGTGATCCGGATGCCCTATCCTCTCGGGTTCTTCACCCGCCTTGGCGATGGTCGTATCGACGACGAGAAGATCGGCTGGAAGGGGCGCGGCCTGTGGCAGGGCTACAGCCTGATTGCGCCCTGGCACATGGAAGGCGGCAAGGGTACGCGCCCCAGGGCGGTTCACATTCAGTACCGGCCGACCCCGCTGGCGAAGTAGCACGTCAATGGAACTGAATCATCAACAGGGACGGAGTATGGTGCGCACAATCAGAGTGTTCGCGGTCTGGGCTGCAGTGGTAATGGCAGTAGGCGCGACCTCGCCCGCGCCGCGGGCGGAGGAGGCGGTCAAGGTTCCCCGGTTCACGGCCGATCCGTGGTGGCCCAAACCCCTTCCGCAGGAGAAGGACAGCCAGGGGCAGTTGCGCCGCTGGCTCCCCGGGCAGGTCGGTGGCGTCTGCGTGGACTCGCACGACCACATCTTCACGTTCAACCGTCTCTGGCCGAAGCTGGGCACCTACGAATCCATGTCCGGCATGTACTCGCCGGAGGTCATCGTCTTCGATTACGCCGGCAACGTGATCAACAGCTGGGGCAACAAGACGAAGGGCTCACCCGCCGTCCTGCCGTACGCGCACGGCTGCACCGTGGACAACGAGGACAACGTGTGGCTGGTGGGCACGTCGGTGGCGCAGAAGTGGTCCCACGACGGCAAGAAGCTGTTGTTACAGATCGGGGAGGCCGGAGTCTGCGACGGCGACGCGAGCAGGAACCCCAAGCCCAATGAGCCCAACCTGACCGGCGTCGTGCCTCCTCCGACGTGCGGGGAGGCCGTGAGCCTGAACAGCAGCAAGACGCTGCTCAACTACCCGGCAGGGATACGCGTCGATCGGGACCGCGATCCGGTCACGGGCCAGCGTGGGAACATCTACATCGCCGACGGATATGGAAATCACCGGGTCGTCGTTTTCGACAGCAAGGGGAAGTTCGTGCGGCAGTATGGGTCCGCGGGCGACGGGCCGGGGCAGTTCTCGAAGACCGGCGGGGGGCATCCCCACTGCGTCGCGGTCAGCAAGGATGGCCTGGTCTATGCGTGCGACCGCACGCTGAGCAAGATCGAGGTGTTCGACAAGCTCGGAAACTACAAACAGACCATCCCGATCAATCCCGAGAATGGCACGGTGGCCAGGCAGCGCACGGCCGACCTTGCCCTGTCCCGCGACCCCGCGCAGACCTACCTGTTCAACTCTGACCTTGGCAACAACGTGGTCAGGATCCTCGAGCGGAAGACAGGCAGACTCGTCGGCACGATCGGCGTCGGGCCTGGGCGCGGCACGGGCGAGATCATTACGCCGCACCTCCTCGACACCGATTCCAAAGGCAATCTCTATGTGAGCTCCACGGCCGACAGCAACCGGGTACAGCGGTTCCTGTTGGAGCGCTGACGGCTTCTTCTTCCTACACTTGACGAGTCATGAACATGCGATCCCTTTGTCTGACAGGCGCGCTGGCGACGGCGCTGCTCCTCGGTGCCGATGGTTGGTTTACGCGTGCGGCGGCGCAGCCCGCGCCCATCGCCGGCGCCCAGTACACGGCTCAGCAGGCCTCGCGCGGCGGGCCTCTCTACGCTGAACACTGCGCGCAGTGTCACGGGGCGAATCTCGAGGGCACCGATTTCGCGCCTGGCCTTCAGGCTCCCGAGCTCTTCGCCCGCTGGAAGCACCGGACGGTCGCCGAGCTGCTGACGGTCATCCAGACCACGATGCCGCTCACGAGCCCTGGCGGCCTGTCGCCTCAGCAGAACGCGGACGTCCTTGCCTACATGCTGCAGCGCGCCAGGGTCCCAGCCGGCACGGCGGAGCTTGCGGCTCTGACCCTGCCCCCTGCCGAGCGCGGCCCGGCGGTGAAGGGAGCGGATCGCTCGCCCCTTCCGGTCAGCTTCTCCGAGGATCAGGCAGGGCGTGGCGCGATGCTGTTCCGGCGCCACTGCATGTTCTGCCACAACGTCGGCAACGCGGACACGAAGAAGCCCGACGAGCCGCTCCGCGGCTTCAATGTCGGGCCGACGCGCATGGTCTCGCCCCAGGTCTCACGGGCGTCCATTCGTGGGCACGAGAGCGTGTACCACCTCTTCGCCAGAATCCGCGAAGCGATGCCCGCGTGGGACGTGGACTCGGTCAGCCCGGCGCAGAAACTCGAGATCGTGGCGTACCTGCTCAAGGAAGCAGGCTTCAAGGCTGGCAGGACCGACCTGCCCATGGATGGCGCGACGCTGCGCCGGATGAAGCTGACCGAGCCGAAGCCGGTCGTCGAGCCCGGCTTCAAGCCCCTGTTCAATGGCAAGGACTTCACGGGCATGACGTTCCTCTTCGGCATGAACTGCACGCCGGCGCCGCAGGGCTGTGGGAAGACCACGCCGGAATCGTTCCACGTCGAGGACGGCATGCTCGTCGGTCGCGGCCGTCAGCACGGCTACTGGTCGACCGTCGACAAGTACAAGAACTTCGAGTTGCGGCTCGAGTACCGCTGGGAGCCGCCGTTCGACCACGAGCCCGGCGACGAGGAGGTCAGCACGGGCAGCAGTGGGTATCTGCTGTTCGGGCAGGAGCAGCGGATGTGGCCGCGTGCCATCGAGATCGAGGGCGCCAGTGACGCCATCATGCGCGCCGCCGGCATGGCCGTGAACATCAAGCAGAAGTACGATCCGGCGACCGCCAAGCGCGTCAGCAAGGGACCCGGATACTGGAACGAGGTGCGGATCGTCTCTGCGAACGGTCAGATCCAGGCCTATCTGAACGGCGCGCTGACCAACACCGTCGAGCACACGATCACCGACCCCGGATACATCATGTTTCAGTATCAGGGCGGCACGATCATGTGGCGGAACATTCGGATCAGGGTCGACTAGGTCCGCGCATTCGCCGGTCTCTTCGTGTCTTCATCGAGATCGCTGCTTCAACTGGAACTGACGGCCACCGTGCCGCGTAAAGGCTTCCGTATGAATTACTTTCGAATCGTCAGAATCGCGCTCGTGATGTTGGTGTCCCTGAACGGAGTTGTCCGCGCCGCGACGCCGGACACGGAGTTTGCCTGGTATGGGCGTGTCGTCAGCGTCGACGTTCCCGCCTCGACGCTCACGCTTCGAGCCGATGCCCCGCCGCACGTGCTTCGGGCGGTCGATCAGCTCAAGCCGGGGCAGCCGGTGTCCGCGGTCTGGTCCGTCCGGAAGGGAATGGGACTCGCCCTCGTGTACCTCCCGCCCATCGAGGAGATGACGGCGGTGAACTACGGGTACGCGGTCGCGGCAGAGTATCTGGGGGCCGACGTGTCCGGGGCGACCGTCGATCTCCGCGTGCGTGTTCCCGCCCAGGTGGCGAGCGGCCTGTCTGGGCTGACCCCGGGGAGCTGGTTCAAAGCCACTTCGGCCCGAGCCCGTGCGGCGAACACCGCCAGCGTGCTCTCGTTGGCCGCGTCGGCGAAGCCGGAGCCGCCGCCACCAGACGAGAAGCCGAAGTCGACGGCCACGCCCGGCCTCCCGGGTCCCTGGACCATCGAGGCGACACTTGGCGGCACGGACTTCTCGACGGATTGCCAGATCGCGGTGGACGGCAAGACGTTGTCCGGAAAGTGCCAGAACGAAGCGGGGCCGTCGGACCTCACGGGCACGGTGGATGGACAGGCCCTGACCTTCTCCTTTCCCGTGAGCTTCTCAGGTGCCAACTTCGTGCTGGTGCACAAGGGCACGCTGGAGGCTTCGGGACTCGCGATGAACGGAACCCTGAAGGTGCTCGAATCGGAAGTGCCGTTCACCGGGACGAAGAAATAGGCGGTGCAGACCGCCGCTGTCACTGGATCGGCGAGAAGGCCGCGGGCATGAGGATCTTGCTCTCCTGCAGCAGCAGCTCGTAGGCCGGCAGTCCGGCCTTCCTGGCGGCGACGGACGGCGGCCAGTCGCCGGTCTCGCGCGTCTTGTTGCGCGTCGCCCAGCGCTCGTCCAGCGTCTTGTAGGGCCAGATGTGCACGAACGCGTTGAGCCCGCCCAGTTCCGAGTACCAGATCGCCGTCGCCGGTCCGAATGTCAGGCGGTGGGGAAGCGAGTGCTTCCACGACCGCCTGAGGTTCTCGAGTTGGCCGGGCGCGTACGTGTAGGTGCGCATCTCGAAGAACGGCCCCTGCGTTCCAGGTTTCAGCTCAGGCGAGAATTCAAACTGGCAGAAGATGTCGGAGCGCTGCCGCAGGATGAGGTCCGATGTCCTGGCTGGCCATTTGCCGGCTCCTTCCTTGACCGCCATTTCGCGAATCTTGCGGCGCTCCTCGAGATCCGTGTACGGCCACACCTGGACGATCTGGTTGAGCGGGCCGATCTCGGTGTGCCAGCAGGCGACAAGCTCCGAGAATGTCTTCCGGTGCTCGTAGGCGTCAGCAAAGCGCTTCTCGACCTCTGGCACGGATTGCGGCTTGCAGTCGTAGGTCCTGACTTCATAGATCATGGGAACTCCCCGTCGGGCGGAAACAGGCGGGTAACTTTACTGCGAAGCGCCCGGCCTGGCCAGCCTCGGCGTTCCACGCCGTGGGCCTCTGTCTCCGGGGGCTACTCCAACTGACCGCGGGAGCAGTTCACGGTGCCGAAAGTTGGTCTATAGTCCCCGCATGATTACGACAGAAGGCCCAGGCCAA
>CAYNUO010000004.1:39475-57520 GCA_964400405.1 uncultured Bifidobacteriaceae bacterium | reverse complement strand
TCCAGGGCGTCCAGGTGGCTGCCGGTCATGATGATGATGGCGTCGTCCCTCATCAGCTACGTGGATCGATACGCGCTCGCCGTTCTCGCCCCGATGATCCTTGCCGACACGGGGATGACGGGGGAGCAGTACGGCTTCGCAATCTCATGCTTTTCCATCGCGTACATGTTGGGCAATCCCGTCTGGGGATTCCTGCTGGATCGCGGAGGACTGCGGATCTGCATGACTATCGCCGTGCTCTCGTGGAGCATTGCGTCGTTTGCGCACGCGTCCATTGGAGCGATCGGATGGCTTTCCATCCCCGTGCAGTTCGCAATCGCTCGTTTCATGCTGGGCGCAGGCGAAGGCGCGACGTTTCCGGGTGCGCTGAGAGCTGCCGTTCTGACGTTGCCCAAGGAGCAGCAGGGACGGGGCATCAGCCTGGGGTATAGCGGCGGGTCGTTGGGCGCCATCGTAACCCCGTTCATCGTCACGCCGATTGCGATCGCGTTTGGATGGAGAGGTGCGTTCCTGGTCACCACGGCAATAGGGCTGCTGTGGGTCAGCGGGTGGCTCGCCGTCAGTTCTCGCTATGGGGCGCTCAAGACGGCTCAGCAGCGAGTTCCCGGATCATCACTGCGGAGATTATGGGGACCGACACTATGGGGGTTCCTGGCTTTGTACAGCTTCGGCGCCCTCCCACTGGCCGTGGGGACGTATGCCGCCCCCCTGTTCCTGTCCAAGGCGTTCGGTCTCTCCCAGGCAAGTCTGGGCCGCTGGTTGTGGATTCCGCCACTTGGGTGGGAGCTCGGGTACCTCTTCTGGGGATGGATGACCGACAGAGGCAAGACCTCGTTTCCCCGAATGGTGTTCGTGCTCTCCGTCGGCAGCGGGGTTCTCGCGCTGGTCCCCCTCGCTGGCAGCGCCGCGGGCGCGCTGGCCCTGTTCTTCGTCTCGATGTTCCTGACGGGCGGCTTCATCATCGTGGCCTTGAGATACGGCCTCCGCTGTTATCCGAGCGATCAGGGGCTGCTGGCCGGGCTCGGGCCAGGGGTCTGGAGTTTCTTCGTTGCTGTCCTGATGCCGTATGTGGGCGCGCTGTTCGACGCCGGCAGCTACCTTACGCTCTTCGGGGTTGTGGCGTGCATGCCAGCCGCAGGTTCCGTCGCCTGGGCCATCCTCCTGCGTTTCGACGACACGGGACGGAAGGCAATGTCGTCATAACGTAGCTCTTGGTGTGTCTGCGTCGATGGTCTCGTAGTCGGCCGGGATGCACAACTCGAACACGATGTAGTCGTCGGAGTACACCGGCACGTTATGCCACATGCCCTTGCCCAGCGTCATGGCGTCCCCGGCGTGCAGCTCCAGTGCCGTCTGACCCTCGACGATCATGCGCGCCCATCCGCGCAGTACGACGAATATCTGACTCATCGTGTGGCAATGCCAACCCGTGCCGCCCTCGACAGCCCCAGTCGTCGGCATCGTCCGAAGGATGTGGAGGTGCGCCCGCCGGCCGGTGGCCTCGGCGACGCCAAGATCCCGGTACTCGAAGTACTTGCGCGGGCCGTCGTTTCTATACGCGGTAGGTGTGTCGCGAGCGATCACCTGGCGGCCTTCAAACACCCCGAATCCCCCGTCGGCGTTGCGGATCGCGCCGATCTCCATCGCTTCGAAGTCCGGTGATGCGTGCGGCGAGCGGTACGCGACAGGGCCCGGCAGGAACGCTGCGTCACCGGCATTGAGCGTCACCACGTCACCCGCGGCGTTCGCGAACCGAAAGGCGCCGTGAAGCACATACAGGAAGACGGCGGTGTCCGGCGCAGGGGCGGTTGGCGCGCCAGCGCGTGACGCGGCGCGGATGTGGCGAGCGGTCATCCGCCCGTTCGATGCCTCCCGCAGTCCCAGGTCCCGGAACTCCAGCAGGCCGCACAGGGGATGCGTCTGCCAGATCGCGGCGGAGACCGGCATGAAACTGAAGCCGACCGGAATGGCGGGGTGCGGCGCCGGGCCCTGCGCGGTCTCGTGCGTTCGCGGTTCGTTCATCGTGTCCTCCGAAGAATAGGCGGGCGGGGCTACCGGGGGAACGGCTCGAGCGCGTGTCGGCTGGGTGGTGCGGATGTTCGATCCAGATTCAACAGCATGGCCAACGACGTGTAGTAGCCGAGCAGCGCCGTGGCATCCACGACTCCGTCTTCCCCGAACTGCCTCAGCGCGCGCGCGTACGTGTCGTCGCTGACGCTGTGGTTCCGGGTGAGCTCCATGAAGAGGTCATAGAGTGCCGCCTCGTCGTCCTGCATGTGCGCAGGCCGCCGTCCATCCGCGATCGCCGCGATCGTATCCGCCGTGACACCGGCCTTCAATGCGATCTCGTCGTGAGAATTCCACTCGTAGTGCTGCGTCCAGTCGCGTGCGACAAGCAGGATGCCGAACTCGCTCACGCGACTGTTCAGCAGCCGTTCGAACCGGAAATGCCGGCGCAGGATCGCAGAGGCGTCGAACACCGCGGGCACTCGAAGCATGATCGCCATCGGAGGTGGCGGGGCGGCCTTCTCCTTGGCGACATACGCCGCCAGCGACTCTCTCTGAGCCGGGGTCAGATTCTCAGCCGGTGCCGGGCCGAGGCGCACCTGCGCCCGTGTCTCCGACGCCGCAACCACGGTGAGGATGGGAAAGAGCACGAGGGCGATTCGTGTGAGACGCTGACGGCACGTCATGTCCTGTCCTGCTCCTCCTGATGTGGGCCCGACCCGGCCTGGCTGGACGGTTGAGTCACGGAGCCGGAGTTGGGGTCGGTTCGCACGCTGCCCCTGCTTATAGAACACCTCGAGGCAAGCGAGCAACTCGGTCCTCGCCCCCAGCCGGCGGGTGGATCCGGCCGTCGGGTTACGGGGGATCCCGTATTCCGCTTCACGTCTGCCCATGCAAGGATTGCCACGCCGTCAGCGCGCCCGTGCGCCGAAGGCCTCTGTAGGAGAAGCGACATGAAGCGAGTGATCCTGGCGACGGGTTTGGCCGCCCTGGGCGTGCTGCTGACGGCCGGATGGCCCCAGGCGCAGGGGGCGAAGTTCGGAGTCAATCCGGTCCAGCATGTGGGCGTCATCGTTCCCGACGTCGACAAGGCGGCGCGTGAGTTTGCCGATGTGCTCGGCATCCCGGTGCCACAGACCGCCGAATTCAACGGGGTCCCGTATCCGGAGGACTTCACCGGCGACCGGAATGCGCACCCCAAGGTGACGACGATTCGCCTGGCGAACATGTCCATCGAGCTGCTCCAGCCCATCGGCGGCAAGAGCCCGTGGCGCGACCACCTGGACCAGTTCGGCCCGGGGCTGCATCACATCGCCGTCAGCGTGCCGGACATCGGGATGGCCATCGGGCAGCTGCAGGCCGCCGGGGGCAAGTACGTGCTCGGCAAGGCCGGATTCCCCGCGGCGTACGTCGACATGAAGCCCGTCCTCGGATTCACGTTCGAGCTGATTCAGAGTTCAGCGACAGCGGGACAGGGCGCGCAGCCGGCGGCCCCCGTGCCGACGAACTTCGGCATGGGGACCTTCAGCCACGTCGGCATCTTCGTGCCGGACGTGGAGAAGACCGCCAAGGTGTTCAGCGATCTCACAGGGATCCCTGCCCCGGCGGCCAACGAGTACAAGGGGATGGTGTTCCCGGCTGGTTTCACGGGTGACAAGGAGGCACACCCGAAGATTGTGTCGTTCAAGTACGGCCCGGTCGGACTGGAGTTCGCGCAGCCGATCGGCGGCGCCAGCCCGTGGAAGGAGCATCTGGACCGCTTCGGTCCCTCGATGCACCACCTGGCCCTCGGCATTCAGGGGATGCAGGCCAACATCGACTATCTGACGAAGAAGGGCGGGCGGCTCACGGTCGGACCCGGTCCCGGCTACGCATTCGTGGATCTGAAGCCCTCGCCCCTTGGCTTCTCTCTTGAACTGAACGGCAAGTAAGACGGAGGTCATAGTGAGAGTGCGTGTTTCAAGCTTGTTCGCCCTTGTGGCGTGCCTGGTCGCTGCGCCGTCGATGAGCAGCGCGCAGATCATCAAGAGCGACGCCAGAGTCGTTTACGGCCATCACCACCTTCGGGTGACGGACATGGCCGCCCACCAGAAATTCTGGGTCGAAGGACTCGGCGGGACGGTCGGGCCGAGGAAGATCGGTCCCCTCGGCGTCCTCCACCTGCACAACTCCGTCATCCTCCTGCAGCCGCTTCCGCCGAAGGCCGGCGGTACGAAGGGGACCACGGTGGGACACATCGGGGTCGAGGTGCCGGACATTCGCGCGGCCGTCGCCAGGCTCCAGTCCCTTGGCTACCCGAACGTCACGAGCCGGGAGGTGTCCGGGGAGGTCAAGGACGGCGTCTTCAACGCCGGCACCTCGACGATTGCCTTCGTCCTGGGGCCGGAGGATACGCTCGTCGAGCTGGTCGAGAACAAGTCAGCGACGGTGACGGGCAACCATCACCTCCACCTCGCCACCAACGCCACCGAGGAAATGAAGGCGTGGTATGCCAGGCACTTCGGGGCGAAGACCGTGATGCGCGGCCCGCGCGAGGTTCAGGAAATCCCGGGCGTCATCCTGATGTACACGCCGACGAAGGACGCCCCGGCCACGACGAAGGATCACGTGCTCGACCACATCGGCTTCGAGGTCAAGCAGCTCGAGGCGTTCGCCAGGGAACTCCAGGCCGCGGGCGTGAAGTTCGATGCGCCCTACAGCAAGGCTCTCGGTCTCGGCTTTGTGTACCTCACGGACCCGTGGGGCACGGTGATCGAGCTGACCGAAGGACTGGATCAGTACTGAGCTGAAGAACGCTGATGGTGAGGAGACAGCGATGAAGTACGTGCTCATTGTGGCGACGGCGGTCACCGCGCTCGCCTGGAGCCTGAACCCGCAGGCCGCTGCGCCAATCAAGGTCGACGGCGGTCTGATCGAGGGGACCGAGGCGAAAGGCGTCCGGGTATATCGGGGCATTCCGTATGCCGCCCCGCCGACCGGTGCCCGCCGGTGGACACCCCCACAGCCCGTCGTGCCATGGGCAGGCGTTCGCCGGGCCGACTCGTTCGGTGGGATGTGTCCCCAGCTGGCGTACGAGCCGGCGGTCTTCCAGCTCCCCCTCGACGACATGTCGGAGGACTGCCTCTACCTCAATGTCTGGACGGCGACGCGAGGCCAGGCGAAACAGCCGGTGATGGTGTACATCCACGGCGGCGGATTGACCCGGGGCTCCGGCCACAAGTTCAGCGGCCTGCAGTTGTCACCCGCCTACGACGGCGCGGCGCTGGCGAAGAAGGGGGTCGTCGTCGTGACGATCAACTACCGGCTGGGACCGCTTGGCTATCTGGCGCATCCGGAGCTGACGGCTGAATCCGCGAACCACTCATCCGGCAACTACGGCACCCTGGACCAGATCGCCGCGCTGACGTGGGTCAAGAACAACATCGCCGCGTTCGGCGGCGACCCGGCGCAGGTCACGATCTTCGGGCAGTCGGCCGGCTCGTGGAGCGTCAATGTCCTGAGCGCGTCGCCCCTCGCGAAAGGCCTCTTCATCCGCGGCATCGGCATGAGTGGCGCGCGGTTTGTCCCAGGCAGCTTCGCGCGCAAGGAGGACCGGACCCTGGCCGGCGCCGAGAAGAACGGCGTCTCCTACATGAAGAAGGCGGGCGTCACCTCGGTCAAGGCGCTCCGCGACGTGCCTGTGGCCACGCTTCTGCAGACCGACGGCCTGCCGATTTCGGAGGTCGTCGATGGCTGGGTGCTTCCCGAGGATGTCGCGGCCATCTTCGCCAGGCGGAAGGAGAATCCCGTCCAGGTGCTGGTCGGCTTTACGCATGATGAGCTCGGGCTTCTCTCCGCACCGTCGACGTACCCCAGGACCCTGGCCGACCACCGCGCGCGGATAGCCAAGACCTACGGTCCGGACGCGCCGCAGATCGAAGCGCTGTACCCGGTGAAGACGGATGCCGACATCCCATCGGCCACACGGCTGATGCAGCGGGATGCCAGCTGGGCGCTTGAGGCGCGCACCTGGGCCCGGGTGAACGCGCAGCATGGTCGTGCCTCGTACCTGTACCAGTGGACGCGTGCCGTGCCCATGCCTCCGCCGACGCTGGGGGCCTATCACGGCAGCGAGCTCCAGTACGTGTTCAACATCGTCGGCCTCCTGCCGTCCTGGCGGTACACGGAGGGCGACCGCCGTATGGCGGACACGGTGTCGAACTACTGGACGAACTTCGCGAAGCGGGGAGACCCCAACGGTCCTGGCCTGCCGAAGTGGCAGGCCTACGACCTGACGAACGAACCGTTCATGGACCTCGGAGATACGGCGCGTCCTGGGACGCACATGATCCAGGCGCAACTCGACTTCTTCGAATCGCGGCTGCTGACGCCGGCGCGCTAGACCGAGAGCCGTGCGTCTACTTCGGCTTGCTGCACGTCGTCGAGATGTACGTGAGCGACTGCACGCGCAAGCCGGTGAGGTTCGAGCGATCCGGTGGGGTTGTCGGCGGGCCCGAGATCTCGACCGTGTGGCCCACATGCAGTGCCAGAAGGGCCGTGTCTCCGTCGAGCCGATACTGGAGCGGAGGCGTTTCGCGCGTATCTCTGAGCACGAAGGCGGACGCTGCCCCCTGGGCCTCACGCTGGACGCAACCGCTGACGATGATATGTCCGGGTGCAACGCGCCCCGGGTTCAGTTGCGTTCCTTCAGGCAGTCCGGGCGCCTTCGACTGGGCCGACGCACTCGCCACGACCATCGACCACAGGGAGAAGGCCACGGCTTTCTTGATCTGGTTTGTCATAAGGAACTCATTCGTTCGCCGCTAAGAGAAATGCAGACCACACGAGCTTGTCAAGCATTGTCGCCGTTCGCGACGCGTCTGCCTCGCCGCACGCTGACTACGTGATGTGCTGTATTTACAAGCTTTGTCCCGGATTGTATCCTCCTCGCCCACACGGCCATGGACCTCCTGAAGCTTCGCTCGAATGAATTGAAAGGCTCCCCGATGCCTCGACGATTCCTGCTTACTAGATTTGTCCCCCTCGTCGTCGCCGTGGGGCTGGTCGCGTCGATGCGCGTCGAGGGACAGACCCCGGCGGCCGGCCAGACACCGGCGAAGAAACCTCCGACTGCCGCAGGACCGGCAGCCCGCAAACCTGTGGCCGGGTTCAATCCACGAGATCTGGAAGGGTCGTGGACATTTGCCACGACGACGCCCCTCGAACGGCCACTCGACCCCGCCAACCGGCCGAAGGCGGTGCTGACTCCGCAGGAGGCGGAGGCGCGTCGGCAGGCCGGAACCGTCGGGGCATATAACGACTTCTGGTTCGAGCGCGGCGCGGTGTCGAACCAGACCGAGCTCATCTTCGACCCGCCGGACGGGCGCATCCCGCCCTACACGCCCGAAGGACAGGCGCGGTTTGACGCGTACAAGGCCGCACGGAACAACGATGGCCCCGAGGGCCTCACGATTGGTGAGCGGTGCATCACGCAGCGCAATTCCGGGCCGCCCATGCTGTCTGACACGTACAACAACAACATGGAGATCGTGCAGAACGGCAACATCATTGTTCTCTACACGGAGATGATCCATCTGGCGCGGATGGTCCGGATCGGCGGCCAGCACCTGCCCAAGTCGCTGCGCTTCGTCAACGGCGACTCGATTGGCCATTGGGAGGGTGACACCCTGGTCGTGGATACGACGAACTTCCGGAAGGATTCGGCGGAGTTCGTCCTCGGCCAGCGCGGTGCCAGCGAAGATCTGCACCTCATCGAACGCTTCCGGCGTGTCGACAAAGACCGGATCGACTACACGTTCACGGTTGACGATCTCCGCACGTGGACGAAGACATGGTCTGCCCGTGAGCCGATGCAGCGGCTGGACGGGTTTGTATACGAGTATGCGTGCCACGAGGGGAACGTTGGCATCGCCCATGGGATGCGGAATGATCGCGTCCGGGAAGCAGCAGCCGGAAATGCCCGCGACAAGAAGTAGCGTTTCGATGCGTCAGTCATTTGGAGTCCTGGCCCTTGCGGCGGTCGTGACCGCCGTCGTCTCAGGCGTCAACGCGCCTGTGTCCACTCAGGGTGCGGGCAGCGCCATGCCGCGGACCGCGGCCGGTCGTCCTGATTTCAGCGGCGTCTGGCAGGCCATGACGTCGGCCTACTGGGACATCGAGGCGCACGAGGCCAGGAAAGGGCCGGTCGTCGCGCTTGGCGCCGCCTACGCGTACCAGGCCGGATTCGGCATCGTCGAGGGCGGGCAGATTCCCTATCTGCCTGAGGCTGCCGCGAAGCGGAAGTCGAACGCGGAGAACGTGCTCTCGCTGGATCCCGAGATCAAGTGCTATCTGCCGGGAACGCCGCGCATGATGTATATGCCGTATCCCTTTCAGATCGTCCAGGGGCGGGAACAGATTCTGATCGCCTCAGAGTACGCCGCGGCCGTACGCAATATTCGGATGAACACGAAAGAGCGATCGCCGCTCGAGACCTGGATGGGATGGTCAGTCGGTCATTGGGAACGTGACACGCTGGTCGTCGAGGTGACTGACTTTACTGACCAGACGTGGTTCGACCGCGCCGGCAACTTTCACAGCAACGCCTTGAAGGTCGTTGAGCGCTACACCGCCCTCGACCGCAATACCATCAACTACGAGGCGACGCTCGAGGACCCGAAGACGTTCTCCCGGCCCTGGAAGATCAACTTCCTGCTGTACCGGCATCAGGAGAAGAACTACCAGATGTTCGAGTACCGGTGCGTGCCCTTCGCGGAAGAACTGATGTACGGGCACCTCCGCAAGCGCGAGACGCCACGGTAGAGAACCGCTTTACGGTCGCGCACGTGGCCACATCCAAGGGCTGCGTGCGCGGCACGCTACTCCCAGCTCCACCGTTTCGTCGCAGCCACCCAGAAGGCCCAGCAGTCCTGACTGAGGCCGTTGTCCAGCAGTTCGACCGGGAGGTTCGAGTCGCGCCCACGAGGCACGACATGCTCGTCGTTGACGAACCATGACGACTTCACCGTCCCCTTGTAGGGCTGGGCCGGATCGTCTTGCGGCTCGACCACCGCGGAATCGACGTGAATGCGCCACCGCGCGGTGTTACCGCGCGTGTCCGGGGCCGAGAACGCCAGGTCGTCGCCGCTCCGGTGGAAATCCTTCACGAACTTGTTGGCCGCCACCTGCTGGGCAAATGAATCCCGGAGCCCCGACTCCGTGGGCCGTGAACAGGCGGGGGAGGCGAGCACCGCGATGACCAGTGCCGCGCCCCAGAACCGTCTCACCATGATTCCCTCCGGCTATGGCTTCAGTTCCGTCGACAGCGGGATGCTGTTCTTGCGTTTCCCGTAGATGTCTTCCAGCCGGCGGTCGAGCCGCCGGTACAGGGCGGGATCGCCCGGGTACCAGAACTGGACGTGGCAGCCCTCGCAGGCCATCTCGATATCCTCGCCTGCGTCCCACAACTTCTGTGCGTTTCGCTCCTTGACGATCTCCAGCACTTCGAGACCGGCGTTGCGCAACGCCTGAACCTTCGCGTTCCACAGAACCGGGTCCTTCTCGAGCTTGGCCTTGATCTGGGCGGGCGACAACTCCGGCGCGTCGGGGCCGGCGCTATTGTTCTCCTCCCCTGGCGGTGCGAATGGGCGAGGGATCTTGAGCAGCGACGCGCCCTCGGCGAGCGCCACGCCTCCCGCACGGATGCGCGCCCAGTCCTCGTCCGTCTTCGGTGATGTCTCGACTGTTCCGTGCCTGTCGGAGATGACGCTGACGGAGAGGAACACCAGGTCCGCGCTCGGATCCAGCAAGTCCCGCATCAGTTCCTTGACCGACACGACCGGCGACATCTCTCCCCAGTATTGAGGCGTCGGTGCGGATGGGGGCGTCGATGGCGGCGAGGAGCATGCCAGTGCGCTCCCGCTGGCGAGAAGGGCGGCGATGCCGCATCTGAGCAGTATGCGATGTCCAACAGACACAGAACCGATCTCCCTGACGAGTACTCGCGAGCCCTTGCAGGTCGAGTGCGGCCATTCTGACGCCGGGCCATGCGGAAAGCAACGCGCGCGGTGCGTCGTCGGCCCTCGGAATTCTCGCAGTCCGTCACCTGAACAAGCTCAGCCGGATCCATTGTCGGAACCTAGGTATTGACGGGCCGTCCAGCGGCTGATTGAATCCTGACGGACCACCTGCGGGGTGCAATCCAACTCGGTGCGCGTCCGAACGCGGGGCAGATCCGAAACGGCCCGGAACGATTCTCAAGGAAGGCGTATAGATGAAGTTGTTTGAGCGATGCACCCGAACGGGCGGACTGAAACGGGCGACCGTTCTTGCCACCGCGGTAACGCTCGTGGGGTTGATGAGTGGCGTGCTGCTGGCCGGCCAGGCTGCCGCGCCCGCGAAGCCGCTGCTGGCCGGAGAGGCGTTCAAGAACGTTCCCGCACTCAAGAACCTTCCCGTTGATGACTTCATGGCGACGATGGGGATCATGTCCGCTGCACTCGCCTTTGACTGCTCGGACTGTCACAAAGGGGCTGGCACCGAGAAGGTCGACTGGGCGTTCGACACGCCCCGCAAGATCACCGCTCGGCGCATGGTCAACATGGTCACCACCATCAACCGCGACCAGTTCCGCGGGCGACAGGTCGTGACGTGCTGGACGTGTCATCGCGGTCGCGACCGGCCGGTGGTGACGCCCACCCTGGACTATGTGTACGGAACACCCACGGTCGAGCAGGACGACCTCTTCTTCGTTTCGACGCCCGGGATGCCGTCAGCCGACTCGATCCTCGATAAGTACGTCGAGGCCATGGGCGGCGCCCAGAAGCTCTCCGAGGTGACCAGCTTCGTCGCCACGGGGAAGAGCGTCTTCTACGGAGGATTCGGCGGTGCGGGCCAGGTCAGAATCTTCGCCAAGGCTCCGGATCGGCGTACGACGATCATCGAGTTCAAGGATGCGCCCGGTCGGGGCGACAGCACCAGGACGTTCGACGGCACGACGGGATGGATGAAGACGCCGATGTCGGTGCTCGGGGAATACCGTCTCAGCGGCGCCGAGTCCGACGGCGCCAGGCTGGATGCGTTGATGTCGTTCCCAGGTCAGATCAAGCGGAACTTCACGAAGCTTCGAGTCGGCCCGCCGTCAACGGTCCACAACAAGCCGGTGAACGTGATACAGGGAGAAGGTCCGAGGGGCCTCGTCGCGACGCTGTTCTTCGACCGGCAGTCCGGCCTGCTGCTCCGTTACATCCGGTATAGCGCCTCACCGATCGGACGCATGCCTACGCAGGTGGACTACGACGACTATCGCGACGTGGGCGGCATCAAGATGCCATTCAAATGGACGTTCGCGTGGCTCGATGGACGGGACGAGATTGAGCTGACAGACGTGCAGAAGAACGTGTCGATCGATGACGCTCGATTCGGCCGGCCGTCCGGGGCGTTGGCAAAGTAGTACAAAAAGAAAGAGCGCTCGCTGGCGTGATGCCGGCGAGCGCTCTTCGATCTTCCTGCCTCGTGTTCGGCGCGCCTGCTACTTGTCTGACGGGGCGCCCGTGTTCTCGGAACCCATGAACAGCTTTCGGCCGTCCAGATAGGTGATATCCCGGCCGTTCGCCTTGGTCCCGCCGTCTCTGGAGCGGTAGCCCGTGATCAGAATCTCCGTGCCGACCGGCAGGGAGTCCCTCGTAATGCCGCGGCGCATGAGCGTGTTCGGCGTCCCGCCTTCAATCGCCCAGGTTTCGATCACGCCTTCCTTGTTCTTGACCTCGACATGGATCCAGGAGTGAGGATTGATCCATTCGATCTTCGAGATCTTGCCCTGCAGCGAGACCGGCGCATCGGCATCGAACTCGGCAGAAAAGCCATGATGGGCGGATACCGGCCCGCTCCCAATGGCGATCGCCGCCCCCGCAATAAGAACGCACAGCTGTTTACGCATCCTGCTCTCCAGCGCTTCTCCGTCACCGACGGTGGCCCGACTGTCAGGGCCATCCAATACCTTCAAATAATACCGTAGCCGTTGGCCGCGGCTATTGCTCCGTACCTCGAAGCCAAGCTGAGCCGAATAGTGGTGCGGTCGTGCTGTCTGGCCTTTGCCTGGCCCGAACCTTCCAGCAGCCGCTGCTGCCGGAAGGTCGTGGTGTTTCTCGCTGAACTCCCGACGCGCGCCCCGCTAGGGCTGCAGCAGGAACCGCTGCACCCGGTTACTGTCGGCGGTCGAGCTGATGTAGAGGTTCCCTTTGGTGTCGGTGACGATGAGGTGCGGCGTAATGAGCTGCCCCGTGCCGCGCCCCGGTCCGACACCGATGGTGCCGACCAGCTTGCCCGTCTTCCGCTCGACGATCCGCATCACGTTGTTGCCGAGGTCGGAGTTGAACAGATACGTCTGTGCCGGGTCGTTCGAGAACATGATGTCGGCTGAGCGCTGTCCCGCCACGAGACCACCCTCGGGATTGATCTCGATGGTGCGCTTGAAGTTGCCGCGCTTGTCGAACTCGTGAATCCGGTTCTGCATACGGTCGCACGCGTAGACGAAGCCATCGTTGCTCAGGGCGACGCAGTGGGGATGGCCCCCGCCGGTCCGCGCGAACTGTCCTGGCCCCGTGCCGGGAGCGCCAAACTGCCGCAGGTACTTGCCCTTGCTGTTGAAGACGACGACGCGGTGATTGCCGTAGCCGTCGGCGATATAGATGCTTCCGCGCTCGCCGGTGACCGGATCCGGATTCGGGTCGACGCGCAGGCCCGCAGGCGAGTTGAGCAGCGTCTGGCTGCTGTTCAGGCTCTGGGCTTCGCCGCACTCACCGTCGCACTTTCCGGCTTCGCCGATCTGGAGCAGGATCTTCTTGCCGTCGTGGTCCCACTTCTGCGCGATGGACGCCCCCGTGAACCACACGTTGTCTTCATAGTCGACCGTGCAGCCATGCGCCGACGCCGGCAGCACTTTCGGCTGGCCCTTCGGATTGCCCCAGCTGTTGATGACGTTGCCCTCGTAGTCAAAAACAATGATCTCCGGCCCGAACATGCCGGACATGGATTCGTACGTGCCCAGCTTCGGCGAGAGACGGTTGAACGTGAAGATATGGTTGTGTGAATCCGCGCAGACCGCGCCCACGTGCCCGGTCATCCAGCGGCGCATCTGCCCCTGGCTGTCCTTCTCCTGCGGCAAGGGTTTCGGCCACCACGGATCGGCCGCGAACTGGGGAATCTTGACGGACTGCGCCTGTGGCGTGCGCGAAGTCGCGCCCACCACTACGAGTACCGCGGCAGTCCACGCGCCGAGGGCAAACAATCGAGACTTATGCATCATCATTCAGTCCTTGTTGGGGGTTTTGAATACGTATCCATCTGGCGGTTCGAATCGCTACGGCGGGCAACGCCTGGTCAGGTCCCGTTTGGCGATGTCCCGATACGGCCGGTGACAGGCCGCACACGCCTCCGCCAGGTCGCCCGTCAGTTCAATCACCTTCCCGGCATCCTTCTCGGTGGCAGCTGCCAGGATCTTCCTGGCGACGGCCCGCATCTGGAGCGAGGTGTCGCGGTACACCTTGCTGGCGACTGGAACGGGCTTGCCGTTCTCGCAGGTGCGGCCGGCCTTCAAGATCATGTCGACGGACTCGTCCAGCGAGACGGCGGCAAGCACGACCTTCTCCCATCCGCCATAGAGCGTGGCGAACTTCGCAGAGGTCGATCCGTTCTCGGCGCCCGGCTTCGGCGGAGGCGCATCCGGGGCGACGGTCTGGACGTCGAAGATGATGTTGGCGTTCGGAAACAGCACGCCACGCATCACATGCTGCAGGGTCCCCGCCGGGCGTTCAGCCTCAGCGCTCTGTGCGGCCGGCGCAGCGCCAGCCGCACTCCCCGTCGCCAGCGCGACGGAGCCCGCGACGAGCCACACGGACCACGCACGCGCTTTCGTCACGTGAACGGCCATTCGGGGTTCCTCGACTGACGCTCGTGTCGGGTCTCCGTTGAGACGCCTATCGCGGCAACGCCATCGCGACCAGTTCGCAGTTCTCACCGCCGCCCGCCGCGAACACAATCATCTGGCGCCCGTTGTGGGTGAAGGTCATGGGCGCGGCAACGCCCATCGGATGCTCGATCACGTGCACGAGCTGGCCATTGGCCTTGTCGAAGACGTAGATCGCCTTCTGCGTCATGTTCTTGTCGCCGTGCGCCGCCCATTTCGGCGGGTTCGGCTGACCGTTGTATTGCAGGTGGGTCACGCCGACGAAGACCAGCGTCTTCGTCACCAGAACGCTTCCGCCGTGAATCTGATCGCCGAGCGGGCCGAGTTTCAGGTTCTTCAGCAGGGGATGGTTCTGCGGCCCATTCCCGAGTGGAGCCATCCACTTCCGGTCGCCCTTGTTCAGGTCGAGCGCCGTCACGCGGGAATACGGTGGCTTGAAGATCGACAGGCCGTCGATGGCGGCGTCCGCCTCAGACGGACCGGTGCCCCCCATGCGATAGAGCAGGTTCGTGCGCTTGGGGTCCTGCACCGCGAGGCGCTCGACGGAGGGATACATCCTTGAGGGCACGTAGAGGGTGTTCGTCTCAGGGTCAAAACCTGCCCCGCCCCAGTTGGCGCCCCCGAACATGCCCGGCAGCACGATCGTTCCCTTGAGTGACGGCGGAGTGAATACCGGGCCGTACTCGAAGAGATTCAGCTTCTCCAGGGCCTTGGCCTTCAACTCCGGCGTGAAGTCGATCAGGTTCTCCGGCATCGTGCCCTGGAGGTCGAAGGCTGGTGGCTTGCTCGGGATGGGCTGCGTGGCCGCGGTGCGCTCCCGCGGCACCGTGGACTGCGGCACGCGGCGTTCCTCGATCGGCCACACCGGCGTGCCCGTCCGGCGGTCGAGCACATAGGTGAAGGCCTGTTTGCTCACCTGGATGACCGCCGGCACTTTGCGGCCGTTGACGTTCAGGTCGCCGAGAATCGGATCGGCGGGGAAGTCGTAGTCCCAGACGCCGTGATGCACCGCCTGGAAGTGCCACACGTAGGCACCGGTCTTCGCGTTCAGGCAGACGATGCTCTCGGCAAAGAGGTTGTCACCCGGGCGGTGCCCGCCGTAGTAGTCGTTGGTCCCGGTCGACGTGGCGAGGTAGACGTAGCCGAGCTCTGCGTCGTACGCCATGCCGCCCCAGACGTTCGCGTTGCCGGAGTATTCCGCGGACCCCTCGAGCCAGGACTCGTATCCACGCTCGCCCTTCTTCGGCACGGTGTGGAAGGTCCACACCAGCTTGCCCGTGCGGGCATCGAAGGCGTTCACGTAACCCGGAGGGTTCGACTCCATGTTGGCCGCGCCATCCAGAACGGCGCTGCCGACGATGACGACGTCGCCGGCGACAAGCGGCCGCCGCCCGGAGAGGTTCGTGGCGTGCATGACCTTCGGGATCCCCTGCGCCGCATCGGTCTTCCCGGCGGTGCCGAAGGCGGGGTCGGGCTTGCCCGTGGCCGTGTCGATCGAGATCAGATGTGCATCGGGTGTCGACACCATCAGGCGGTCCGCCTTGCCGTCGGACCAGAACGCCATGCCGCGGTTGGTGAAGCCGACGTTCGTCGCCCGGCCTGTCTTGTAGCTCTCTGCGTCGTAGACCCACTTCGTTGCGCCCGTTCCGGGATCGATCGCCGCAACAAGGCCGAGCGGCGTCAGGGTGTAGAGAGTCCCCTTGATGTAAAGCGGCGTGTCTTCATTGCGCGAGGCCCGCCAGACAGGGTTCGATGCCTGGATCGCCTTGTCGGCCGTCGACCACTTCCAGGCCACGGCCAGCTTCGAGACGTTCTCCTTGGAGATCTGCGCCAGCGGCGAGTACTTCGTGGCCTTGAGGTCTCCGGCGTAGGCACGCCATTCTCCCTCGGGAGTCGCGGCTCCGCGCTGCGCGGCGGTTGACCCGGAAAGGGCTGTAATGGCCACGAGAGCGAGCACCAGCGGGAATCTGAGCGAAGGAGTCGACATGGGCCCGAACGATAACTGATCTACGGGACCCTCGACATTCCGGACATCCGGTAATCAGGTATTGGCGCCCAGCCGTGGGCTAGGCATCATGCCCTGATGCTTCGACCGATCCACGCCGTCAGCGCGGCCGGCTTGGTGGCCCTCAGCGCATTCGTCCTGACCGTCGAGCTGCCCGCGCAGCCCGCCGCGTGGAACCCGGCCTTCACGGCGCAGCAGGCCGCGCGGGGTGCCACGGTGTACGCCGCCAACTGCCAGATGTGCCACATGGAGAACCTGTCGGGCGGCGACATCGCCCCGCCCGTGGCCGGGGCAGCCTTCCTCGCCAGGTGGAGCACGCGCGGCGTGGGCCAGCTCCTCCGCTATATCCAGGTGCAGATGCCGCTGCACAGCCCGGGGGGGCTGCGCCCGCAGCAGAACGCCGACGTTCTGGCCTACCTGTTGGAGAAGAGCGGCGTTGCCGCAGGCGCGAAGGCGCTCGATCTGCCAGCGGACCTGGCCAGACCAGCTCCGCCGGTGGCCGAATCAGCCGTTGCGCCCGGTGACGATCGGTCACAGGGCCGCTACTTCACGGAGGAGCAGGCCGAGCGGGGACGCCTGGCCTTCAACCGCAACTGCGGCTTCTGTCATTCCGTCGGCCCGGGCCGCGGATTCGGTGGCACATTCCTCCAGCGGGAGTCCGGCGGCGTGCGCGTGTGGCCCAGCGTCTATTACTTCTTCAAGAAGCTCGAGGCGATGCCGGCCTACGACACGACGGCGATATCCCAGCAGACACGCGCGGATATCGCGGCGTACATCCTGAAGGCGAACAACTATCCGTCAGGACGCCAGGCCCTGACGCCGGATTACGCGGTCATGAAGACCTTGACGCTCGACGAGCCGGGCTTCGAGCGCATCTTCAACGGCAAGGACTTCTCGGGCCTTCGCTTCGCGCTGCGTCCGAACTGCGGCGCGCCACCGGACGGCTGCGTGCAGACCGACCCGTCCGGCGTCTTCTCCGTCGCGGACGACGAACTCCGCTGCAACTGCACGATCCATGGCTTCGCCTACACCGCGAAGAAGTACCTCTATTACGACCTTCGCTTCGACTACCGATGGGACAAGCCGGAGGACTGGGAAGGCCCGCCGTGGCTCTTCCAGGCCAGCAACGGCACGCTGATCTTCGTCCAGTCGGCGGACCTGTGGCCGAAGATGATCGAGGTCGAAGGGCACGAGCGGGATCTGCTCGAGATTTATGGCGTCCAGACGCAGGTCAAGAAGACGTACGACCACGCGGCGGTCCGGGCGGCGCAGCGGCCCATCGGGGAGTGGAACTCCATCCGCATCGTCTCGTCGCGCGACGGCACGGTGAAGTCGTATGTGAACGGCGTGCTGGGCTCGACGATCACTCAGCACGAGTTTGCGGCGCTGGGCGGTGGGCACATCGCCTTTCAATCACAGGGCTGGAAGATCCGCTGGCGCAACATGCGGATCAAGGTGGACGACGGAGCGGGGAAGTAGCGGCGGCTACCGTCTTTCAGGTAGGGGCTCGCTGAACGCCTTGCGCGCAGAAGGGGCAACGCTGTAGCGTCGCCGTCGCGGGATATCCCGATCAGGAGGTCGTGATGGTCAACGAGATTGAGAATGTCGTTTCACAGTTCCAGCAGGGCGGGCTCAGCCGGCGCCAGCTGGTTGGCGCGCTGATGATGATGGTGGCGCCCGGTGTTGCCGGCACCGCGTCCGCGCAGGCCAAGGCCGTCACGCCCGGCAAGAACCTCAACCACGTCCACCTCTACATCCCGGATCTCGACAAGGCGATCAAGTTCTACGCGGATGTGCTCGGTACGACCATTCGCGACACGTCGCCGGACAATGCGACCCTGTCGCTGCCGAGCGGCGGGTGGATCAGCCTCACCAAGTTCACCAAGGACAAGCCCTACATCAACCACGTGGGTTATGGGGTGGACTTCAACCAGAAGGGCGGCGACGCCACGCGCGTGGCCGACGCGATCAACAAGATGTATCCCGAGGCGAAGGCCCGTCCGACGGGGCCGACCGTTCATGGGCCGAACACGCGCTCGGTCTACCTCTACGACCCCAACGGCATCTACCTGCAGATCGTCCCGAAGGA
>CAYNUO010000004.1:0-39375 GCA_964400405.1 uncultured Bifidobacteriaceae bacterium | reverse complement strand
GACCGCACGCCGGGCGCGAAGGTTGCTCTGACCTGGGCGGAGGAGGGCGACCTCGTCGTCTACGCGCCTCCTGCGGCCGAGATGGCGTCCATCGCATATGGATTCCTGGTGGATGCCGAGCTCGTGGCGGTGGATCCCGGTGCCCGGTCGGCCCTCGTGAAGGTCAGCCTGCCGGCGGACGCAGCCGGGCGGGCCGCGGGTGCGACCGGCTCCTGGGTGAAGGTGACGGCTCCGGTGGTTCGGGCGGCGGACCGGGCGGGGGTCTCCCTGGTCGCGGCGTCCCGGCCGGCTCCACGGACGGCGAAAACCTCGGCCCCGGCGCCAGGGATTGACGGTTCGTGGACGCTGACGGCGGTTCGGAAGAGCGGCGTCAGCGTCGGTTCTGACTGCACGTTCAAGAACGACGGTGGGCGCCTGACGGGCACCTGTCAACCCGAACGGTCCGAGTCGGGCTCCATCTCGATTGAGGGGGACATCCAGGGTTCCTCTGTGATGGTTCGCTTCCTGCGGCCTATCCAGGGGGAAACCTATCTCTGGAAAGGCGAACTCGCCCCTTCGGGCACGGCCATGAAGGGCACGCTACAACTGAAGGAAGAGGTCGTAGAGTTCACGGCCAGCAAATAGGGAAATTCAGGGCCGTACTTGCGTAGCCTGAATCTCCGCAAGTGCCTGGAAAAGCAGGGGTTCTTTGGGATCTCCGGTATTGCGGATCCAGCGGCCACATCGCTAAGCTTGGCCGCCATGGTCGCCTTCATGAAAACATCGCGTTCTCTCTCTCTGGGCCTGCTCCTGCTCGGACTTTCGGCGGCTGCAGCCGAGGCCGCAGGTGCCCCTGATCAGCGGATCGTCGACGCGGCCCGCCGGCAGGATCTCCCGCTCCTCCGGACCCTGGTCAAGACGCGGTCCGTGGACGTCAACTCCAGGCAGCCCGACGGCGCCACCGCCCTCCTCTGGGCGGCTCAGTGGGATGACCGCGAGGCGGCGGACCTGCTGATTGCCGCCGGCGCAGACGTCAACGCCGTCAACGACTTCGGGATGTCGCCGCTGCACATGGCGGCGACAAACGGCAGCACGGAGATGCTGGCGCGTCTGCTGACGGCCGGTGCCAAGCCGAACACCGCGCTGCCCACGGGCGAGACCCCGCTGATGGCGGCAGCGCTCACGGGCCGTCCGGAGGCCATCAATACCCTGCTGAACGGCGGCGCGGACGTCAACAAGCAGGAGTCCGTCAAGGGCCATACGGCACTGATGTGGGCCATCTCCGAGGGGCATCGCCAGGCTGTTCGTCTTCTTGTCGACGCCGACGCGGATGTCCGCGCCCGTTCCAAGACCGGCTTCACGCCGATCACGTTCGCCGCCCGTCTCAATGACATCGAGACGGTGAATCTGCTGCTCGCCAAGGGCGCGGATCTCAACGCCGAGGCGAACGATGGCACGACGGTTCTGCAGGTGGCCGCGCTCCGCGGCCACGTGGACCTCGTGAAGCACCTGCTCACGCACGGCGCAAACCCGAATGCCTCGAAGGCCGGCTACACGGTGCTGCACTGGGCAGCCGGTAACTGGGACAACGGCCTCAGCATCAGCTTTGGGCGGGACGGCAACGAGATTCAGCTCATGGGCGGTATCCCTCAGGACCGCAAGCTGGAGCTGATGCAGGCGCTGTTGGAGCACGGCGCTGACGTCAACGCCGTCATCACCCGGACGCCGCCGCTCGGCCGCCTTGGGGCGACGGGCATCGCCGGAACGGTCATCGGTGCCGGTCCGCTGACCGGGGCGACGCCTTTCTTTCTCGCGGCTCTCGCCGCCGACCCGGCAGCCATGCGCTTCCTCGTGGCAAACGGTGCTGATCCGGTGAAGCCCGCGAAGGATGGAACCACCCCCGCCATGGCCGCAGCCGGTACCACCGGGTTCTACGATCTCGAGAGCAACATCAGTGAAGCGCAGCACCTGGCCGCGGTGAAGCTCGCCATCGAGCTGGGAGGGGATGTGGCTGCCGTCAACGCGCTGGGCAATACCCCGCTCCATATCGCCACCCACGGCGGGTTCGATTCCGTCGTGAAGTTCCTCGCCAGCAAAGGCGCGCCGGTCAACATCAAGAACAAGGCGGGCGAGACGCCGCTCCGCATCGCGGACGGTGTCATCGTCATCATGATGCTCTATACCCATCCATCCACTGCGGTCATCCTCCGCGAGCTGGGTGGGACCTACTAGACTGGCGTCAGGATGAAGACCATGCGACTCATTGCGTCCGCAGCCGTCGTCGTTGTAACGGCCACCGGCCTTCTGCATGCGGCGCGGGCGCCGCAGGCCGGCACCGCAACCAAGGCCCCAGCGCCTGTGGCGGCAGCGCCGGACAAGGCGCTCTCCCCGGAGGCCATCAAGGCGTCCCTCGACCAGTACTGCGTGAAGTGTCACAACACGCGCATGAAGGCGGGCGATCTGGTCCTCACGGACATCCAGACCGACCGTCTCTCGCCCCGAGCCGAGGCATGGGAGAAGGTCGTGCGGAAACTGCGTATCGGCGCCATGCCGCCGCCCGGGAATCCCAGCCCGGACGAGGCTGGGAGAGCCGCCCTGGTCGCCACGCTCGAGCACGGACTCGACCGCGAAGCCGAGGCGTCGCCCAACCCAGGCCTTCATGTCGTTCATCGCCTGAATCGGACGGAGTACACCAACGCCGTTCGTGATCTGCTCGACCTGTCCATCGAGCGGATGGACCTGCTCCCGCAGGACGACTCCGGCTATGGGTTCGACAACGTTGCCGACGTGCTCTCCATGTCCCCGGGATTGCTGGAGCGCTATGTCCTGGCGGCCCGGAAGGTGGCCCGCCTCGCGGTGGCCGATCCTTCGATGCGGCCAACCGTCGAGTCGTACACGCTGCCGTATCTCACGCTCGTGCAGGACGAACGCATGGGCGATGACCTGCCGCAGGGGACCCGCGGCGGTCTGGCCGTGCGTCACCAGTTCCCCGTTGATGGGGACTACAAGATTCGGCTCCAGCTTCAGCGCCACGCCCTGTCCTACGGCCACCGCGTGCGCGGCCTGTCTGAGTCGAGCGAGATCGAGGTCCGCGTCGACGGCGTCCGAGTGAAGACGTTCACCGTTGGCGGCAAGCGGCAGGGCAGTGTGTATGACGAGGCTGCTGGAGTCCCCGAGCCGGACGCCCACCTTTACTTCACGCTCCCCATGAAGGCAGGTCAGCACGCCATCTCGGTGGCCTTCAATACCTGGACCGACGTCGTCGAGGGCGTGGGACCCGTTCGAATTCCGCCCGCCAGTGACGGCTACGCGGGTGCCACGGACTCGGGAGCTGGCGTGGGCCCCATCAAGACGGCGATTGACACACTTGAGGTGTCCGGGCCGTTCAACGCCCACGCATCCGAGGGCAGCCCGAGCCGCGCGCGGATCTTCACGTGCAAGCCGCAGGTCGTCGGTGAGCAGGTGTGCGCGCGGCAGATCCTCTCCGGGCTGGCCCGCCGTGCCTATCGCCGGCCCGTGACGCCGGCCGATGTGAAGCCGTTGCTTGCGGCCTTCGCCCAGGGCAGAGCGGCTGTCGGTACGTTTGACGCGGGAGTTCAGTGGGGGTTGGAGCGGCTGCTCAGTGACCCGGACTTCCTGCTTCGTGTCGAGGCGCAGCCAGCCGGTGTGAAGCCCGGTACGCCCTATCGCATCGACGACCTGGCTCTCGCCAGCCGGCTTTCGTTCTTCCTGTGGAGCACGATTCCGGATGACGAACTCCTGCGGGTGGCTTCTCAGGGCCGTCTGCGGAACCCCGCTGTTCTCGAGGCGCAGGTCAAGCGGATGCTTCGCGACGAGCGTGCGGGTGCCTTCGTCTCGAACTTCTTCGGTCAGTGGCTGACGCTGCGGACGCTGGCAACCCAGCGGCCGGATACGAAGGCCTTCCCCGATTTTGATGAGAACCTGCGCAGAGCCTTCCAGCAGGAGACCGAGATGTTCCTGCGGTCCCAGTTCGCTGAGGACCGGCCCGTGCTCGAGTTGCTGACGGCCAACTACACGTTCGTCAACGAGCGGCTCGCCCGTCACTATGGCCTGCCCTACGTCCGGGGCAGTCACTTCCGCCGGGTTCAGTATCCAGACAACCGCCGGGCAGGCATTCTCGGGCAGGGCAGCGTCCTCACCGTCACGTCCTACGCGCACCGCACGTCCCCCGTGCTCCGCGGTGCCTGGGTGCTTCGGACGCTGCTCGGGGTCCCGCCGCCACCGCCGCCGGCCAACGTGCCGCCGTTCCCGGAGGCCGACGGGAAGTCGCAGCCCCGCACGGTGCGCGAGAAGATGGAGCAGCACCGCAAGAACCCCGTGTGCGCGGCCTGCCACGGCCAGATGGATCCGCTGGGATTCGCGTTTGAGAACTTCGATGCCATTGGTGCCTGGCGGACGAAGGACGCCGGCTTCGCGATTGATCCGTCAGGGACGTTCCCGGGCGGTGGCCGCAAGTTCAGTGGCCCGGTGGACTTCCGCCAGGGACTCGTTGGATTCAAGGAACTGTTTGTGTCCACGCTGACACAGAAGCTTCTGACCTACGCGCTCGGTCGTGGCGTGGAATACCAGGATCAACCCGCCATTCGGCAGATCATGCGCGAGGCGGACAAGAATGACATGCGGTGGTCGGCGCTGGTGATGGCCGTCGTGCGCAGCATGCCGTTCCAGATGAGGAGGGCGGAGGGATGATTTTGACTGCTAAACACTTGCCTCGCCGCGCCGTGGTGCGCGGTATCGGCGCCGCCATTTCGCTGCCGCTGCTGGACGCGATGGTACCGGCCTTCCGGCCGACGCGGCTCAGTGCGGCCGCCGCTCCGAAGCGACTCGGGATCGTGTACGTGCCGATGGGCATGAACATGGCCAAGTTCACGCCGTCCGAGGAAGGGGCGTTGAAGCTGTCGCCGATTCTGTCTCCGCTCGAGGCGTACCGCGAGCGGATGCTGGTGGTCGGCGGCCTCGATTGCAAGGAAGCGGACGCACGTGACGGCGGGGTTCACCCTCGCTGTCAGACGACCTGGGCCACGGGCGTCAAGGCCCGGGCCACGGAGGGCGTTGATCTCCGCGCCGGCACATCGTGGGATCAGCACCTGGCGAAGGAGCTGGGTCGGGAGACGCAGCTCGGCAGCCTGGAGCTGCAGGTCGAGAACCCGGCCATGGGCGGATCGTGCGGCGTTGGTTACAGCTGCGCCTACAGCAGCACGATCGCGTGGCGTAACGCCACGACGCCGCTGCCGATGGAGAACAACCCGCGTGCCGTCTTCGAGCGTCTCTTCGGCGCCAGCGACACGACGGACTCCAAGGCTCGGCTCGACCTGATCCTGCGGGACAAGAGCATTCTCGACGGGGTCAACGACAAACTGACGGCGCTCCGCAAGGGCGTCGGCGCGAGTGACGGGCGGAAACTCGACCAGTATCTGGACGCCGTTCGCGACGTCGAGCGGCGCGTGCAGAAGGCCGAAGAGCAGGTCGAGAAGCAGTTGCCGGTGGTCGATCGACCCGCCGGTATCCCGGGTACGTTCGAAGAGCACGCCAAGTTGATGTTCGACCTTCTGGCGCTGTCATACCAGACGGACATGACCCGTGTCTCCACGTTTCTGATGGCGCAGGAGGCGAGCGTTCGCACCTATCCGGAGATCGGCGTTCCGGATCCCCATCACCCGCTCTCACATCACCAGGACGACCCCGCGAAGCTGGAGAAGCAGGCCAAGCTGAACATCTTCATGCTTCAGCAGTTTGCCTACTTCCTCGACAAGCTCGCGAAGACCCCGGACGGCGACGGCAGCCTGCTCGACCACACGATGCTGCTGTACGGCACGGGCATGAGCAACTCGAACGAGCACTTGATGTATAACGTGCCGACGGTCGTGGTTGCCAACAAGTACTTCGACATCAACGGGGGCCGCCATATCCGCTACAAGAAGGGCACTCCGTTCACCAATCTTCAGCTCGCCCTCATGAGCCGGATGGGTGTTCGTCTCGAACAGTTCGGAGACAGCGATGGATCGCTCAATCCACTTCCGCTCTAGACGCCTGTGCGCGTGGGCACTGGTGGCGCTGCTGCCGGTCACCCACGTCTCAGCGGGAGACCTGCGACTGGCCGGTGCCGCACGGCAGCGCGACCGCGCTGCCGTGTTGGCCCTGGTCAAGTCGAAAGCCGACGTCAATTCCGCATCCGCCGACGGTGTCACCGCCCTCCACTGGGCGGCGCACTGGAACGACCTCGAAATGGCCGATGCCCTGCTCCGGGCCGGCGCGCGTCCCGACGCGCCCAACGAGTACGGCGCAACACCGCTCTGGCTGGCCAGCGTCAACGGCAGCGGCCCGATGGTTGAGCGCCTGCTGAAAGGCGGCGCCAAGCCCGACCTCGCGATCCTGTCAGGCGAGACGCCGCTGATGACCGCCGCCCGTGCAGGAAGCGTCGAAGCCGTCGGACACCTGCTGGCGGCCGGCGCCCCCGTGGACGCAAAGGAACACTCTCGCGGCCAGACGGCTCTGATGTGGGCGACGGCCGAGCGCCATCCGCTGGTCGCCCGTGCCCTGCTCGACAAGGGCGCGTCCGTCGATCTCGCCTCGCGATCGGGTTTCACTCCCTTGATGTTTGCCGCCAGGAGCGGCGATCTGGAAAGCGCGCGTCTGCTGGTCGAGCGCGGCGCCAACGTGAACGCTGAGGCAGCCGACGGGGCGACGCCGCTGCTCGTCGCCACGGTGCGTGGCCATGTGGCTCTCGCGGAGTTTCTGCTCGAGAAGTCCGCGAATCCCAACGCTGCCAAGGCGGGGTACACACCCCTGCACTGGGCGGCCGGCACGTGGGAGACCAACACGACCTTCGACTACCGTCTGACGGAGGGCGAGTGGAGTGCCCTGATCGGCATCCCGAATCGCGAGGACAAGTTCCGCCTGATGAAGGCCCTGCTGGCGAAGGGTGCCAATGTCAATGCCCTGACGACCAGGACGCCTCCGCGTTACGGCTTCACCCTGTTCGGCCAGCAGCAGCCCACCCTCATCGGTGTCACGCCGTTCTTCCTGGCGACCATCGTCGCGGACCTTGAGGTGATGAAGTTCCTCCTCGCAGCCGGGGCAGACCCCCAGATTGCCGATAACTCCGGTACGACGCCGCTGATGATGGCGGCTGGCCGGGGCCGCGTGGAGAACGAGACGCGGGTCACGGAAGCAGCCGCGCTCGAGGCCACCCGACTTGTCCTGGACTTGAAACTCGATCCGAACGCCCAGAACAGGAGTGGCGACACCGCGCTGCACTCGGCCGCGCTGGCCGGCTTGGACACGGTGGTGCGCCTCCTCGTAGAGCGCGGCGCGAACGTCAACGCCAAGACCAAGGCCGGAAAGACCCCACTGGCACTGGCCGAGGGCACCGTCGTGGCGATGCAGCTGGTCGTGCGTCCGAGCACGGCGCAGGTGCTGCGGACACTTGGTGGAGTGAATCAGTGACAAGAAGACTCGAGAGCTGGACGGTTGCTGTACTGGCTGCGCTCGTTGGCGCAGTTCCGGCCCAGGCCCGCGCCGCGCAAGCCGCTGCGCCGGATCCGGTCTCCGTCAGGACCACCATCGATAAGTACTGCGTCACCTGTCACAGCGAGCGGCTCAAGACCGGTGGTCTCGTCCTCGAGAAGATGGACGTCACCAAAGCGGCAGCCTCCCCGGATGTGTGGGAGAAGGTGGTGAAGAAGCTCCGTGGCGGTGCCATGCCGCCGGCAGCCGCGCCGCGCCCGGATGGTCCCGTGCTCGGAGGCGTTGCGACGTATCTGGAAGGCGCTCTGGATGCCGAGGCCCGCCGCGCGCCAGACCCCGGCCGTCCGGTCGTCCACCGCCTGAACCGCGCCGAGTACACCAATGCCGTGCGCGACCTTCTCGGCGTCGAGGTCGATGGTAAGGCGCTGCTGCCCGCTGACGACGCCAGCTACGGCTTCGACAACGTCGCGGACGTGCTCTCGGTCAGCTCAGGGCTTCTCGAACGCTATCTCGTGGTGGCCAAGAAGGTCAGCCGGCTCGCCATCGGCGATGCCACCATTCGTCCCGTGGCCCAGAGCTACCGGCTCTCGCCCACCCTGCTTCAGGACGACCGGATGAACGAGGACCTGCCATTCGGTTCCCGCGGGGGCATCGCCATCCGGCAGGTGTTCCCGGTGGATGGCGACTACGACCTGCAGCTCAAGCTGCAGCGCAACTCCATCAACACCTCGTACGCCGTTCGAGGCCTGGATGTCGACAACGAGATCGACATTCATCTCGACGGCGAGCGCGTCAAGCGCTTCAGCATCCCGAACAACGTCGCGGCCAACGGGATGGGTGGCGTGTACGGCGGGGAGAAACGCTACAACGTCAACGAGATGGAAGCGGGCCTGAAGGTGCGCGTGCCCGTGAAGGCCGGCGTGCGCACGGTCACCGTTTCCTTCCCGCGCCGTCACTGGTATGTCGAGGGTGTGGGCGTCGGGCAGCTGCCGGTGGCGAGCGACGGCTTCAACACGGGCACCGTGACGGATACCCAGTTCGGCAAGATCGAGATGGGGATTGACACGCTCACGGTGACGGGGCCCTTCAATGGAAAGACGCCCGTGGGAACCCTGAGCCGCAAGCGCATCCTCCTCTGCCAGCCCACGACGGCCGCCAGTGAAGTCCCCTGTGCCCGGCGCATCGTGACCGGCCTTGCTCGGCGGGCGTACCGCCGCGCACCAACGGCCGACGACATTTCGACCCTGATGACCTTCTACGAGGCGGGCCGCCGCGACAGTACGTTCGAGGCCGGGATCCAGGCCGCGATCGAGCGGGTGCTGGTCTCGCCCTACTTTCTTCTGCGCAAGGAAGTCGACCCGGCTGCGGGGGCGCCCAGCGTCTACCGCATCAGCGGCACCGAGCTGGCGTCGCGGCTCTCGTTCTTTCTGTGGAGCAGCATCCCGGACGACGAACTGCTGACCCTGGCGACCAGCGGCCGCCTGTCTCAGCCTGCCGTGCTCGAGGCCCAGGTCCGCCGCATGCTGCGGGACGAACGCTCGCAGGCCTTCTTCTCGAACTTCTTCGGCCAGTGGCTCTATCTCCGCAACCTCGACTCGCACCGGCCGGACACGAAGCTCTTCCCGCTGTTCGACGAGAACCTGCGCGATGCCTTCAAGCGCGAGACGGAACTCTTCCTGCAGAGTCAGTTCCGTGAAGATCGGAGCGTCCTCGAACTGCTGACGGCGGACTACACGTTCCTGAACGAGCGGCTCGCGCGGCACTACGGCATTGCCGGCGTCTACGGCAGCCATTTCCGTCGCGTGGCCCTGACCGACGGGGTGCGTGCCGGGCTGCTCGGGCAGGGCAGCATCCTGACCGTCACGTCGTACGCCGATCGGACGTCTCCTGTGGTCCGTGGGAAGTGGCTGCTCGAGAACATCCTGGGTACGCCGCCCCCGCCCCCGCCGGCCAACGTCCCGCCGTTCCCGGAGAACAAGGGCGGCGAGGCACCCAAGACGGTCCGGGCCCGCATGGAGCAGCACCGGAGAAATCCGGTGTGCGCGTCGTGTCACACCCGCATCGACCCCCTGGGCTTCGCGCTTGAGAACTTCGATGGCGTCGGCCGGTATCGCACGATGGACGACGGTTCCGCAGTCGATGCCTCTGGCGTCCTGCCCGATGGTCGGAAGTTCAACGGTCCACGCGAGTTCCGGTCCGCCCTCATCGAGAGCCAGAAGGAACTGCTGGTCGAAAGCGCCGTCGAGAAGCTGATGACGTACGCGCTGGGGCGCGGCGTACAGGCCACCGACATGCCGGCAATCCGCAGCATCGTGCACGCCTCGGAAGCTGCCAACTATCGCTGGTCCTCGCTCATCCTCAATCTCGTCAAGAGCACCCCGTTCCAGATGCGCAGGAGAGAGTCATGATCGTCACCAGGAAGGCCATCCCACGCCGCACGATCCTGCGCGGCTCGGGTGCCGCGCTTGCCCTGCCGCTCCTCGACGCGATGTGGCCCGCCTTTGCGACGGTCCGGACCGCTCCGAAGCCCGTCCGCCGGTTCGGCGCGGTGTTCACGCCGATGGGCACGAGCATGAGCATCACGCCGGGCGTGGACATCAACTACTGGACTCCAAAGGGTGAGGGCGCTCTCGAGCTGTCTCCGATCCTGTCGCCCATGGCGCCAGCCCGGGACCGTCTCGTCATCCTGTCCGGCCTGGGAAGCCATCAGGCCGACGTGAAGGACGGCGGCCCGCACCCGCGCCTGCAGACGGCGTGGCTGACAGGCACCAAGTGCAAGCCGACGGAAGGCGCCGACCTCCAGGCCGGGACCTCGCTCGACCAGATCATCGCCCGCGAGTTCGGCAAGGAGACGCAGCTCGATTCCCTTCAGATCGGCATCGAGACCAACGACGTGCTCGGCACGTGCGCGCAGCGATACAGCTGCGCGTACGGCAACACGGTTTCCTGGCGCAATCCCACGACGCCCATTCCGATGGAGAACAACCCGCGCGCGATCTTCGAGCGGTTGTTCGGCGCCAGCGACAGCACCGATCCGAAGGCGCGCCTCGCGTACCTGCAGCGCGACCGGAGCCTCCTGGACTCCGTGACGGCTGAACTGGCCAGGTTCCAGAAGGGGATCGGGCAGGTTGACCGCGCGAAGGTCGAGCAGTACGTGGAGTCCGTGCGAGACATCGAGCGTCGAATCCAGAAGGCGGAAGGGCAGGCCGAGCGCGAGATGCCCGTGTTTGAACAGCCCACCGGTGTGCCGGCAAGCTATGAAGAGCACGTCAAGCTGATGCTCGACCTGCTCACCGTCTCGTACCAGACGGACCTCACCCGCGTGTTCACCATGATCCTCGCGCGAGAGGCGAGTGCGCGCTCCTACCCGGAGATCGGCGTGCCGGATGCCCATCATCCGCTGTCCCACCATCAGGACAACGCCGAGAAGATGGCGCGGCTGGCGAAGCTCAACACGTTCCACGTCTCGCTCTTCTCGTACTACGTCGAGAAGCTGCGGTCGACGAAGGACGGCGAGGGCTCCCTGCTCGACAACACGGTGCTGCTGTATGGCTCGGGCATGGGCGACCCCAACGCGCACCACGCGCTGAACCTGCCCACCATGGTGGTCGCGGGTCGTGGCATCGACATCAAGGGTGGCGTGCACCGCCGGTATCCGGTCGAGACGGCGCGTCTGACCGACCTGCAGTTGACCCTGCTCGAGAAGATTGGTGTGCCAGAGGAGCGCTTTGGCGACAGCGGCGGCAAGCTCGACCTGCTGAGCCTCTAGAGCTCGCAGTTCTGTCTATCAACGGGTGGGGCGCTGGTGCGCTCCACCTTTTTTTTTGAGGTACTTGCTGATGATGATGCGGAGCGGCGTGGCGATCCTGTGTGGGGCGGCTGCTGCGGCCCTGATGCTGTCCTCTCTGCCCACCCGTCTCCATGGGCAGACACCGGGTCCCGTCGTGTCTGCGGCGGATTGGCCGCTGGGAAGTGGCGACATCGCCAATAGCGGCTACTCGACGCTGGCCCAGATCAACACGTCGAATGCGGCGAAGCTCGTCACGAAGTGGACCTTCACCTTGCCGACGGGCACGTCCGCGACGACCCAGACCCCCATCGTCGTCGACGGCCGCATGTACCTCCACTCCGGGTCCAGGGTCTTCGCCCTCGATGCCGTCACCGGCACGCAACTCTGGATGACGAACGTTCCCCCGTCCGCCAATGCCGATACCGCTCGTGCACCTGCGTACGGGGACGGAAAGGTCTATGCCTTCACGAAGACCACGCTCTACGCCGTCGACGCGGAGACCGGCAAACCAGTACCTGCGTTCGGCGACAACGGCGTCCTGCGCGTCATCAACAAGGCGCTCGAGTTCAAGGATCCCGGCAAGTACCCGGCGGACGTCGACCCGACGACGCTCGGATACTCGCTGACGACCGCGCCGACGTACTACAAGGGGATGCTGTACATCGGCATCCCGTTCTCGGACAGTCTCATCGAGGGCGGATTGCTCGTCGCGGTCGATGGCGCCACCGGCGCGGTCAAGTGGGTCTTCCGGACGGTGCCGCAGGGGCCGAAGGATGACGGGTGGGAGCTGGCCAGGGACACGTGGAAGGGCGAACGTCGGCTCGGCGGGGGCATCTGGAGTGCACCGGCCATCGACCCGGAGCTTGGAATCATCTACGCCCTGGCGGGAAATCCGACGCCGAACTACGACGGGTCCTCGAGGCTCGGAGCCAATCTGTTCACGAACTCCCTGCTGGCGCTGAACCTCTCGACCGGCAAGCTGCTCTGGCACTTCCAGGTGATCCACCACGACATCTGGGACTGGGACCTCGTGACGGGGCCGACGCTCTTCGATGCCAAGGGAGCGGACGGCAAGACGATCAAGGGAATCGCGGTCGCGCCGAAGAACTGCTACGTCTACTTCTTCAACCGCGAGACGGGAGCACCGATCAACCCAATCGTCGAAACGCCGGTGCCGACGAAGACGGACGTGCCTGGAGACGAACCCTGGCCAACGCAGCCCATCCCCTACACGTCCAGGTCCGTGCCGCAGGAGCCGTTCTGCGCGATCTATCCGCGGATCTCCGATCCGGAGCTCGCCAAGCTGGCACGACCGCTCTATCACCCGTTTCAGGCGGGTGAGTTCGTGATTCTGTCACCAGGCAACACCGGAGGCCCCAACATCGGCCGGCCCGCCTTCAGCCCCAGGACCGGCCTGCTCTACATCTCGGGCAAGAACGACGCCTATTCGATCAAGGCCAAGGTCATCGGCCGCAACCTTCCTGACGCGGGGTACCCTGGCAACCGTGGACACTACGGCCTGATCGGAGAGGTCGGGCGGACCGGCATGACGGCGACCCAGAGCATCGCCGGGATCAACCCGGTGACCGGGACCATTGGCTGGCTCACCGAGGTGCCGACGGCCACTGGCACGGGTAACCTCGTGACTGCGGGCGACATTCTGGTGCAGGCCGTCGGTCGTGACTTCTACCTGTTCGATGCCCGAAACGGCCGTCAGCTCTTCAAGACGTCCCTGAAATCAGCGACGCGTTCGACACCCATGACCTTCCAGGCCGGCCGAAAGCAACTGATCGCCTTCGTCTCCGGCCAGTCTGTGGTCACGTTCGGCTTGCCCTAGGACAAGCGCCCGTCCCGCCGGCGGGAGAAGCGGGAGTCTCGGTCGACTGGTGGCAGCCACCGTCGGCGGGGCCAGGCAATGTCAAATGGCCACAAATAAGGGGAAACCGTTATGTCGGTATACCCTGCTTTTCACTAGAATCATGCGCGCTCCTGATATCGCGCGTAGCCGCAGGGGCAGCAAGCGTTCTTGCACGTAACTCGGGCTGGGAGCCTGAGAAAGGGAAGGGGTATGAGGACTTTGAGAATCAGACACCTCGCAGCGGTGTGTGCGCTGATGGCACTGCCAGCGTTCGCGGCCGCGCAGTCATCGACCACCGGTGCCATCGCCGGCATCGTCAAGGACACGAGCGGCGCCGTGTTGCCAGGCGTCACAGTCGAGGCATCGAGCCCGGCTCTGATTGAAAAGGTTCGTTCTGCCGTCACGGACGGGCAGGGCAACTACAAGATCGTCGAACTCCGGCCGGGTAGCTACACCGTCACCTTCATCCTGCCGGGCTTCAGCACCTACAAGCGCGAAGGCGTGGAGCTGGCTACCGGCGTGACGGCCAACGTCAACGGCGATATGAAGGTCGGTGGAATCGAGGAGACCATCACCGTCAGCGGCGCGAGCCCGGTCGTCGACATTCAGAACGTCCGCACGCAGACCGTGCTCACGCGCGAGGCTCTGGACGCTCTGCCGACCAACAAGACCCTGCAGAGCTACGCGGCCCTGACGCTGGGTGCCACGATGTCGCAGGCGCAGAACCAGGACGTCGGCGGCAACCAGGGTGAGGCGGGCGGTTTCGGCTACTTCGCCGTCCATGGCGGGCGCGGCAACGACCAGCGCATGACGATCGAAGGCATGCACTTCTACGCCCTCATCGGGAGCGGGTCGGCCGGCAATCGCACCAACTACGTCAACCAGATGGCGGTTGCCGAGACCACCATTCAGACCGGTGGCTACGGGGCGGACTCGGAGACGGGCGGCGTGGCGATCAACATCGTGCCGAAGGATGGCGGCAACCAGTTCTCGGGGAGCACCTTCAACAACGGTACGAGTGGGAAGTTCCAGAGCAGCAATCTCGACGATGAGCTTCGCAGCCGTGGCATCCAGACGTCGCCCAAGGTCAAGAACATCTATGACCTCGGCGTGGGCCTTGGTGGCCCGCTCCAGAAGGACAAGCTGTGGTTCTACACGGCGCATCGCCGCTGGGGCACGAAGAACACGGTTCCAGGCATGTACTTCAACAAGACGCCGCACACGATGACCTACACGCCGGACCTCGACAAGCCGGCCTTTACCTGGATTCACAACCGTGATCACCAGGGGCGCATTACCTGGCAGATCACCGACAAGATGAAGCTGACTGCGTCGCAGGGCTTCCAGTGGGATGCGAACGAATACTACGAGGTGGACCGGGGCCGCGCGCCTGAGGCCTCCGGCTGGCTCCAGTGGAGTCCGAACAGCCTGACGCAGGCGACGTGGACCTGGGCCAAGACCAACAAGCTCCTGCTCGAGGCCGGCACCCTGACGCTCTGGGAAGACCAGACGAACGGCCTGGTGAAGGACGGTAATGCGCTGCTGACCGACATCTCCATCACCGAGATCAACGGAACGTTCCCGAACATGTACAACTCGCGCGCGACGGGCCTCGGCCAGGTCGACATCGCGAAAGGTGACCGTGTCCATGTGACGACGCAGCGCGCGGCGGTCTCCTACGTCACCGGCTCGCATGCCGTCAAAGTTGGGTGGAGCACCCTGTACAGCCCATCGAGGACGGGCGGCGAGATTCCGGTCCAGCCTGGCCTTGGGCCGATCAGCTACCGGTTCAACAGCGGGGTGCCGTTCCAGGTCGTGCAGTGGCGCTCGCCCAAGTACTACCGGATCCGCACGGCTCCGTTGATGGGCCTCTACGGTCAGGACCAGTGGACCCTCAAGCGTTTCACGCTGACTGCCGGAATCCGCTACGATTTTCTCTCCGCGTATGCGCCGGCCGAGACACTTCCGGCCATCCCGGAGTTCCGCCTGCCGTCCCTCGATCTGCCCGAAGTCAAGAACGTGCCGAGGTGGCACACCGTCACGCCGCGCCTCGGCATGGCCTACGATGTCTTCGGCAACGGACGCACGGCCATCAAAGGTTCGATCGGCAAGTACAACGAGACGGAGAGCAACGGCCTGGCGATTGCCAGCGCCCCTTCCAACGCCATCGCGTCCCAGACGCTCCGGTCCTGGGCCGACGCAAACGGCAACAAGATCCCTGACTGCGACCTTGGGAGCTCGGCGGCCAACGGCGAGTGCGGCGCGTGGTTGACGCCAACCTTTGGTCAGAAGATTCCCGCGACCACCTACGACCCGAACGTCATGACGGGTTGGAACAAGCGCGGGTACAGCTGGCAGTCCTCGGTGACCCTGCAGCAGGAACTCTGGAAGAACGTCGCGCTGAACGTCGGCTACTTCCGGACCTGGTACGGTAACCAGCGCATCACGGTGAACCGGGCGCTGGACACGATTGGGTTCGACGAGTACTGCATCACGGCTCCGACCGACTCGCGTCTCGGCGAGACGAGCGGCAAGCAGATTTGCGGCCTGCTGGACGCCAAGCGCGTGGCCGCGCCCGACAACTTCGTGACCCATACGAACAACTTCGGTCAGTACAGGGAGCAGTACGACGGCGTGGACGTGGGCCTGCAGTCCCGGTTCGGCAAGGGCGGCCTCGTGCAGTTCGGGATGAACACCGGTCGCACCGTGACGGATATCTGTGATGCCGTGCACGCCAGCAACACGGTTCCGAACAACGTCTCGACCTACAACCTGCAGCCGACCGGCCAGGGCTCGCGGACCAACGACGACTACTGCCGCGTGACGCTCGGTATGAAGGGGCAGACGCAGTACAAGGGCGCCGTCAACTACCCGCTGGCCTATGGTGTTCGCGTGAGCGCGACGCTGCAGAACCTGCCGGGCCTTCCGATCCAGGCGGTGTTGCCGATCACCAACGGCGCCACGCAGACCACGCTCGGTCGTGCGCTGACGACCGGCTCCACCAACATCGCCATCAAGATTCCGAACACCTCCTTTGAGAACCGGCTGACCCAGTTGGACCTGCGGTTCTCCAAGAGCATCCGGGTGGGTCGGTACCGGATGGAGGGCCAGTTCGACATCTACAACGCGACTAACTCCAACACGGTGCTCCAGATCAATCCCAGCTACGGCGCCACCTGGGGTCGGCCGCTCGCTATTCTCGGCGCACGGCTGATGAAGTTCGGCGCGCAGATCGACTTCTAGGCAGAGGCCGATCGTCGGGCATCATCGAGCGGGCCGTCCCTTCGGGGGCGGCCCGCTTTTTCGCGTACGGGCGAATCGCGTGACGGGTAGCGGGTGTCAGCGAGAGGCCCAGGCGGCCCGGGCGACGAGCGACAGGCCGCCGAGGGCGAGCAGGGCACCGGCCGGCACCAGCAGGATGGCCAGCGACGGGTCCCCTTCCGCGTTGGCGATGCCGCCGCCGAGGAAGCCGAGCGGCACGAGCAGGGCTCCCCACATTGTCAGCCGGGCCGCCAGCGCACGTGTCTCGGGACTCGCCACGAGGCGCTCCAACGACATCGCAGCCAGTATGGCGATGGCCCCGAGCAGCGTGCCGTGCGCGTGCGCGAGGGTCCACAGTTCCCGGCGCAGGCGCACGTCCAGATAGAACGGCAGCTTGACCAGGTGGAAGGACTCCAGGGCCACTCCAAACGCGAGGGACGCGGTGACCAGCGTCCATCCCATCGCGAGGCACCGTGCCACCGCCGGGTCGCCCCGGACCTCCGCTCGCTCGTCTGCTCGAATCTTCTTGATCATTCGCCGATGTTGATGCGCTTGCGCGCCTGAAGGGCGATCAGTGCGTCCACCTGCTCGCGAAGTGGTTCATACCGCTCGTCCAGCAGGACGCTGCTGGCCACCGGGCGGGGAAGGTCGTGCTTGGGCCGGCCGCGCCAGAGGCGCCACAGGCCGTCCACTTCGCGCCGCCGTTCCGGCGGCGGCGCCAGGTAGTCGAAGCGCCGGAGCGCTTCGCGGAAGCCCGGTGTGGGCATCTCCTCATCGAGATCGAGCAGGCTGTTCCGTGAGAAGTACCGGACCGTCGGGTAGCTGTCGTCCAGGGCCGTGAGGAGAAGCGGCCAGAGGAACCCGCGATCCCGGACCGCCACCGGTGTGTCGCGGCGTGCCGCCAGCCGTGCCGCCACGACGCGCTGGACCGGGTCTCCTGCGAGGAGGCTCGCGACGCCATCGGCAAGCTGCACCGGGGCACCATCCCCCCGGATGGCCGGCACGGCGTAGCCGGGCGACTGGCTGCGCCCCCACCAGGCCCGCGAGGCGCTGGCCGCCCACACGAGCGAGCGATCGAGATGGCAGCCCGTGCAGGCGTCTGGTCTGGCCGCGCGGGCAGCCTCGGCGGGCGAGGGGCTGTGAATCCGGTGTGTCCGGTGGATCTCGAGCACACCGTAGACCATCTTCGGCATATGGCACGCGTAGCAGTCGGAGCCGGCACTTTCAGCGCGGTGGTGGGTGTGAGCGGGCGGATTCGACGCGATGGCGGCGTGGCAGGACCCGCAGGCCTGACGCCCGTCGCGCATCCGCGGCTCGATCTGGCCGTTGACGTCTCCGCCGTGCATGACGTGGCACGAGCCGCAGGTGATGGACCCCTTCAGGAAGCATTGCGACGACGTCAGGCCCTGGTACTCGTAGGCCGTGAGGCGTGGCGTGCCGTCAGCCCAGAAACGCAGCCGGAAGACGTCGGGGTCACCGGGCAGGCCGGGCAGGTCGGCCGTCACGGGCGTGGCCGAATCCCGGAGCCGCTCGCCGGCGCGGTACACCGGCCCGCTCGTGTTCCAGATGGCGATGGCCTGCGGGGGATTCGGGATGCGCTGTCCGTGACACTGCCCGCAGACGTCCACGGCGCGGCGGTGATCGAGTGCCGCGGGCTGCACGATGGTTGGGTCGGCGGCACCAGTGAGGTGGAGCAGGTAGCGCCTGAGAGGATTCCGGTTGCGGGTGGCGTGTTCGCCTCCAGGCGCGTGGCAACTCTCGCAGGCGATGCCGTGTTCGGCGACGCGTGAGGCGTAGCGGGCCTCGAAGCCCGTGAGCGGCTCGCCTCTCGCGGCTCGCTCTCCGAGCTCCCCGAAGTTCAGGATGCCAGGCTCGGGCCCGGTGTTGTGGCAGAAGATGCAGTTCTGATTCCACAGTCCGACATGGCTGTCGAAGGCCAGGCCGTCACCGTCGAGGAAGGCGCCATTCAGGTGAATCCAGCGGCGGTCGGCGACATGCCAGAGCAGCGGCACCCGGTAGTAGTTCTCTCCCGCCTGCTCGGATGGCCCCCGCACCACGTACTGCTGATAGCGGCGGGACCCGACGGTGAAGGCGACCTGCTGCCGTTCGGCCACCCGGCCCGAGCCGTCGAGGCGCTCGAAGTAGTACGCGTCAGCCTCCCGAATGGGGCGCGTCGTCACGCCGGCGAAGGTGACCGGCTGTCCGTCGAACGCGCCAAGCACGGCCCCGGGTGCCGCGCGTTGCGTCATGCGGCGATGGAAGGTCCGGTGCCAGCTCGCATAGTGATCCGGATGGCACGACTGGCACGTGGCTGAGCCTGCCCACGCGGCGTCCCGCTGCCGAAAGGGGGTACCGAGGTCCGCGTGGTACATCCGTGGCGCGGCTATGAGCGCCGCGACGAGCGCAAGCGCAGGCAGACCGAACGCGAGGATGAGGGCGAAACGGAAGCGCGTCGATGAGCGCATGACGCGAGCGGATCCTAGCACGTGCGGTGGTCGCAGTCCGTGGCCACGGTACTGGTAATCCGTGAGTCGCCACTCGGTCCTTCCTCGTGTATCGTCCGAGCACCGAGGGACGATCACATGAGCTTGACGACATCACGGATTCGCAAGGGCCTGTTGCTCGGGGCGGTGTGTGCCGCCTGTGCGGGTGCGCTCGCGGGCGCCACCCTGCAGGGCCGGCCGCCGGCCGTCACCGACGAGGTGCCGGTCTTCGTCTTCGACCCCACGTGGCCGAAACTGCCGCTGCCGAATCACTGGATCATGGGCAACGTGGCCGGCGTGGCGAGTGACGACAAGGACCACATCTGGGTTCTGCAGCGCCCGTTGTCGGGAAATATGGCGGACGACTACGCGGAGCAGGACCCGCCCGCGGGCGAATGCTGCCGGATGCCGCCCTCCTTCATCGAGTTCGATGCGCAGGGCAACGTGGTTCAGGCATTCGGCGGACCGGACCCGAAGAACCCGAAGGGCAAGCGGCACGCGGACGGCTATGACTGGCCGCGTGAGCACGGGGTCTTCGTCGATCACAAGGGCAACGTGTGGACCGGGTCCGACGAGGAAGGCGCCTCCACCATCACGAAGTTCACCCACACGGGTGCGCTGATCAAGCAGAAGGGCGCGTTCGGGAAGGGGCACAGCAACGAGGACACCGGGAACTTCGGTCAGCCGGCCGGCATCTTCGTGCACGCGAAGGACAACGAGGTCTACGTCGCGGACGGCTATCGCAACCGCCGCATCATCGTGATGGACGCCGATACGCTCGCCTTCAAGCGGATGTGGGGCGCCTACGGCAACAAGCCGATGGACATCCCGCGGTCGCAGTACAAGTACGACCCGGACGGGCCGCCCAATCAGCAGTTCAGCAATCCCGTGCACTGCGTGAAGATCACGCATGACGACCTGGTGTACGTCTGCGACCGCGTGAACGACCGCATTCAGGTGTTCCGGAAGGACGGAACCTTCGTGAAGGAGCAGTTCATCGCGCCGCGTACGCGGGGGTTTGGTTCGGTGCACGACATCGGCTTCTCAGGCGATCCGCAACAGAAGTTCCTCTACGTAGCCGATGGCGCCAATCGAAAGGTCTGGATGCTGCGGCGGGAGGATCTGAAGATTCTCGGCTCGTTCGGCCACGGCGGGCACTATGCGGGCGAGTTCGCCATCACGCATGCGATGGCCTCCGACTCGAAGGGCAATCTCTACGTCGGCGAGACCATCGGCGGCAACCGCGTACAGAAGTTCAGATTTGCCGGGACGAAGAAAGTGGCAGTCACGCAATAGGGCTTCGGGTCGTGCCGAAGGAAGTCCGCTGCTACGCCGTGCACGTCTACACGAAGCGCTGACGTCCCAGGCTGCTACGGCTGTTCCGTCGTCAGGCGGTACCCGTCTCCGTGCACGGTGTGCACGTAGCGGGGCGCCTTCGGGTCCTGTTCGATCTTTCTCCGGAGTCTGACAATCGCCGCATCGACTGCGCGGGTGTGTGGGGGGTGGACATATCCCCACACCTCGCGCAGGAGCTCATCCCTGAGCACGACACGGTGGGAGCGTTCCGCGAGATATCGGAGCAGTTCGAACTCCCTGTGCGTGAGGTCCAGGGGCGTGCCGTCGTTCGTGGCCTGAAGCCGGGTGAAGTCGATGACGAGCGATCCGATCACGAGCCGCTCGACCGAGGGCCGCATACGGCGGAGCACGATACGGATGCGCGCGAGCAGTTCCTCGACGTCGAATGGCTTGGTGATGTAGTCTTCGGCCCCAAGCCGGAGTCCCTGCAGTTTGTCGGCACGCTGCGTGCGCGCCGTGAGCAGGATGACCGGCATCATCTGCGTGCGCGACCAGTGCTCGCACAGATCGAAGCCGCTGCGGTCCGGGAGTGAGACGTCCACCAGCGCAAGGTCCGGTGTGAACTCGCGGGCCGCGAAGAGCGCCGTGTCTCCGTCCGCGGCCGTCCGCACCTCGAATCCGTCGGCGACCAGCGTCGCTTCGAGTACCTGCGCGAGGGACGCGTCGTCCTCGACAACCAGGATGCGCCTCTTCGTCTCCGGACCGACCGGCGTGTTGTGGGCTGGCATGGAGGTCAGGCGGCTGGCCGGGCCGCCGGCAGGTGCAGTGTCACGGTCGTGCCGGTGCCGGGCGCGCTGGCAATCTGGAGCTGCCCGCCGTGATCGGTGACGACGCGGTCCACGATCGCCAGGCCGAGTCCGTTGCCGGGCACCGGCGATCCCGTGACGCGGTAGAACTTGCGCGTGACGTGCGGCAGCGCGTCAGGGGCAATCCCGATGCCGCGGTCAGCCACCGACAACTGCACCGTGCCCCCATCCGACCGTGCACTGATGGTGATCGCGTGCACGCCGCGTGAGTAGCGGATGGCGTTGTCGATGACGTTGCTGAGCGCCAGCGACAACGCCAGGCGGTCGCCCCGCGCCGGCGGCAGATCGGGCGGAATGTCGACCTGCAGCGCGAAGGCATCCCGCGCAAGCGGGATGGTGAACTCGCGGAGGGCGTCATCCACGAGTTCTGCCAGGGACACGCGCTCGAACGTGTAGGCCTCCGTGACGTCCGTAATACGTGAGTACGCCAGCAGGTTTTCCACGAGTCTGGCGAGCCGGGTGGTTTCCTGCACCGCGATCCGGCCGAACTGCTGTGATGCCTGCGGGCTGGCCGCCCGGCCCGTCGCCAGGTTCTCGCCAATGGCACGCAGCGTGGCGACCGGCGTCTTCAGTTCGTGGGTGATGGTGGAGACGAACGTGGCGCGCATCTCGGCCAGTTGCGCATTCAGTCGCGCGCCACGAATCGTCAGGCCGAAGCCCAGCACGAGCAGGAGCGTACTTGCGATGACGAGCGTCAGCGTGCGCTGCGCACCCTGCCTGGCCGCGACCAGTGTCGGATCCGCCACCGCGACGGCGCGGGCGGTCCAGGGTGCCGAGCTCAGGTCCTCCGGCGGGTCGACCAGCACGAGCGACGGGTCGAAGAAGAACGGGGCGAACGCCCGATCACGGAAGGGCGTGCCTGCGGGGACGCCGGACGAGCCGACAAGCGCCGAGCCGTTCGCGTCGACGATCGTCAGGACCACGCCGGGCGCCTCGGTCATCCGTGCGACCTGCGCGGTGACGGCCGGAATGTAGTGGCGTCGCACCCAGTCGAGGTTCACCAGGAAACCGAACACGACCGTCGGTGACAGACTGCCCGGAGGCGTCGGGCCGAGCGTGGCGACGACCTGATAGGGCGTTCCGTAGAGGCTGATGTCGAAGACGGACACGCGGCGGCCGGCGGTGGCATCCCGGGCGACCCGCTCGCCGAGCGCGCCGCTGACGCCGGCGTGCCTGCCCATGACGACCGGGAAGCGCTCGTCGTCTCCCGGCGGCGGCATCCAGGCCGGATGCCGATCCCGGCGCGTGAAGAACACCGTCGCGTGACCGGTCGCGGCGTCGGATAGGAAGAATGCCTCCGGGTACGGGTAGCGGGCAAAGAGCCCCGCGATCCGGTGGCCGAGGTCAGGCAGGGGCTCGGGGTGGAAGGGGCTATTCCACGCAGGTCCGACGAGCGACATCTGGACGCCCCTCATGTCTTTTGCGAGGGCGGTGACGAGCAGGTTGGCCGCCGCATCAGCCTGTCGTTGGGCCAGCAGGGTCGCGCTGTCACGCCACTCTGAAACCGCCCGGTGGCCGAGCACGCCGAGCGCGGCGACCGCGACGAGGACGCATGCCGTCAGCAGTGGTCCGGCTCGCCGGGCGAGCGTCTGCCGCAGACGGTGGAGTGCAGTCGTGCCCGCGGTCACGCTCATCGGAGCAGCTCCGATTCCCGGTAGTAGCGGATCGCACCGTCGTGGAGGGGAATGGGCGTGGCGGGCACATGATCGAGCTCGAGGAGCCGCATCGAGGGCTGCACGTCCCGAAGGACCTGCATGGAGGTGAAGAACTCCCGGGTGAGGCGATAGACGAGGTCTTCGTCGAGTCCCTCGCGGCAGAACAGCACGACGTCGATCCCGATGGTCTGGATGGGCCTGGACTGACCGCTGTAGGTGTGTGCCGGAATCATGAGCGACCTGATGAACGGGTAACGCTCACGGAGTCTGTCGATGGACGGGCCGACGAGCGGCACGATGGTCGCTCCACGCTCGGTGGCCAGGCGCACGGACTCGACCGGATAGTGGCCGCTGACGAACGCGGCGTCCACGGCGCCTGTCGTGATGGCTGCCGCCACCTCCGGACTTCGCGTGGACTGCTGGGACGTCGACATCCGCACCGTGTCGAGGACGCCAAAGCTCTCGAGGACCAGCCTGGCCAGTGCGACGCCCTCCGGCCCTACGCGAACCCTCCTGCGCTGGAGGTCAGCCGGGTTGCTGACCGGTAGCGCGTGCCGCACGGCGAGCTGAAGTGGCGTCGCCGGCAGGACGGCAATGCCGCGGAGGTTGCCGGCGTCCCGCTCCGGGCTCGTGAGCGAGGCGAGATACGCCTCGTACACAGTGTCGGCCGAGCCGACGGCCAGGTCCGCATGGCCATCGAGGACGACGCGCGCCGGGTTCGTCACGCCGTGTACCCCACGGTACTGATCGCCAGTCCGTTCACCAACGAGAACGACGGACACATCCGGCATCCCGCGTTGAGACGCCTCGGAGAGCGGCTTGCTCAGTGAGGAGGTGTTGGCGATCCTGATGACCCGGGGCGGCGGGGCCGTGACGGAGGGTTGGTGACAGCCCGCCACAGCCACGACCGCGCAGAATGCGGCGACTGGCAAATGCGTGCGGGCCGTCATGGCCGCGGATTGTACAGTCCGTGGCCGTCCTGGGGCGCCTTACACGCGCGGCGGGTCGTAGAGGACGGCTGGCGCCGCTTCTATGGTGACGTCCACCTGGACGGTGTCGCCGCTGGCTGGCTGGACGAATCCATCGCCACGCTCTCGGCGAGTTCCGAAGCGCTTTCCGTTCACCGCTCCGCGACCGACGGGACCGTGGAACGAGAAGAACGAGTTTCCCGGGGGGCGGTCTATCTACTTCACGGACCCGGACGGGCTGATCATCCAGCTCATTCGACCGGACGACGATGGGTACCTGTTTCCTGGTTCGCGGGATCCCAAGGCACCGAAGTGGACCCCTCCGGCCGCAAGTCCGCTGACGCGCGTCCGCAGCATCAACCACATGCACTTCGACGTGAGCGACCTGCAGCGGTCGGCGGATTTCTACGCCGCGCTGTTTGGCGCCAAGGTTCACGAAAAGGCCGCGACGTTCTGGACGCTGACGCTGCCGACCAACACACCCGGCCGGGCCCATTGGCTGAGCCTGAGCAAGGCGCCCCAGCCGAAGCCGAGCGCCGATGGCAGCGGCGTCAAGCCCGGTGTGTACTCACACATGGGGATCGGTATCGACATTCCGGACCCTCAGGCGACGCAGCGCCTTGCGGCGGCGATCAACAAACGGTTCCCATTCGCGGATGCGAAGCCGACCGGTCCCTGGAATAACAAGGGCGAGCATCCAGGTGCCCGGTCCCTCTACATGCACGATCCCGACGGCCTGCTCATCCAGCTCATCAGGCCCGAGGACGACGGCTACCTGACCGCCCAGATTCGCGGGACAGGCGCTGACAAGTAGCGCACCCACGCGAGGAGACGTCTCATGCATCTGCCTTCCAGGCTCGCCCTCGTCGTAGCCTGCTCGATGGTGGGTTCCGTCGCGGCGGCCCAGGACGTGCTGGTCGTTCCGGCCGCCGAGGCGCGTGCCGCGGTCGTCAAGGGCAACACGACCATCGTGCCGCAGGACAGCACGCTGGGCTACCGCGTCAGCACCGGGCTCAAGACCGCGCCCGGCGGGGAGATCGAACGCCACGCCGGGCACTCCCACATCTTCTTCATCCTCGAGGGTGGGGGCACACTCGTCACCGGCGGGACGATCGTCAATCCCCGTGAGCTGCGGCCCGGCGAGCTGACGGGGACCGATATCACCGGGGGCACGCTGCACCCGCTTACGGCGGGCGACGTGATCACGGTGCCCGTCGGCGTTCCACACTGGTGGAAGGTTGTGCCGAAGGAAGTCAGGTACTACGCGGTGCACGTCTACACGAAGCGCTGACGCGCGTCCAACGGCCTCGGCCCCGCGGCCCGACGCGCTGTCGAGAGGCCTGTGGCACAGCGATGTCCGCTGTTCTGAGTCGCATGTCGGCACTCCGTGGGCGTGACGCGCGTCAGGGGCGTGCCGACCAGCTCGAGGACCTGACCACACGGCACGAAGTCGTGCAACCGGACGCCTGTCGGGCTGCGGCCGTAGCCCTGAATCAGAACGGTCGTGACGGCCGGCATGGACAGCGACGAAGCAGGTGGCCGCGGAGCAGCTACTCCTGCCCGCCGAGTGTTTTGAGCAGGGCGGCCGTGCTCGGACGGGTATAGACCATGCCATCCAGCTCGTTGTAGAGGGCGAGCCGCAGCGGCGTCTCGCCCTTGCGATTCTTCGCGTTGACGTCCGCGCCCTGCTCGACCAGGAGCCTGACCAGTTGGTCGAAGCCGGCCATGGTCGCGGCATGGAGGGCCGTGAATCCCGAGGAGTTCGAGGCGTTGACGTCCTGGCCCAGCTCGAGCGCGAGCTTCACGGCCTCGATGTGGTTGGCTTCCGGCACGACGCTCTCCGTGTCGACGCGGGCCATCCCGGCGGCGATCATCAGCAGCGTGGTGCCGTCACTGGCGCCGGGTTTCGGGTCCGCTCCCTTCCCCAGCAGGAGCTTCATGGTCGGCACGTCGCCCGCCTGTGCCGCCAGATAGAGTGGCGTGCTCCCGACGATGTACGCCGTCTTGAAGAGCGTGAACCCATAACGGGGCGGCGCCTTCGTCATGCGGGCGTTCACATCCGCGCCCTTCGCCAGCAGCGCTTCGATCAGGGCGCGCTTGTCCTGCGGGCTCGGAATGCCCGCCAGAACCGTCCACTCCTGGACGGTATTCACGGCTGTCGGGTTGAAGACGTAGTCGTGAGTATGGATGGTCTCCCAGGTTCCGGCCACCCAGTGGAGGGCCGTATACCCGGGACCGGAGGCGTTGGGATCCGCGCCGCGGTTCAGGAGTTCGCGCGCCAGCTCGACGTGTCCGCGAACGACGGCGATGTGCAGGGCGCCATGCCCGTCCGTCGCCGTCTCGGCAAGCGACGCGCCATGCTCCAGCAGGAGTGCGACGGCGTCGCGGTTGCCCTGCCGAACGGCAAAGAGGAGCGGCGTGAAGCCGCTGGTGGATGCCGCCTTGACGTCCGCGCCGTGCGCGATGAGCGCGCGCACAACCGGGAGGTGGCCTTCCGAGACGGCCCACATCAGCGCGGTTTGTCCCATGACCCGTTCGCGGGCGTTCACGTTCGCCTTGTGGGCGAGCAGGGCCTCGACCGCCGGGAGGATGCCCGTTCGCGACGCCGCCATGAGCGATGTTTCGCCGGTAGGAAGTTCGGCGTCCACGGGGGCGCCCGCCTTCAGGAGGAGGTCGATCATCGCCGCATGCCCGCTGGCGGCGGCGAGCGCGAGAGGCGTGACGCCGTACGCGTTGGCCGCCGCGGGCCTGGCTCCCGCCCGCAGCAGACGCTCCGCCGCCTTCAGATCGCCGAGGTGGGCCGCCCAATGGAGCGCCGTCGCGCCGTCCGGCTGTGGTGCATTGACATCCACGTGCTGCGCGATCAGCGCGGCCAGTGTCGGCTCATTGCGCGACCGCACGGCGTCGAGAATCCGCGTGTCGGCCGCCTCCGCCAACGGCGCGGGCCACAGCGCGGTGCATGTAGCGAGCGCGAATCCTGCTCGCAAAAGAGAGAGTGTCATGGCGCTTTCAATTATTCGTCCGGGCGGACGGCAGGTGGCTACCGGACTTCACGTACAGGACGATCACGGACGGGTCTGCCCGGTGCCCCGCCGCTAGAATGTAGAGAGCTATGACGTCGCCATCGAATCGCCAACGGGCCTGTGCGCGAGCTCTCGCAGGAGTGACCCTGCTCGCCGCGGGCCTCGTGGCGCCGGCGCTGTCCGCAGCCGCGGACTTCGCCCCGGCGGACGCCCGCGCGCTCCTCGACCAATACTGTGTCACGTGCCACAACGCCCGCCAGAAGACGGCTGGCCTCGTGCTCGACCAGGATGCGGTGGACGTGCACAACCTGCCCGCCCGCGCCGACATCTGGGAGAGGGTGGTCCGGAAGCTGCGGGCGCAGTCCATGCCGCCTGCCCGCATGCCGCGCCCTGATAGCGCCGTGACGGACCGGTTCGTGGCGTGGACCGAGACGACGATCGACCGGGCCGCGCAGGCGGCGCCGGATCCCGGCCGTCCCCAGGTGCATCGTCTGAACCGGACGGAGTACACCAACGCGATCCGGGATCTGCTCGCGCTCGACATCGACGGCCGCCAGATGCTGCCGGCCGACAATTCCGGGTTTGGCTTCGACAACATCGGCGACGTGCTGAGCGTCTCGCCGGGTCTGCTCGAGCGCTATATGCTCGCGGCGCAGAAGATCAGCCGTCTCGCGGTGGGCGACGCCACCATCCGCCCCGTCGTGCAGACCTACAAGGTGCCGTTCGTCCTGCTGCAGGAAGAACGGATGAACGAGGACCTGCCGTTCGGATCACGGGGCGGCACGACGATTCGGCACACCTTTCCGGTGGATGGCGAGTACGTGCTCCGCATCCGCTTCCAGATTCCCGCGATGGGTGGCGGCGTGCGGGGCGACGCGCGCGACAACACCCTGGACGTGTGGCTGGACGGCGAGCACGTGAAGCGCTTTCAGCTGGACAGGCAAGTCGGGCCCGGCGGGCGGTACCAGCCGTCCACGCAGCTGATGGAGGGCCTGGAAGTGCGCTTCCCGGCACGAGCCGGCCCGCGGCTCCTCGCGGTGACGTTCCCCCAGAGCACCTGGGTTGCGGAGGGTGTGGGGCCCTCGCACCTGCCGGCCGCGAGCTACGGCTACGCCCACGCCCAGAACACGAGTGTCGGCTTCGGCCGGATCGAGATGGCCGTCGATTCGATGGACGTCGTCGGTCCCTTCGGTCCGAATGCGCCTGAGCGCACGGCCAGCCGCGACCGGATCTTCGTGTGCCGTCCCACCACGCGCGCGACCGAGACGGCGTGTGCCAGGCGCATCGTCTCGACACTCGCGCGGCGCGCCTACCGCCGCCCCCTGACGGAGCAGGACCGCGCCTCGCTCCTCGCGTTCTACGAGCAGGGGCGCGCGCAGGGCGGGTTCGACGCGGGCATCCAGCTGGCGATTGAGCGCGTGCTCGTCTCGCCCGACTTCCTGTTCCGGACCGAGCGGGACCCGGCTGGCAGCAAGCCGGGCAGCGCGTACCCGGTGAGCGACCTGGAACTGGCCTCGCGCCTGTCGTTCTTCCTCTGGAGCTCGATTCCGGACGACGAGCTGCTGGACCTGGCGGTGGCGGGGCGTCTCCGGGCGTCGGCCGCTCTCGGGCGTCAGGTGCGCCGGATGCTGGCGGACCCGCGCGCGGGTGCCTTCGTGGACAATTTCTTCGGTCAGTGGCTGTGGTTGCGGAACGTCAGCGCCTCCACGCCGGACCCGAAAGTCTTCCAGGAGTTCGACGACAACCTCCGCGACGCCTTCCGGCGCGAGACGGGCATGTTCCTCCAGAGCCAGATCGCGGCCGACAGGCCCGTGCTCGATCTGCTGACCGCCAACTACACGTTCGTCAACGAGCGGCTCGCCCGGCACTACGGCATCCCCGGCGTTTATGGCTCGCAGTTTCGCCGCGTCGAGTTCACGGACGATCGACGGGCCGGCATCCTGGGGCAGGGCGGCCTGCTGATGGTGACCTCATACGCGCATAGGACCTCGCCCGTAGTCCGCGGGAAGTGGCTGCTTGAGAACCTGCTGGGCACGCCGCCCCCTCCGCCCCCGGCCAACGTGCCGCCCCTACCGGAGACGGATGGCAAGACCGAGCCGAAGTCCGTGCGTGAGCGCATGGAGCAGCACCGGAAGAACCCGGTGTGTGCGAGCTGTCACTCGCAGCTCGACCCGCTGGGCTTCGCGCTCGAGAACTTCGATGGGATTGGGCAATGGCGAACGCTCGACGGCAACGTTCGCATCGACCCGTCGGGGCAGTTCCCGAACGGCGTGAAGTTCAACGGTCCCGCGGACTTCCGGAATGCGCTGGTCAGGAACAAGGACGCGTTCCTGACGACGGCCGCGTCGAAGCTTCTGACCTACGCACTCGGCCGCGGCGTCGAGGTTGCAGATATGCCGGCTGTCCGCACCATCCTGCGACAGGCTGCGGCGCGCGAGTACCGCTGGTCGGCATTCGTCACCGCCATCGTACAGAGCACGCCGTTTCAGATGAGGAGAGCCCGGTCATGATGATCACCCGCACGCACCTGTCGCGGCGCACCGTTCTACGGGGTGCCGGCGCTGCTATCGCGCTGCCCCTGCTCGACGGCATGGTGCCGGCCTTCACAGCGACTCGGCTCACGGCCGCGGCGCCGGTGAAGCGCCTCGGCGTGGTTTACGCGGCCATGGGCTTCAATATGAAGCTCTTCACCCCGCCGCCTGGGGCGCTCGAGATCACGCCCACGCTGGAGCCGCTCAGGCGGTTCAAGAACCGCGTGAGCGTCGTGAGCGGGCTCGACATGGCCATGGCCGACGCCACCGATGGCGGAGGGCAGCACTCGCGCATCGGCGCGACCTGGCTGACGGGCGTCCGGGCGAAGCGAACCGAAGGGCCTGATCTGCGGGCTGGCGTGTCCATGGATCAGATCGTCGCCCGGAAGGCGGAGCGCGACACGCAGTTGTCATCACTCGAGCTCGCCATTGAGGGCGTGGATCTGCTGGGTGCCTGCGAGCTGGGCTACACCTGTGCGTATACCGCGACTACGTCGTGGCGCACGCCGACGACACCGCTGCCCATGGAAGTCAATCCACGTGCAGTCTTCGAGCGGTTGTTCGGCGCGGCCGACAGTACCGATCCCCGAGCTCGGGTGGCGCAAATCCAGAAGAACCGCAGCATTCTGGACGCCATCACGGGTGACATGCACCGGCTCCAGCGCCGGCTGGGTGAAAGCGACAACGTGAAGCTCGCCGAATACCTCGACGCTGTGCGTGACGTGGAGCGCCGCGTCAAGAAGGCCGAGGACCAGTCTGAGCAGCAGCTTCCGGTGTTGGAGCAGCCGGCCGGCATTCCGCCCACCTTCACGGAGCATGCACGGCTCATGTTCGACCTGCTCCTCCTGGCGTATCAGACGGACCTCACTCGTGTGGGGACCTTTCTTCTCGCTCGCGAGTTGAGCGTGCGGACGTACCCGGAGATCGGTGTGCCCGATCCCCACCACCCGCTCTCACACCACCAGGACAACCCTGAGAAACTGGCGAAGCAGGGCAAGCTCAACATGTTCCATTTGCAGCAGTTCGCCTACTTCCTCGATCGAATGAACGCCACACCTGACGGCGATGGCTCGCTGCTCGATCACGCTCTCCTTCTGTACGGCTCGGGAATGAGCAACTCGAATCTGCATCTGCCTCGTAACGTACCGACCATTGTCATCGGCAAGGAGGCGTTTGGCATTACCGGTGGACGTCACGTGCAGTGCCCGGACGGCACGCCGCTGACCAACCTGCAACTCACACTGATTGAGAGAATGGGGCTCCCCGTTGAACATTTCGGCGACTCGAATGGCCAGATTGACCTGGCGCCGCTCTAGAGCGGCGCGCGTGGAGAGGTAGACGATGGCAGGTGAGATTCAGGCGCTGTCGCGCCGAGCGTTACTGCACAGTTGCGGGGTCACCGCGGCCATCATGCTGGCGGGCCGGCAGGCCGGTGCGGCGCCTTTGCCTGCCACTGAAGAGGCCCAGTTACAGGCCGTGCGCACCTTTCGGCGGGCTGGAAGGAGAACGATCCTGAGAAGGTTGTCAGTCCGTTTGCCGACAATTGCTCCGTGCGTTGGAATGCGCACAATCTCGACGCTCCGCCGTTCGCCGGCAAGGCCGACTTCCTCGCCCGGGTCAAGGCGGTCCTGAACACCCAGGCCATCGACATGCAGGTGACGGACATGTTCGTGCTCGGGCCGGTCGTCATCAACTGCCATCACCAGCTCTTCGAGCGGCGATCCGACAAGCGCCAGCAGGAAGACCTGTATATCGGGATCTATTTCTTCGAGCAGGGCAAGATTCGGGAATGGAACGACTACGCCATCTTCGTTCCCGAAGCGAGGAAGCCGCGCGTGAAGGGGTACGACACCTTCACCCGCGTCGCGCGCTAGATCAGCACACGACGAGTCAGGCGGCGTGATTCGAGGCCGGCGCATCGGCCGCCCTATCAACGGGACAGCGTGTGGCGGCGGGCGGAGCGGGCCGTTGGCGCTGTCTCCCTCATCTCGATGATGAGACCCAGTTGGGGCGTGAGGTCCACGAAGGTGCGCTCCCCGCCAAGCCTGAGGTCAACCGCCCTTCCGCCCAAGTCCCGCAAACCCTTGACGACGCTCAACGGCCTCCGCCCGAGGGACAAGCCGAGGTGGTAGATGCCGTTCCCGACGGAGTTCAGGCGGTTGCGCCAGATCGCCGGCCCATCGGCAGGCTCCATCAGTCCGAACGCGATGCCCTGGAGGTTGAACTCCGCCATCCTGACACTGTGGGCGGATAGCCTTCTGGCCCTGTACTCGCGGCTCCTCACCGTGACCGTTTTCGTGACCAGCCGCCGTAGTTGGAATACCTCACCGTACATCGCGGCTGCCTGCCGAACATCTCCTACCAGTGCCCGAAGGTGTGTCACTCGAACGGGCCCAGCGTCGCCGGGTGGGCCCGCTGCATCGAAGGAAGGATCCGGCAGGAGTTCGATGGTCATACCAAGCTGACTCCTGAAGTCCACGTTCGTGAAGTTGCTGTCCCCGGCGTCGCCGGCCGTGCGGCGGCCTCCCAGGCGCTCCAGCCTGTGGGCGATGGCGGGCCGGTTTTCGCGCGTCTCGAACGCCAGGTGTTCGACCCCGGGGCCAAAGCGCTCGATGAAGTCCCGGAAAGGGCCCGACCCCGAGCGATGCTGGAGCAACTCGATATCGAGATTGGCCGTGCGGAACCGGCAGACACGAATGTGCTCCTTGCGGTTGGTCAAGGCGTACACGGGGAGGTCCAGCACCGACGGAGCCCCGCAGCCGAGAACCACGGCGAGCGCCTGTGCCGCGACGTCGATGTCGTGAACAGCGATGCTTAGGTGCGCAAGTGGTTTGAGGCTGAGCGAGCTGTCCGGCGACGACTCATCCGGGGGTGGCGCCAGGTGGCTCAACGCCAGGGATTCCAGTTGCTCCAGCAGTTGACACAGCTCGATACCGAAGTACGTCGCGATGTACTCGACACGATGCTCATAGGGGAGGCGCGACACCAGGGACTCACCTTCGAGGCGCCTCAACGCGCGCGTCAACATACGAGACGAGGTGCCCAGCAGCCGGCATAGTTCTCCGTGGTGCCGTGGACGCTCGGAGAGCGCGCGAAGGATCGGCACGGTCCACGCCTCGCCCAGTCGATCGAGGACCCGGCGAAGCGCCTCGGGAGGTCGAGTCACCACGCGAGGATTATGGCCCGGGTTACGGTCACGAGAGGGGCTCAAAGGGAGCGCACCCAGGGGCCACCGGGACCGTTTGTGGCTGCCTGGCAGCGCTCCGTAGCGCGGGTCTCCAGGGCCAGGAACTGGCCTACGCGTTCGCGTGGAGACATCGGTGTAACTACTTGCGGGCGTCATTCAACCGTGGGAAAACACGCGCTCGTATCAGCGGGACCGATGGGTGTCCGCTATGAAGTTGCTGTGTTACTGGGTTGGGTAGAACCGCCGGCGGACTCGAGTGCTGGAGTCTGATTTCGAGTGTGCCTCTGGAGGCTTAGATGAAGAGAGTGTTACTAGTTGTGCTCGGCGCGCTGGTATGTCTGGCGCCCATGTCTGCGTCAGCCCAGTCGGCGACGACGGGTGCGATTGCCGGAGTGGTGCGCGACGCCACAGGCGCCGTCCTGCCAGGGGTGACGGTTGAAGCAGCGAGCCCGGCACTCATCGAAAAGGTGAGAACTGCCACGAGCGATGCCCAGGGCAACTACAAGATTGTGGACCTCCGCCCAGGTGTCTACGCCGTGACGGCGACGCTCCAGGGCTTCGGCACGTTCAAGCGTGAAGGCCTGGAGCTCACCACCGGGTTCACGGCCAACGTCGCCATCGAACTCAAAGTCGGGTCTCTTGAGGAGACGGTCACGGTCACAGGTGCCAGTCCGGTCGTCGACGTCCAGAACGTCCGTCAGCAGACGGTCTTGTCCAAGGAACTCCTGGATACGCTGCCCACAGGCAAAGCCTTCCAGGCCTTCGCGGCGCTCACGCTCGGTGCCGTGCAGACGACAGGTCAGCAGGACGTCGGTGGTAACCAGGGTGAGTTGTTCGCCCCCTTTGTCGTACATGGGAACAGAGGCGACAACCGCCTGATGATCGATGGTATGCAGATGCACGGCTTGGACGCTGCCGCCAACGGGAAGCACATTCACGTCAACCAGGCCGCGGCGCAGGAAACCACGCTCGGGACCGGCGGCGCGTCGGCCGAAGCCGAGGTGGGCGGCACGCAGATGAACGTCGTCCCGAAGGACGGTGGAAACCGGATCTCGCTGTATGGCCTCGCCAATCACGCGGGCCCTGGACTGCAGACGACGAACCTTACAGATGAACTCAAGAAGCGCGGGCTGACGACAACCGTCAAGATCCGGAAGATCTACGACTACGGGTTCGGCGTCGGTGGACCTGTGGCCAAGGACAAGTTGTGGTTCTACACGGCGCATCGGTGGTGGGGCGCCCAGAACAACGTACCCGGCAACTACTTCAACGCGACGCCGGGCACGCGCTTCTATACGCCTGATCTCAGCCGCCCGGCCTACACGGACAACTACCAGCAGGCACACGACGTGCGCTTGACGGCCCAGGTCACATCCAAGCAGAAGCTCACCTTCCACACCTCGCTGCAGAGCAACTGCAACTGCTATTTCGACGTCGACAATCCGGTTCCGCGGGCACCCGACGCGGCGAATCACGTGCGCTACAAGCCTCAGCGGCTCTTCCAGGGCACGTGGAGCTACCCGCGCACGAACCGTCTGCTGTTTGAAGCCGGCGCTGGCCACCTCTACGACGTTCAGTACAACCTCCGATCGGACAACTCCAGTGCGTCGGCGATGGCCTATCAGGAGCTCTCGACGGGTCTGCGGTATGGAGCGCGCACCGATGGTCTGAACACCATCAGTCTCGGGTGGCAGCCTGCATGGGTGTACACCCAGCGCGGCGCCGTGTCGTACGTGACCGGATCGCATGCGCTCAAGGTCGGCGTGACCATGCTGGAGGCGAAGCGTATCGTCCAGAACGAACTGAATGTGCCGTCTATCCAGATCACGCTCAGGAATGGTCTCCCAGTCTCCCTCACTCAGTGGGCATCTCCGCATCAGGCCGAAGTGCGCATCGCTCCGAACATGGGCCTCTACGCCCAGGACCAGTGGACGATGAACCGCTTCACGTTGAATCTGGGAGCACGTTTCGATTACTTCAACGCGAACGTTCCCGAGCAGACGCGTCCGGCTGGTCCGTTCGCTGCAGCTCTGCACGTGAGCGAAATCAAGGGCGTGCCCAATTGGAAGGACTTCGCACCGCGCATTGGTGGCGCGTACGATGTATTTGGAAACGGTAAGACGGCCGTCAAGGGTTCGATCGGCCGTTACGTGGGCGACCAGACAACCGCAATCGTTCTCGGCCTGAATCCCGCTTCGTCAATCGTGACGAATGCCACCCGCACGTGGACGGACGCGAATGGTGACTTCGTGCCCGACTGCGACCTGGTGAACATTACCGCCAATGGCGAATGCGGTGCGCTCAGCAATCGCCTGTTCGGCACGCCGTTCACCAATACGACCTACGACCAGGACGTGCTGAAAGGTTTCGGGCAGCGCACGTATCAGTGGCAGGGCATCGCGTCCGTTCAGCAAGAGTTGAGGCCGGGACTGGCCATGAACGTGGCCTACTACCGGACCTGGTGGGGGAACATCACGGTGACCCAGAACCGCGCGGTGACGAACGCAGACTTCGACCAGTTCTGTGTTACGGCCCCAACGGATGCCGCACTTGGCAACGCCAGTGGCCAACAGCTCTGCGGGCTCTTTGACGTCAAGCCGGCCAAGTTCGGTCTTGTCGATAACTACGTCACGCTGGCCAGCAAGCTTGGTAAGCAAATCGAGCAGTACGACGGAGTCGATGTTGCCGTGCAGGCTCGCTTTGGCAAGGGCGGCCTGTTCAATGGCGGCTTCAACACCGGCCGGCAGCTCAATGACAACTGCGACATCGTGAAGAATCACCTGGAGGTGGCGTTTCTCACAGGTGGGGCGGCGACGCCCCGGACGGATGGCTATTGCCGGAACGTGAATCCGGTAGCCGGCCAGACGCAGATCAAGTTCTCCGGAAGCTACCCACTGCCGTGGTGGGGCATTCAGGCGAGCGGAACCTTCCAGAATCTCCCGGGTGTCGCTCTTCTGGCCACCGCCGTTTCGACAAACGCTCAGATTGCAGCCTCACTCGGTCGGAACCTCTCCGCCGGCGCAGCCGGAACGGTGAACGCACAGATCACGACGCCGAACTACGCGTTCGGTGATCGCCTGAATCAGTTTGACGTCCGGCTCATCAAGAACATCAAGTTCAGGGGCTATCGCCTGAGAGGGATGTTCGACGCGTACAACCTCTTCAATGCGAGCACGATCCTCCGGGAGCGCCAGCCGTACGGTTCGACGTGGAGGCAGCCGACAGCCATTCTCGGAGCTCGCACGCTCAAGTTCGGCGTACAGCTGGACTACTAGCGCCGAAGAAAGATCAGTCATCAGCCGCGCCGCCGATCGGGTTGGCGCGGCTGATAAACGGACGCCGTCAGTGCGATCCAGTGTTGGGGATGTGATGAAGCCAGGCTTCTTGGTTCGGGTGTGTGGGGGGATGTTGGGCCTCATCGTGACGGGGCCCGCGGTTGTGACGCGTGGCGCCGCCGAGGCTCCTGCGCTGACTGGTGTCGTACGATCCCAAGCCGAGGGCCTGATGGAAGGCGTCGTCGTGATCGCACAGCGGAGCGGATCGACGGCCCTGACCTCCGTCACGACGGATGAAGCAGGCCGGTTCCGCTTTCCACGGACACACCTCCGGGCCGGCAGCTATAGCGTGTCGATGCGGGCCGCGGGCTATGTGTTGCCTGGCGACAGGCCGATCGCTGTCGAGATTGGCAGCAAGCCGGCAACACTGAACCTGAACCTCGACCAGGCCACGACCGATCAGTTGGCGGATCAGATGACGGCGGTCGAGTGGTGGAACAGCATGCCCGGCACCGACCAACAGAAGGACGGGCTTGTCCGGACCGTCGTCAATTGCGGCTTCTGCCACGACATGACGCGTGTCATGCGGACCCGTCACACGGCCGACGACTTCATGCGAGTGATCGCACGCATGGCCACGTACGCTCCCGACAACTCTTCCGCATGCGGCACCAAGAGCGTGGTCCGCTGCGATGCGACGACGAGTGGCCGTGTACAGATTCAGGGAGTAGCCCGGCCACCGGAGAGCATGTCGCCAGCCCAGCGCTCGCTCGCCGAGTATCTTGCATCGGTCAATCTGAGCGGTGGGCGAACGACATGGGCCTTCCCCCTCAAGCCCTTGCCGCGTCCGAAGGGCCGGGCGACGCGGGCGATCGTAACCGTGTATCCGATCCCCCGTCAGCCTTCCCTGATTCATGACCACACGGTCGATCAGCAGGGCAACGTCTGGTACGGCGATAGCGGCTGGGGATATCTGGGCAAGCTGGAGCCTCGGACCGGAACGTTCCGTGAGTTCAAGGCGCCTCAAACCTGGCCCGATCCGCCCGAGGGGCGCAACCGCCTCATCGGGGTTCAGGACGTCGAGTCCGATCTAGCCGGGAAGATCTGGGCGGTCACCGGATTTCTCGGCACCAAGATGGGCTATTTCGACACGTCAAACGAGCAGTGGACGTCCTTTGCTGTTTCAGAGCCCGTCTGGGCGTTTCTCCCGGGATTCCACACCACAGCGCAGACCAACACGACGTGGACGGTCGGGGGGAGGCCGCTGAAAGCCCTGCGCCTGAATGCGGCTTCCGGAACAGTCGACGCATCGTTCCCCGTCGGGGCGGACTTCTGTTACCAGGTCGCACGAGACCCGCAGGACAACATGATTTGCAATGACTTCTACGGGGGGAAGATCATCGTTGTCGACGCCAAGACCGGAAGGACCCGGAGCTTTGCGACGCCGACCCCGAACTCAGGACCGCGGCGAGGGCGCGCCGACGGCGTGGGGAACTATTGGTTCGGTGAATTCTGGGGTGACCGGGCTGGCGTGCTGGACCTGAAGACCGGCACCTTGAAGGAGTTCGCCTTCTCGATGAAGTACGCCTCGGCGTATGCCGCTGCGCCTGACGGCCGAGGAGATGGCTGGGTGTCGAGTACCGGGTCTGATCGCGTCATGCGAGTGAATCCGAAGACTGGCGAGAAGGTCGAGTACCTCATGCCCGTGTATTACGACGCTCGTAAAGTGGTGGTCGATCCGTCCTCGAAGAAACCGGTGGTGTGGTTGGCGAACAAGAATCTGGCGCAGCTCATTCGCATCGAGCCGCTCGACTGAGCTCTTGTAGTCTGCACCTCCAGGGCGCCCTCAAGACGCTTCAGGATCCGGAGTCGCAAGCGGCGCCGCCGAGGCTACTGGGGCAGGTGGATGATGCCGCGGCGGATGGCGGCGGTGACTGCAGCGGTCCTGTCGCGCACACCCAGCTTGGTGAACAGATTCCGTGCGTGGACTTCCACGGTGTCCTCGCTGATGCCCAGCTCGTACGCGATCTCTTTGTTGCGGAGCCCCTTGGCCATCATCTCGACCACGACCCGTTCGCGAGGCGTGAGCGGGGGCGAGACGGCGCGCGCCGCCAACTGGCTGGCCACGTCCGACGACATGGGCTTCGCCCCGGCGTGCACTTCGCGAACGACGCGGACGAGATCGTCGGAGACCGTGGTTTTCAGCACATAGGCTGACGCACCGGACTCGAGCGCCCGGTGAATGTCCTCGTCGCCCTTGTACATCGTGAGCACGACGATGCGGGCACTCGGATGCTTGCGCCGGATGGCCTCAATGGTCTCCAGTCCGCTCATCCCTGGCAGGTTGAGATCCATCAGGGTGACATCCGGGCGATGCTGCTCGAAAAGCTTGACGGCTTCTTCGCCGGTGGCTGCGGAAGCGACGACCTGCATGTCCGGCTGGGCGTCGATCTTCCTGGTGACGCCTTCCCGCACGAGCGGATGGTCGTCCACGCACAAGAGGCGGATGTTGGTGGTCGCGTCCGCTTCGGGCTGGCTGGCCTGAAGGGCCGACCCGGTAACGAGGGAACCGGCTACCTGGTGCATAGCTTCGTCCAGGTCGTCATGGGCGTGCACGTCATTGATCACTGCGATCTGGAGCGACTGGGGGACGTCGCCGCCGGGCGCAAACGCTGGGAATTCCTCTTCACGGTCGCCCCGTTGCCGATGCTGGCCAATGGCTCTCCAGTCAACCCCACGGCAACGTTCTAGGCACGTGCTGAAGAACCCGTAGCCAGGGGTGGGCGCCCCCGTGGCCGCCGGAGGGCCGGGGGAGCTGGTTACATGTTGTTACGGCTGCATCCCCGCCCCGCGTGCTAGATTTCCCGCCCGTGACGAGTCCGGCTCGACATCTCGGCGTGCTTGCCCTGTTGGTGGCTGTGTTGCCCTGGCTTTTCCAGGCAGACGGCGCCGGCGCGCAGACAGGCGCGCCCGCCGGGCGGCCGGCGCTGTCCCCGGACGGGTCGCGGGCGCTCGTCGACCGGTACTGCCTGACCTGCCATGGCCAGCGCGCGAAGGCCGGCGGCCTCGTCCTCGAAGGGCTCGACGCGGCGGCCGCGGACCAGCATCCAGCCATCTGGGAGAAGGTCATCCGGAAGGTGGACGCGGGCTTGATGCCTCCGGCGACGGCCCCGCGCCCCTCGTCTGACGACCGGGCACAGTTCGTGACGTTTCTCGAGCGTTCGCTGGATCGTGCGGCTCAGCAGACCCCCAACGCCGGCCGGACGGAGTCGCTGCACCGGCTGAATCGCGCGGAGTATCGCAACGCGGTCCGGGATCTCTTCGCGCTCGACGTCGATGTGGCGGAGCTGCTGCCCACCGATGACGCAAGCTATGGCTTCGACAACATGGCGGGCGTGCTGAAGCTCAATCAGTCCATGCTCGAGAACTATCTGTCCGCCGCGAAGACGGTCAGCCGCATGGCGCTGGGCCTGGAGTTTCCCGTCGCGGGAAGCAGGACCTATCACGTCTCGAGTGATCGGTCGCAGTATCAGCGTGCCGCCGACCTGCCGCTGGGGACGCGGGGCGGGACCGTCATTCGCCACTACTTTCTCCAGAATGGCGAGTACGAGTTCAAGATCAAACTGCTGTGCCACATCGATAACTTCGTCGAGTGCGACGGCAGTCTTGGATTCCGGGAAGCGCATCAACTGGAACTGACCATCGATGGCGAGCG
>CAYNUO010000003.1:49238-77542 GCA_964400405.1 uncultured Bifidobacteriaceae bacterium | reverse complement strand
TGGACGAACTGGCCCGCATCGCGGAGGACTCCGAGCGGTTTCTGGTGGAGCAGGTCGACCGGGAGGCCAGAGGGCCGGCGATCACGCTCCCCGACGGCAGGACGGTTCCGCGCCTGCCCGGTTTCAGGATGTGGATGTGGGACGGGGAGTTCTGCGGCGCCGTCGGCCTTCGCTGGCAGCCGGGCACGACGGACTTGCCGTCCTATTGCCTGGGACACGCCGGGTACTCCGTGGTGCCGTGGAAACGGCGCCGCGGCTACGCGACCCGTGCGCTCGGGATGCTGCTGCCCCTGGCACGGGCGGAGTGTCTCGACTTCATCGAGCTGTCGACGGATGTCGACAACGTCGCGTCGCGCCGCGTGATCGAGGCGAACGGAGGCGTTGCGGTGGAGCGTTTCTTCAAGCCGGCGTCGCACGGCGGTACCGAGAGCATCCGCTTCCGGATTGCTCTGTGACGGAGACTGATTCCGATGGAACCGATTGGCGTCATGCGCACGCCGCACGCCAGCACGAAGCAGATCCCGAAGGGGCCCGGCGCGAAGCATGAGGCGGAGGGCGTCATCGAGCTCGACCCGCGGTTTGAAGCGGGCCTGCTCGATATCGACGGCTTCTCGCACCTTTACGTGCTGTGGGTGTTCGACCGCTCGACGGATTACGAGCTGGTCGGCATCCCGCCCACCGACACGCGCCCGCACGGCGTGTTCGCCACGCGCTCGCCGCGGCGGCCGAATCCCATCGGGCTGACGGTGGTGCGGCTGCTCCGGCGCGAGGGCAGCCGGCTCCATGTGGCGGGCGTGGACATGCTCGACGGCAGCCCCGTGCTCGACATCAAGCCGTACCTCTCGAGCGTGCCGGTCGAGGACATCCGGCGCGGCTGGCTCGACACCGCCACGCCACCGGCGCCCCCCGGATCGGGCGGCCGGCAGGCGTAGCGCGGGCGCGGGAGGCTACTTTGCGGCGCCCGTGAAGCGGGCGGCGAGCGCGGCGCGGTCCACGGCCGTGCCGTTCAGGTAGACGGCGTTGATACGGCGCGTGTTGGTGATCGACTCCAGCGGGTTGGCGTCGAGCACGACGAAGTCGGCGCGCTTGCCTTTCTCCAGTACTCCGGTGTCCGTCAGGTTCAGCAGCGCGGCGCTGTTCTTCGTGGCAGCCACGAGCGCCTGCGCGGGCGTCAACCCGGCGGCGACCATGTCTTCCAGTTCCTGATGCGCGGCGTAGAACGTGTTGCCGTCGGTACCGAAGCCGATGGTCACGCCGGCCTTCGCCAGCGCGGCCAGGTTCCGCGCCTGGACGGCGAACGCGGGCTGCGCGGCCGGCCGGTCGATGGCGGCGGCCTGGAGCTTCGCCAGGTCGCCGGCGGGCACCGCGCCTGACAGCCACGAGAGATCCGTCTTCACGCCACGGTCCGGCAGGTTCGGCACCACGACGACGTTCGGGTGCTGCTTGAAGAGTGCAAGGGCCTCGGCGTCCACGTCGACGTCGCGGATGCCGTGGGCGAACGCGTCGATGCCGGCGCGCAGCAGCGCCTTCGCGTCCGCGAGGTTGAAGATGTGCGCGGTCACTTTCAGCCCGTGCTTGTGCGCCTCGTCGATTACGGCCGTGTAGAGGGCGGGGCTGAGCTTGGTGTACTTGCCGTCCCGATCGTCGACCCAGATCTTGATCAGGTCCACCTTGAGCGCGGCCTGCTCGCGGACGGCCTCGCGTGCCTGGGCCTCGGTCGTCACCCAGTAGGGCACATCCGACCGGCCGGGTTCGGGAGAGGTGATGCCGCGGCCAGCGGTGCGGAAGCGGGCGCCGTCCGGCACCGAGGCGGCGCGCATCTGGAAGGGCAGGTCGCCCTTGTCGGTGCCGAGGCTCATCATCGCGCTCACGCCCATGTAGGCCCGGCGCTGCAGGTCGTCGACGATGCCCTCGCGCGTCGTGCTGGCGTGCGTGTGCGTGTCGACCAGCGCCGGAATGATGGTCTTGCCCGCGAGCGTCACGACGGTGGCGCCCTTCGGCGCCTTCACGTCGCGTGCGCGCCCGGCGGCCGTGATGCGTCCGTTCTCCACGAGCAGGGCGGCGTCCTCGATGGCCGGCCGGGTGTCCCCGGTGATGAGGCGCGCGCCGGTGTACAGCACGGCGCCAGCCTGGGCGAGCGTGGCCGGCGGCGAGGCCAGCCCGAAGGCGGCGAGTGCGGAGGTGGCGGCAAACAGGCGGAGTGCGGTGGTCATGGCGTGGATCCAGCGTGCGACCCCGGCGGGCGTGCCGGGGTCGGCCGGACTATAGCCGAGCCCCGCGACGCGGGCCAAACACCCGCGACACGGGGCGAAATCCCCCACGCAGCGGGGCGGTGCCCAGTGGACATCTAGACGATGTCCAGATATATCTAGACACCGTCTAGATATGACTGGAGGCCACATGCGTCTGCTCTACTTTGTCCTCGCCTGTACAGCGATCGCGGCGCGGCTGGCCTCGGCCCAGACTCCGGGCACGGGCCTCGTCACCGGCACCGTGCGATCCGCCGCGGGCGAGCCGCTCGCGGGTGTGGCCGTGACGGCGACGTCTCCGGCGCTGCTCGGTGAGCGTGCCGCGACGACGGACGAGAACGGTGTCTACCTCCTGCGCGGCCTGCCGCCGGGCGGCTACCGCGTCCAGTTCGGTGCCTCCGGGCTCGCTCCCGCGAACCGCGACGTCGCGGTCAACGCGGCAACCACGGTTCGCCTCGATCTCACGCTGGATGTGGCGCCGGTCGCCGAGTCGGTCGTCGTGTCGGCTGCGGCGCCCGGCATCCCGGGTACGTCCGGGGTTAGCGCGACGGCGGGGAAGGTGCTCGTGGACCAGCTGCCGATGAGCCGGCGCCCGATCGACATCGCGGAGCTGGCGCCCGGGCTCACGACCAACACATTCCAGGCGGGACAGGCGGCCATCGGCGGCGCGTTCGGCTACGACAACGTCTTTCTCGTCAACGGCGTGGACGTCAACGACAACATCTTCGGCACGGCGAACACGCTCTTCATCGAAGAGGCGATCGAGGAAACGAGCGTGCTGCTGCACGGCGCGCCGGCGGCGTTCGGCCGCTTCAGCGGCGGCGTCATCAACGTGGTGACCAAGAGCGGCGGCAACACGTTCAGCGGCAGCGTCCGTGAGAACCTGAGCAATCCCGTGTGGGTGGGTGAGACGCCGCGGCAGCGGACGGCCAACATCGAGAACCCGAACGTGCTCGGCTACACGCACGAGGCGACCTTCGGCGGCCCGATCCGGCGCGACCACCTGTGGTTCTTCACGGCGGGCCGCTTCGAACGGACGGAAACGCTGAACACGTTCCCGCAGACGGCCGGCGCCTTCACCCGCCGGGATCAGAACCGGCGCGGCGAGGTGAAGCTCACGGGCCGCCTGCGCCGCTCGGACATGGCGCAGGTCTCGTTCATCGGTGACGGCACCGAGCAGGCCAACACGGCCGCGGTGGGCGCCACGCGCCTGCTGGACGCCGGCGCGCTCATCACGCGGCGCCTGCCGAACCAGCTCTTCGTGGCGGGCTATAACGCGCCGCTGTCGTCGCGCGTGTTCGCCACCGTGCAGTGGTCGATGAAGCGGCAGCGCTTCGAGAACAACGGCGGCTCCGGCACCACGCTGGCGGACTCGCCGTTCCAGACGCTCGGCGCCACGGTGCCGGGCGGCTTCTACTACCACGCGCCGTACCTCGACGCGACCGACCCCGAGTCGCGCAACAACCGGCAGCTCACCGGTTCCGTGTCGGCGCTGCTGCCGACCTCACGCGCCGGGTCGCACGATGTGCGCGTCGGCGGCGAGTACTTCGTGACGACGGGCATCGGCGGCAACTCGCAGTCACCGACGGGGCGTGTGTATGTGACCGACTACCTGACGGACGGCGGCCGTCCCGTGCTCGACGCCAACAGTCGCGTGATTCCCGTCTTCACGCCGGGTGTCTCGGAGGTCTGGACGTTCGCGGCGACGCGCGGAGCGGAGCTGAACCTGCGCACCGGTTCCGTCTACGCGCAGGACCGCTGGATCGCCGCGCCACGGCTGACGCTCGACGCCGGCGCGCGCGTGGAGTTCGTGCGAGGCAAGACGAGCACGGACCTCATCTCCGTTGACACCACGACGGTGTCACCGCGTCTCGGCGCCGCGTTCGATGTGATGGGCGACGGCGAAACGGTGCTCGACGCCAGCTTCGGCACCTATGCGGGCAAGTACACGCAGGTGCAGTTCTCGCAGAACACGCCGGTGGGGCGTCCGAGCGAGGTGGACTACGTCTACAGCGGACCCGCCGGCCAGGGGGCGTCGTTCGCGCCCGGGCTCGACCCGGCGAACTATACGCAGGTCGTCTTCGCGAATTTCCCGACGGCCAATGTGTCGATGGCGGACGACCTCCGGTCGCCGGTCGTGCGCGAGTTCACCGTCGGCGCCAGCCGCCTGCTCCCGGGCGGGATCCGGATGCGCGCCACATGGGTGCAGCGCTCGACGTCGAACTTCATCGACGACTTCGTGAGCCTCGCGAACGGCACGACGGACATCCCGCTCGTGGGCACGGTGACCAACCGCGTGATCGACAACACGGACGAGCCGTCCCGCGAGTACCGCGCGGTCATCCTGCAGGGTCAGGGGCGCATCGGCAGCCGCGCCACGGTCGCCGGGCACTACACGGCGCAGATCCGCAACCACGGCAGCTTCGCCGGCGAGGCCGCGGGCGTGCCGGGGGCGCCGTCGCCGTTCGGCGACTTCCCGGAGATCTTCGGGCCGGCGCTCGACCGGCTTGCGCCCTACGGCCGGCTCGACCAGTTCCAGCGTCACAAGCTGCGCATCTGGGGCGTCTGGACGGCGGGGATGGGCCGCGTCGGCCGCCTCGAGGTCGCGCCGCTCTGGCGCGTGAACTCCGGAACGGCGTACAGCCTCACGGCGAACATCGCCGTGCCGGCGGCGCAGCGCAACCGCAACCCCGGCTATCCCGCCAACGACATCAATCCAGGCGTCCGCGAGGTCGTGTTCTTCGGCGAGCGCGGCGCGGAAACCTTCAAGGGCTACGGCGTGCTGGACCTCGCGACGACGTGGACGGTGCCGGTGTGGCGCTCCGCGCGTCCGTGGATCAAGGTCGAGGTCTACAACCTGCTGAACAACCAGAAGGTGATCGCGTGGGACCGCACGGTGACCGCTGACGCGACGACCGCGCTCGACGCCAACGGCATCCGCACCGGCTACGTGCGCGGTCCGCGCTTCGGGCAGGCGACGGCGGACAACCACTATCCGCAGCCCTACCCGGGGCAGAACGGCGCGCGCGCGTTCCGCATGGCCTTCGGCGTCCGCTTCTAGGCGTCCGCATCCAGGCGGGCACCTGCCCGCCGCGGTGCGACAATGGACGGATGGGTTCGTCCACTATCCCGGCGGCTGAGCGTGTCCGCCTGACACTGGAGCTGCTCGAAGAGCTCGCCGTCGATCGGAGTCCGCTCGAGGCAATCAGTCCGAAGGAGCGCGAGCGCTTCCTGCAGGCGCTCGCCCGCGTGTACAGTCCGGACCGCATCGAACGCCGCAAACTCTCGAAGGCCGCCGCGCGGGAACGACGCGCGGCGCGCGCGAAGTCCGACGACGAGCGGCTCCACGAGACAGGCATCCGCACGCTGCGCCGCAAACCGGTGTTCAGTACGCCGAACGTCTTCGCGCCGAAGCACTTCGAGCCTGAGGATCGGCACGCGGAGGAGGAGGAGCCGGCGCCCCGCGTCGAGGACACGCGGCACTGCTACGTCTGCAAGCAGCCGTACGAAACACTGCACCACTTCTACGACCAGCTGTGCCCGCCGTGCGCGGCATTCAACTTCCAGAAGCGCGATGAACAGGCGGACCTGACGGGCCGCGTGGCGCTGCTCACGGGCGGGCGCGTCAAGATCGGCTACCAGGCGGGCCTGAAGCTGCTGCGGTGCGGCGCGCGGCTGATCGTCACCACGCGTTTCCCCCGGGACGCGGCCTCGCGGCTCGCGGCCGAACCGGACTTCGCCGCCTGGCGCGATCGCGTCGAGGTCTACGGGCTCGACCTGCGTCACACGCCGAGCGTCGAAGGACTCTGCGCGCACCTCAACGGCGCGCTCGACCGGCTCGACTTCATCATCAACAACGCGTGCCAGACGGTGCGGCGTCCGCCCGAGTACTACGCCCACATGCTGGCGGGCGAAGACGCCGCGCTCAGCGGGCTCTCGGCCGATGCGCGCCGGCTGGTCGGCTCGTACGAGCGGCTGCGGCAGCCCGCGCTGGCAGCGGCCGGCGCCGGCGGCGCGCACGAAGCCGCGGCCGGATCGCGTCAGGCGGGTCTGACCCACAGCGCAGGACTCTCGCAGGTCGCGTTGCTGCCCGAGGATGCGGCCCGCGGCGAGGGGCTTTTCCCGGCGGGGCAGCTCGATCAGGACCTTCAGCAGGTCGACCTGCGCGACCGCAACTCGTGGCGGCTGATGCTCGATGAGGTGTCGTCGGTCGAGCTGCTCGAAGTCCACCTGGTGAACGCCATTGCGCCGTTCGTCCTGAACGGGCGTCTGCGCGGTCTGATGCGGCGCACGCCGGGCGCGAAGCACATCGTGAACGTGTCAGCCGTCGAGGGGCAGTTCTACCGCCGCTTCAAGACGACCAAGCACCCGCACACCAACATGGCCAAGGCGGCGCTGAACATGATGACGCGCACGGCGGCCGCGGACTATCACGCCGACGCGATCCACATGAACAGCGTCGACACCGGCTGGGTGACCGACGAGGACCCCGAAGTGATCGCCGCGCGGAAGACACGTGAACAACGTTTCCACCCGCCGCTGGACATCGTCGACGGCGCGGCCAGGATCGTCGATCCGATCATCGCGGGCGAGAATTCAGGCACCCACGTCTGGGGCAAGTTCCTGAAGGACTACATGCCGACGGACTGGTAGAACGGCTCAGGTAGAGGATCTGTAACTCGTTGCATCCATAGCCTCTTATCGCCGCCTGTCGCGCGCGGTCCACCCCGCGACTCCGGGAATACATCTCGCGACAGGGCCCCCCTACGTTGGGGTATAACATTCGGCTACTTGATAGCCGGTAGTTGCGAGGAGGAGTGTCGCGCATGAGGTTCAAGCACGTGTGGGTAGGGGTGGCCAGCCTGGTCGCGCTGATGGGGGCCGTCAATGCGTCTGCCCAGCAGGCCGCGCCGAAGCCGGTGGCGTCGAGCGCCGCGGCGACCGCGGACAAGCGGGCGCTGCTCGACAAGTACTGCGTGGGCTGCCATAACGCCCGTGTTCAGAACGGCAAGATGCGCCTGGACAACGCCGACATCTCGAAGGTGGGTGAGCACGGCGAAGTCTGGGAACGCGTCGTCCGCAAGATCCGCGGTGGCGTCATGCCGCCGCCCGGAGCCCCGCGCCCCGAGAAGGTGGCGTATGAAGGCTTTGCCGGCTGGCTCGAATCCCAGCTGGATGCCGCGGCGGCCAAGCAGCCGAACCCCGGCCGCACCGAGTCGCTCCACCGCCTGAACCGCACCGAGTACGGCAACATCGTGCGCGACGTGCTCGGCATGGAGATGGACTTCACCGAGCTCCTGCCGATTGACGACTCCGGCGGCGGCGAATCGGCGTTCGACAACATCGCGTCGTCGCTCCGGCTGACGCAGACGCTGCTCGAGCAGTACCTGTCGGTGGCCGCGAAGGTCTCCCGCACGGCCGTCGGCGGCAACCCGCCCCCGGTCGAACTCGAGTTCAAGGCGCCGCCGGCCCAGCGCCAGGACATCTATATCGAGGGGATGCCCTTCGGCACGCGGGGTGGCACGCGGTTCACGCACATCTTCCCGGTGGACGGGGAGTACGAGTTCGAGATCGCGCCCGGCGGCAAGGGGCAGATCGACTTCGCGATCGACGGCGAGCAGATCAAGCTGTTCGACTTCTCGCCGAAGCCGCGTGGGCCCGAGTACGACATGGCCGGCGGCGAGCCCGACACGATCATCCATAGGATGATCGTGAAGGCCGGGCCGCATGAAGTGACGGCGGCCTATCTGAAGACCAGCCCGACGCTGAAGATCGAGGGCGACCGCACGCCGTACTACGGCGGCGACACGAACGGCGGTGGCACGGCGTTCTTCCGCTCGGCGGGCGTCGCACGCGTGGTGCTCCGCGGACCAGCCAAGGTGGTCGGCAAGGGCGACACGCCCAGCCGCCGCAAAATCTTCTCGTGCAAGCCGGCCGGCACCTCCGCGGCTGCGGAGGAGGCCTGTGCCAGGACGATTCTGAGCCGGATGGGCCGTCGTCTGTACCGCCGGCCGCTGACGGCGCACGACGTCGAGGTCCTGATGGCGCAGTACAAGGACGGTCGCGCCGAGTCCGACTTCGAGGGCGGCGTCGAGCGCGGCATCCGCGCCATGCTCGTGAACCCGAACTTCCTGTTCCGCGTCGTGGCGGACCCGGCCAAGCCGGGCCCGGGCGGCATCTACCGGATCAGCGACGTCGACCTGGCGTCGCGCGTCGCGTTCTTCATCTGGAGCAGCGCGCCGGACGACGAGCTGATGAATCTGGCGATCGCCGGTCAGCTCCGCGCGCCGGGCGTGCTCGAGAAGCAGGTGAAGCGCATGCTGGCGGACGCGCGGTCCGAGTCGCTGACGCGGAGCTTCGCGTCCCAGTGGCTGTGGGTCCGCAACATCAAGTCGTCCCTGCCGTCCGAGCCGATCTTCCCGAATTTCGATGAGACGCTCCGGCAGGCGTTCCAGAAGGAAATCGAGATGTTCTTCTCGGCCGTCGTCCGCGAGGACCGCAGCGCCGTCGACCTGCTCGATGGCGACTTCACGTTCCTGAACGACCGGCTGGCGAAGCACTACGGCATCGCCGGTGTCTACGGCAACGACTTCCGGCGCGTGCAGCTGGCGGCGGACAGCCCGCGTCGCGGTCTGCTCGGCAAGGGCCTGCTGCTGCTGGTGACCTCGCGCTCGACGCGGACGTCGCCGGTCGTGCGTGGCAAGTGGATCCTCGAGAACCTCCTCGGCACGCCGCCGCCGGCGCCGCCGGCCAACGTGCCGCCGCTTCCGGAGCAGAAGCAGGCCGACGGCCGCGTGCTGACGGTGCGTGAGCTGATGGCCAAGCACCGCGCGAACCCGGTGTGTGCGTCGTGCCACAGCAACATCGACCCGGCCGGCTTCGCGCTCGAGCAGTTCGACGGTATCGGCAAGTGGCGTCTCGTTGACGCCGGCTTCCAGCCGATCGACGCGTCGGGCACGCTCCCTGACGGGACCAAGTTCAGCGGCATCAATGACTTCCGCGCGCTGATGCTGTCGAAGAAGGAACAGTTCGTGAAGACGATGTCGAACAAGCTGATGATGTATGCGCTTGGCCGCGGCACCGAGTACTACGACGCGCCGGCCGTCCGCAAGGTCGTGGCGGACGCGGCGGCGAGCAACTACCGCTTCTCGGCGATCGTCACAGGGATTGTGAAGAGTGTTCCGTTCCAGATGAGGAAGGCGGCGGCTGTGGCACCAGCGACGCAGTCAGCCTCGATTGCACGTTAGCTGCCGCATCTAGTAGCCGTTAAAAAGGAGAGAGCGATGATCGTTACCAAGATGGCCCTTCCCCGGCGCACCTTCCTTCGTGGCGCGGGTGTCACGCTGGCGCTGCCGATGCTGGACGCGATGGTCCCGGCACTGACGGCCTCATCCAAGGCGGCGGCTCCGCCGCGCCTCGGGTTCTTCTACGTGCCGAACGGCATGCACATGCCGCTCTGGAAGCCGCGGACGCCCGGCGCCGGCAAGGACTTCGTCCTGTCGCAGACGCTGTCGGGTCTCAACGACCTCCGGCAGTACGTGACGGTGCTCGGCAACCTCAACAACTACTCGGCCGGTCTCGGTGATGGCGGTGGCCCGCACACGCGGAACCAGTCGGCGTGGCTGTCGGGCACGCTCGCGAAGTCCGGTGAGTCCGATGTGCGCCTGGCCACGACGGCCGACCAGTTCGCGGCGCGTGGCCTCGGCAAGGAGACCGTGCTCGAGTCGCTCGAACTCTGCACGGACCCGTCCGACCAGGTCGGCTCCTGCGACAACGGCTACAGCTGCCTCTATGTGAACACCATCTCGTGGAAGTCGGCGACGGTGCCGAACCCGATGGAGCGCAACCCGCGCATCGTGTTCGAGCGGCTCTTCGGCGAGGAGAGCGACAAGCAGGCGCGCATCAAGCGCATGCGCTCGGACAAGAGCATTCTCGACACCGTGCAGTCGGACCTCTCGCTCCTCGGCGTGAAGATCGGCGCCGGCGACAAGTCGCGCGTGGATGAATACCTCCAGGCCATCCGCGACGCCGAGACCCGTATCCAGAAGGCCGAGAAGCAGAGCTCCAGCTCGGACGTGGCGCTGATCGACCGCCCGGTCGGCATTCCGGAGACGTTCGAGGAGCACACGCTGCTGATGCTCGACCTGATCTTCCTGGCGTACCAGGCGGACCTGACGCGCGTGGCGACCTTCTCGATCGCGCGTGAGCAGGGCAACAAGAACTACAACAACATCGGGGTGCCCGAGGGTCACCACGAGAGTTCGCATCACCAGAACGACCCGTACAAGCAGTCGCAGCTGACCAAGATCAACACGTACCACATCTCGTTGATGCACCAGCTCTTCGAGAAGATGGCGAAGACGCAGGACGGGGACGGCTCGCTCCTCGACCACTCGGCGCTCGTCTACGGTGCGGGTCAGAGCGACGGCGACCTCCACAGCCCGCTGGACCTCCCGGTGCTGCTGATGGGCAAGCTCAACGGCAAGATCAAGGGCGAGCGCTACATCGACTACGACCCGAAGATCAGACAGCCGCTGATGAACCTGCACATGGCCCTGCTCGACAAGGCCGGCGTGCCGATGGATCACATCGGCGACTCGACCGGGATGCTGACCGACATCTAGTGCAGCATCAAGGAGCGATACTGATGAACCGCAACATCCGGCGCATCGCCCTCGCGGCGGCAGCGCTTCTCGTGACCCTGACGGTGGCTGCCTCTTCCGAGGCAGCCGCCCGCCGCGTCGCCCTGATCGACGCGGTGAAGAACGGCAACGTGGCGACGGTGAAGACCCTGCTCGCGCAGAAGGTCGACGTCAACGCCTCGGAGCCCGATGGCACCACGGCCCTGCACTGGGCCGCGCACATCGGCAACGCCCAGGTGGCCGACCTGCTGCTCAAGGCCGGCGCCAACGTGAAGGCGACGACCCGCGCGGGCGCCACGCCGTTCGCGCTGGCGTGCAACAAGGGCAACGCCGGGGTGATCGAGCTGCTGCTGGCCAAGGGCGAGGACGCCAACGCCGTGGTCACGGGCGAGCCGGTGCTGATGATGGCCGCGCGCTCGGGCAACGCCGACGCCGTGAAGGCGCTGCTCGCCAAGGGTGCGAACGTCAACGTGGCCGAGTCCTCCCGCCAGCAGACGGCGCTGATGTGGGCGGCGTCCGAAGGCGCGACGGCGGTCGTAAAGGTGCTGCTCGAGGCCGGAGCGAACGTGAACGCCCGCTCGAAGGCGCCGAAGCCGGGCATGCCGGGCGGGCGCATCCCGCGCGTCAACGACCCGATCGGTCTGCGCGCGCACCGCGATCCGGCGTGGTCGCCGAACACGAACGGCCTGGAGTTCACGCCGGTCATGTGGGCCGCGCGTGAAGGGCAGCTCGACGTCCTCAAGACGCTGCTCGACGCCGGTGCCAACGTGAACGACGAGAAGCCGGGCGACGGCACCACGGTGCTGCTGCTCGCGGTGCTCAACCGCCACTACGAGGTGGCCAGCTACCTGCTGGACCGCGGCGCCGACCCGAACAAGGGACCCGGCTACACGGCGCTGCAGCAGCTCGTGTGGACGCGCCGTCTGAACGCGAAGTTCGGGCCGCTGAATCCGGAGCCGACCGGCACGGTGGACAGCCTGACGCTCGCGAAGAAGATGATCGACAAGGGCGCGAAGGTGAACTTTCAGGCTACGAAGAGCTTCGGTGACGGCTACCGCAACCGCTTCAACCGCGTGGGCGCCACGGCGTTCCTGCAGGCGGCGAAGGTGGCGGACGTGCCGATGATGAAGCTGCTCGTCGCCAACGGCGCGGACCCGAACATCAAGAACGCCGACGAGGACACGCCGCTCATGGTGGCAGCCGGCGTCGCGATCCTGAATCCGCTCGAGGATGCGGGCACCGAGGAAGAGCGTCTCGCCTCGGTCAAGTACCTCGTCGAGGAGCTGAAGATTCCGGTGGCGGCCGTCAACAAGAACAAGGAGACGGCGCTGCACGGTGCGTGCTACAGCGGCACCAACTCGGTGGCCGGCTATCTGCTGGATCACGGCGCCACGGAGAACCTGGATCAGGCGAATGTCCTCGGCTGGAAGCCGATTCAGGTGTGCGACGGCCAGTTCTTCGCCGGGTTCTTCAAGGCCCAGCCGCAGACGGCCGCGTACCTGCGCGAGTACTACACGAAGATCGGCCGCGTGGCGCCCGACAAGCCGAAGGTCAACGACACGAGCCTGCTGACCGTCGGCGCGAAGTTCAAGGTGGGTGAGATCGTCCGCGTCGAAGGCGCCGGGTACGTGCCGGCCATCGAGGCGGAGGTCAAGGCCAACGTGGCCGGGCTGGTGAAGGTCGTCGCGGTCGACGCCCAGAGCCAGATCACCGACACGGAGCCGTACGTCGCCCCGAAGTAGACCGGAACGGACGTTCGAGTAATCCAGGGCCGGGGCGCCAGACGCTCCGGCCCTTTTCTTTTGGCGCGACGGGAGCCCGTTCACGGCGGCCCGGCTGCTGCGGCATCATGTCCGCGACATGCGCATCCTCCTGACGACCAGTGGCCTGTTGATCTGTTCGAACGTCTTCATGACCGTCGCGTGGTACGGCCACCTCCGGACGCTGCGCGACAAGCCCGTGCTCGTCGCGGCGCTCATCAGCTGGGGCATCGCGCTGTTCGAATACCTCCTGCAGGTACCCGCCAACCGGATCGGCGCCGAGGCCTTCAGCCTGCCGCAGCTCAAGGTGATGCAGGAGGTCATCACGCTGGTGGTCTTCGTGCCGTTCGCCGTCTGGTACATGAAGCAGCCGGTGCGGCTCGACTTCCTCTGGGCCGGGCTGTGCCTGCTCGGCGCGGTGTACTTCGTGTTCCGCGGAGCGTAGCGAGCCCATGGACCCCGAACTGCGCGTGAGCTTCAGCGCCACCAGGGCGGACATGGCGGCGTTCCAGCGGTTCGTGACGGGGCGCATCCGCGCCTCCGTACGGACGCCGCTCTACTGGCTCGTGCTCGTGCTGGCGGCGGTTCTCGCGGGCGGCGTGCTCTCGGGCGCCCTCGGCGTGCGTGTCGACCCCGCGTCGGCGCTGGTCGTGGCGCTGCTCGTGCCGGCAATCTGGTGGCCCCTCTCGCGCCTCTACCGCCTCGCGGCCTCGCCGGGGGAGCGTGGCTCGCTCGTCGGGCCCAGGACGATCGCGCTGTCGGAGGACGGCGTCCGCCAGCTCGCGCCGCTGCACCAGGGCTTCACGACGTGGGCGGGCGTGCTGGAGGTGGTGCAGACCGGCGCCTACCTGTTTCTGATGACGGACACGCTGGCGGGCTACGTCGTGCCCCGCAGGGCCTTCGCCGACGACGCGGCCTGGCAGGCCTTCGTGCAGTGCGCCCGGACGCGTCTGGAGGCCGCCAGGCGCCCGCAGGAGGCGTCGCCGCCGGCTTAGGCGGGTCCCGGCTCCGGTCCCACGGCCGCCGCCACCCGCGCCAGCGAGGCCAGGCGGTCGTCCAGGTTGGGAACCAGCGTCGAGACCATGATCTCGTCCGCGCCAGTCCGGGCGGCCACGGCGTCCAGCGCGCTTCTGACGCGGTCCGGTCCCCCGACAATCGCTCCCTCGAGGAACGTGTTGGCCGCGGCATCCTCCTCCGGACTGAACCGGTAGGCGAGCGCTTCCTGCTCGTGGGCGATCGGCAGCCGCTGCCCGGTGAGGCTCCGGGCGATCGCCAGCTTGACCGGCGCGGCCATGCGCACGGCGTGGGCGTCGTCCTCGCCGCAGATCACGGTGACGGCCAGCATCGCGTACGGCGCCGCCAGCATGGAGGAGTGCGCGGCGGGCGAGGCCGCCGGCTGGAAACGCGTCCGGTAGAGCGCGATAGCCGCGGCCGCGTTGCGCATTGCGAAGTGCCCGGCAAAGGCATAGCGGACGCCCAGCGACGCGCCGATGGCCGCGCCGGCCGTGGTGGAGCCCAGCATCCACACGGGGGGCAGGCTCACGCCTGCCGGCGTGGGGGCGATGTGATGAAACGGGTGCTGTGCCGGAAACGTGCCGTGCTCGAAGGCCATCAACTCCGACAGCCGCTCGTTCGGGTCGTCTCCGGCGCCACGCCGCAGCGCGGAGGATGTGACCGCGTCCGTGCCGGGCGCTCGGCCCAGGCCGAGATCGATGCGCCCGGGGTGGAGCGCTTCGAGCGTCCGGAACGCCTCCACGATCCGCAGGGGGGCGTGATTGGGCAGCATGATGCCGCCGGCGCCCACGCGAATCCGGCTCGTTCGCGCCGCGACGTGCGCGATCAGGATGTCCGGCGCCGCACTCGCGATGCTCGGCATGTTGTGATGCTCGGCCACCCAGTACCGGTGGTAGCCGGCGGCTTCGGCCGCGCGGGCGACGGTCTCGGCGCTGCGGATGACGTCGCCCGGCTGCACGCCGCTGGCGACGGGGAGCAGGTCGAGGAAGGAAAGGATCAAAGAGGCCCAAGTATACGTGGTCGTAATTTGTCGTGAGAGCGGGGCGCGGCGTGATCCGTGGATTATCCTTGCTCGCTTATGGCGACTGCCCGCGTCCTCGTCCTGTGGTTGAGTGCCGTCTTCCTGGCCGTGCCGGTGTGGGCGCAGCAGGCCACGCGTCCCGGCCTCCCGGCGCCACCCGCCGCTCCGCCGGGCACGCCGCTGCCAGCCGCGCCCGACGCGCCCCAGACGATCGCGCGCGACATGTACGGCCGGGCGACGCTGCGGGCCGTGCGTCTGAGCACCCCGCTCAGGATCGACGGCAAAGTGGACGAGCCGATCTACAGCCAGGTGCAGCCGGCCAGCGACTTCATCCAGAACGACCCGGTGCCGTACGCGCCGGCCACCGAGAAGAGCGAGGTGTGGATCTTCTTCGATGACAAGTACGTGTACGTGACCTGCCGCTGCTGGGAAAGTGACATGAGCAAGCTCATGGCGAACGAGATGCGGCGCGACAACACCAACATCGTCCAGAACGACCAGTTCGCCTTCAGCTTCGACACGTTCCACGACCGCCGGAACGTGCTGTTCTTCGAGATCTCGGCTGCCGGCGGCCGCATCGACGGCCAGGTGACCAACGAACGGCAGGTCAGCCTCGACTGGAATCCGATCTGGTATGTGAAGACGGGCTACTTCGACAAGGGCTACGTCGTCGAGGCGCGCGTGCCGTGGAAGTCCCTGCGGTACACGCCCGGCGCGAACCATCCCTGGGGTGTGCAGCTGCGCCGCCGGAACATGGCGAAGAACGAGTACTCGTACGTCGTGCCGATCCCGCCGTCGGTCGGCAGCCAGGGTCACTTCCGTGCCGCACTGGCGGCCGAACTGGTGGGGCTCGAGCCGCCACAGGGATCCCGCAACCTCGACATCAAGCCGTACGTCCGCGGCAATATCGGCACCGACAAGCTGGCGCGGCCCGTGGTGGAGAACGACCTCGGCGGCGACGTCGGCGTCGACATGAAATACGCCGTGACGCAGGGCCTGCTCGCCGACATCACGGTCAACACCGACTTCGCCCAGGTCGAGGCGGACGAGCAGCAGGTGAACCTGACGCGCTTCAGCCTGTTCTTCCCGGAGAAGCGCGACTTCTTCCTCGAAAACGGCGGCCTGTTTGCCTTCGCCGCCACGAACACCACGGCCAACGTGGGCAGCGATGTGCCCCTGATCTTCTACAGCCGGGCCATCGGCCTCTCGGCGGCGGCACAGGAGGTGCCCCTCATCGGGGGCGGGCGCCTCTCGGGCCGGCAGGGCAAGTTCACCATCGGCGCGTTGAACGTGCAGGGGGGCGAGGAGGCCCGGTCGCGAACCGAAGCCACGAACTTCTCGGTGCTGCGGGTCCGTCGCGATCTGTTCGGCCGGAACAACATCGGCATGATCGTGACCCACCGGTCCGTGGGCGCGGTCAGACCGGACGCCGCGACCTCGTACGGCGTCGACAGCTCGTGGGCGTTCGGCCCCGACTTCCAGGCCAGCGCCTACTGGGCGCAGGCCGAGAGCGGCCGCACCCCGACAGGCGCGGGTGCGCAGCGCAGCTACCGCGCGTTCATGGACTACAACGCGGATCGGTGGGGCCTGCAGTTCGACCACCTCGGCGTCGGCCGGTTCTTCAACCCTGAGGTCGGCTTCGTCCGCCGTCCGGACATGCGGAAGAACCTCGGGTCGGTCCGCTTCAGTCCCCGGCCGAAGAAGAACAAGGTCGTCCGGAAGTATCTCTACTCGGGCTCCTTCTCGAACATTGACAACTACACGACCGGACGGCTCGAGTCCCGGCTGGTCACCGGCCGCTTCGAGATCCAGTACCAGAACCAGGACGTCCTGTTCGCCGAGGTCAGCGACCAGCACGAGTTCCTGCCGGCGCCCTTCCGCATCGCGCCCACCGTGACGCTGCCGGTCGGTGACTACGGCTTCCAGTTCTGGCGGGCCGGTTACAACTTCGGCCGTCAGCGGAATCTCTCGGGCAACGTCGCCTTCGAACAGGGCGCCTTCTACGACGGGACGAAGACCACCGTCAGCCTCTCGAGCGGCCGCGTCAACGTGGGGCCCCGCCTCTCGATGGAGCCCGCGGTGACGCTGAACAACGTGGAGGTCAGCACCGGGTCGTTCACCCAGCGGCTGGTCACCTCGCGCGTGACCTTCACGCTGACGCCCTGGGCCTTCACCACCGCGCTCATCCAGTACAACCAGTCGAACCATACCCTCGCTGCCAACGTCCGGTTCCGGTGGGAGTACATCCCGGGCAGCGAGCTCTTCATCGTCTACAACGACCAGCGGGACACGCTGAACCGGGTCGGGTTTCCCGACCTGCAGAACCGGTCCTTCATCGTGAAGGTCAACCGCGTCTTCCGGTACTAGGGACGCCCTCCCCTCTGAGAACGCGCTGTTTCCCGGGTGAACTCTCCCCGGGAGCGTGCTACCATCCGCGAGACACGCACCACCCTCTCTCTCCAAAGGAGATTCAATGGCCAAGAAGGCGACCAAGAAGAAGGCTGCGAAGAAGGCTGTGAAGAAGGCAGTGAAGAAGGCTGCAAAGCCCGCAAAGAAGAAGAGCGCGCGTAAGCCGAACGCGGCGTTCATGCGCGCGGTGGCACCCGACGCGGTCCTCGCAGCGGTCGTCGGTGACAAGCCGCTCCCCCGGACGGAGCTGACCAAGAAGCTCTGGGCCTACATCAAGAAGAACAAGCTCCAGGATTCGAAGAACAAGCGGAACATCAACGCGGACGCCGCTCTGAAGGCCGTGTTTGGCGGCAAGGCGACCGTGAACATGTTCGAGATGACGAAGCTCGTCAACAAGCACGTCAAGTAGACGTCCCCGGACGTCGGCAGGACACGGTGAGCATCAGTGCCCCACCCGTCCTGAGCGTGGCCGGCGCGTCGCTCGTCAGGAGCGGCGCGCAGGTCCTCCACCAGCTCTCCTTCACCATCCACGCGGGCGACCACACCGCGATCCTCGGGCCGAACGGCTCAGGCAAGTCCTCCCTCATCAGGCTCCTTACCCTCGCGGATCATCCGCTGGCCTCGGCGTCCCATCCCGAGCCGGTGCAGTGGTTCGGCCGCGGGCGTATCGAGCGGACGGCGCTGATGCGGCGCATCGGCCTGGTCTCCGCGGACCTCGAAGCCGGATTCGCGCGGAGCAGTGCGGGTGGGCGCGTGCGCGTCGTGGACGCGGTGCTCTCGGGCCTGCTGGGCAGCGAAGGTGTCTTCTCGCACCAGGTCGTCAGTACCGCCCAGCGCGCGCAGGCGGCACGCGCGGTGGACGCCGTGGGACTCACGCATCTGGCGGATCGCCTGCTGCCGTCGCTGTCCGCCGGTGAGCGGCGCAGGGTGCTCATCGCGCGGGCGCTCGTGGCCGCGCCCGATCTGCTGCTGCTCGATGAACCGACCACCGGCCTCGACCTTGCCGCGCGGCAGGACTTCCTCGACGCCGTCCGCACCGCGTGCCGCTCCGGAACGACGGTGCTGCTCGTGACGCACCACGTCGAGGAACTCGTCCCCGAGATCGGGCGCGTGCTCCTCCTCAAGGACGGGCATCTGATCGCCGACGGCCCGCGGGATGCCGTGCTGACCGGATCGCAGCTCAGCCGTGCATTCGGACGGGAGGTTGAGGTTCTACATTTTCCTGGGCACTCTCAGGCACATGTTGTGACAGGTGCGTCAGCACCACCGAAACGCTTCACATCGTTGTAGTACCCTCCGGCAACACTGCGGCAGGCCGCGGGGACAATCTGGATGCAGGCTGGGCTCTTTTCTCTCGTGTACCTCGTGGCCGGACTTGTCGCGTTCGCCGCCGCGGTCGTGGTGTGGCCGCGCCGTCATGCGCCCGGCGGAACGCCCCTGACGTGCCTCCTGTTCGCGGTCTCGTGGTGGGCGCTCTGCGACACGTTCGAAGTGCGCGTCCAGACGGTCGAGGCGCGCCAGTTCGTGTCCCAGATCCAGTATCTCGGCGTGGTGTCCGCCTCGCCGTTCTTTTTCATGGCCGCCCGCGAACTCACCGGGGCGGAGACCAGGGTCCGCCCGTGGCTGCTGCTCGCCATCTGGGGCGTGCCGCTGACCGCGCTGCTGATGGCGTGGACCAACTCGTGGCACCACGGTATCTGGACCCGGATCGACCTGGTCCCGGGCGAGGCGCTGGCGCTCTACCGGTACGGCTGGTTCTTCTGGATCCTGATGGCCCAGCACTACGCGCTGAACGTCGGCGCAGCCGTGCTGCTCATCCGTTCGCTCTCATCGGTCGCGCACGACTTCCGGCAGGCCACGGCCGTGGTCCTCGTGGTCATCGGCGTGCCGTGGGTCGCCAACGTGATTTCGGTCTTCAAGCTGGGGCCGTGGCCCGGCTTCGACCTGGTGGCGATCGCCGTCGGCGTCAGCGGCGGACTCCTCGCCTGGCTCGTGCTGCGGCAGGGGCTGCTGGATCTCGTGCCGCAGGCGCGCGCCGCGTTCATGCAGGCGATGAGCGACGCCGTGATCGTCATCGACGCCCGCGGCCGCGAGGTCTTCGCCAACCGTGCCGCGGATGACCCCAGGATTGCCGACCGCGCGTCACTGGCCCGTCTGATGGGGTACCCGAACTGGACGCGCGTGCCCGACACCTACGACGCGGACCTGCCGACGCCGGCGGGCACGCTGTCGATCCGGATCGTTCCCGTCGCGGATCGGTGGGGCGCCCGGTCGGGACGCCTCATCGTGGCGAAGTTCGTCGACCCCCAGGCGGGTCCGCCCCAGCATCGCGCCGGCGCGCACCTGCTCCCGATCTGCGCGGGGTGCCACAAGCTCCGGACCGAGCTGGGCCGGTGGGTGCACGCCGAGGCGTATCGCAGCCCGGTCACACAGATCGAGTTCACGCACGGCATCTGCCCGGTCTGCGTCGCCCGGCTCTATCCGGAGCTGAGCGCCGCGGTCTAGGCCACCGGCCGCCTCCTTCCCGATGTACGAGCGCCGGCACGCCCCGATCCTCCCGCCAGAGGAATTCGTCTGGCGCGTCGCCCGCCACGCGCTCGCGGCGCTGGCCCTGATCGCGCTCTCGCTCGGCGTGGGGATGGCCGGCTACATGGAGATCGAGCACCTCGGCGCGCCGGATGCGTTCCTCGAAGCGGCGATGCTGCTCGGAGGCATGGGGCCCGTACATGCGCCCCAGTCCGAAGCGGGGAAGATCTTCGCGGGCCTGTATGCGCTGTACGCCGGTATCGTGTTCCTCGCCGTGACGGGGATCGTACTGGCCCCGGTCGTGCACCGAGGGCTGCATCGCTTTCATTGGGACCGCGACGCCTAGGCGTCGGCATACGGAGACCGCTGGTGGGGTACATCGATTCGAGTCTGTTGCCAGGGGAGCGTGTCGTCGCGCGCGCGCACCTGCATCCGGTCGTCTACGCGAAGGCGGCGACCGTGACCCTGGCGGGCGTCATCCTGGTTGCACTCTCCGACGCGACGGGCCTTCCGGCCGCGGCCGGAGCCGTCGTCGTGGCGGCGGGACTGCTGCTGGCGGTCTCGCCGTGGATCGAGGCGCGGACCTCGGAGTTCGGGGTGACCGACAAGCGCGTCGTGATCAAGACCGGGCTGATCCGGCGCAGGACGCTGGAACTCCTGCTGCGGCAGATCGAGGCCATTGCCGTGGAGCAGTCCGTTCCCGGCCGCCTGCTGAACTACGGGACGGTGTCGCTCTCAGGCACGGGTGGCGTCAAGGAGACCTTTCACGCCATCGCGGCGCCGCTCGACTTCAGGCGGGCAATCCAGGGGCAGAGTGTGGCGCGACCGGACGACGCCTAGTGCGTCATCGCGTAGAGCAGCACGTCGATACCCAGCCCGTAACCGTTGACCGAGTACAGCCGGAAGTAGTCCGGGTCCTCACCCTCGCGCTCCCATGAGTCGCCGATGTCCGTGTTGTGGCTCATGAAGACGATCACCCGGCCGTGGGCATCGAGAATGGCCCGGCCGTGCGGTTGCGCGCTTTCGGCGCCCCGCTCGGACGTGTGGCCCGCACCGAGCCAGAAGTTGATCGACGAGATCTGCGGGACGCCGGCCTTGAGCACGAACTGCGTGCGGTAGATGGGGTGGTCGACCGGCAGGTCGACGATCGGATACTCGGCGGCCGGCAGGACCTTGCGGATCTCGCGCTGCCAGATGTCCCACGCGTAGTCGCCCCAGAAGTCGTCGGCCCACAGGAAGCCGCCCTTCAGCAGATACGTGCGCAGCTTCTCGGCTTCCGCGTTGTCGAAGTAGACGGTCCCCACCTCGGTCATCATCACGAACGGGCAGCGGAAGAGTGCATCGTCGGTCAGGCGCGTGACGAGGTGGTTCGGCTCGCCCTGCTGGAGGCGCACGGCGGCCCGCGTGAGTTCGGAGAGCCGGACCGTGACGTTGCGGTCGGCCTGGGGGTAGTCGACGCTCCAGCCGCCGCCGTCGCCATCGGGACTCTGCCGGAAGGCCACGCGGCAGAACTGGAAGCCGCCGTCGAAGTCCGCCTCGCCCGCGATGGCGATCGCGCCGCCGCGCCGGCGCTGGGCCGAGAGCGTCAGCGACGCCGCGAGTAACGCCAGTACGACGAGCGCGGCCGCGCCGGCGCGGCCCGCGACGCGGGGCATGCGGCCCAGTCTACAGCCCGCGCGCGGCTTGCGGTACGATTGGCGCCGTGAATCGCACCGTCATTGCGCTCGGGGCTGCCGTCGTCGTGCTGGGCGGCGCCTACCTGTTCCTGAACCGTGACACGCCCGAGGAGGCCCCTGCGGAGCAGCCCGTGGCCGCGCCCGCTGCGCCCCGCGCCGAGACATCCGCTCCCGAGCCGTCTGCGCCGGCGCCGGCGACAGGCGCCGCCCGGAGGCCGCGCACGGACGTCGCTCCGCCGGTCGAGGCCCCCGCACCAGAGGCGCCGCCACCGGTGGCCGAGGCCGCGCCCGAGACGGGGACGCTGCGCATCGAGACCGACGTGCCCGGTGCCCAGGTGTTCATCGACCGCCAGTTCGTCGGCGCGACGCCGGTCACGGCGCCCAACGTGAAGCCGGGCACGCACCAGCTCAACGTGTCAGTGGAGGGCTACGACGGAATCGCGCAGACCATCGACGTCGAGCCGGGGCCGCGCGAGATCAGGCTCCGCTTCAAGGAGGTCCGGCTGGACCTCAAGCTGGCCGTCGTCCATAAGCACCGGATGGGGTCCTGTCAGGGCCGGCTGATCGCGACGCCGCAGGGGATCCGCTACGAGACGACCGACAAGGACGACGCCTTCACGGCGTCTATGGCGGACCTGGAGACGTTCCAGATCGATTATCTGGAGAAGAACCTGAAGGTGAAGCTGCGGAAGGGCAAGCAGTTCAACTTCACCGACCCCGACGGGAATGCGGACAAGCTCTTCGTCTTCCACCGCGACGTCGAGAAGGCCCGGGAGCGCCTGAAGAAGGGCGACGCCCCCGCGCAGTGACGTCTGGCCGCGGCGTTGGAAACGCCGCGGCGGGCTCAGCTAGTCGAGTGCGTTGACGGCCGCGAGCACCTCGTCGGCGTGACCCGCGACCTTCACCTTGTCCCAGCGCCGCGCCACCTTGCCCTGCGCATCGATGAGATACGTCGTGCGCGCGATCCCCATGAACTTCCGTCCGTAGAGTGACCGCTGGGTCCAGACGCCGTACTTCTCGGCGACGGCGTGATCCTCGTCCGCGAGCAGGGGGAACGTGAGCCCGTGCTTGCCCGCGAACTTCGCCTTGCTGGCCTCGTTCAGGATGCTCACCCCGAGCACGACCGCCTTCGACTTCCTGAAGCGGGGCAGTGAGGCTTCGAAGTCGCACGCCTCCTGTGTGCAGCCGGATGTGTCGTCCTTCGGGTAAAAATACAGCACCACCGGACGCCCGGCGTACTCCGAGAGCTTGTGCGTCTTCTCGTGCTGGTCTTTCAGCGTGATGGCCGGCGCCTTGGCGCCGGGTTCGATGAGCGGCATGCGGCGATTGTAGCGCCACGGCTGCAGCGCCACAGCCCGGCGCACCGGAGCAGCGGACACTGGATACGTGATGGGAAACCGCGTGATCGACTTTGGACGGACGCTGCTGCGCCAGACGACCTGGGCACGGCTGCGCCGCGTGGAAGCGCTGCTCCTCGCGACCGAGCAGCGGCAGAAGCGGGAGGACCGCTGGCGCCGCCGGACGCGTCAGCAGCTCGACGCGCTGATGCGGTACGTCGCGCTGGAGCGCAGCGGCCTCGCCGCGCCCGGCAGCATCAACGGACGGCGGTTCCGCCTGTATTCCCAGAACGAGGAAGACGGCGTCACGCTCGCGCTGCTGGCGGCGGCCGGCGTCACCACGCGGACGTTCGTCGAGATCGGGTCGGGACAGAGCGGCGGCAACTCCGCCGTGCTGGCGCTCGACCTCGGCTGGTCTGGCCTGATGGTCGAGGGGCACCGGCCCCACGTGCGCGCGCTGCGACGGCTCATGGCGCCCAACCCGGCCGTGACCGTGGCGTGCGAGTACGTGACGTCGGCGGGGTTCAACGCGCTGCTCAAGACGCACGGCCTGAAGGGGGAGATCGATTTCCTCTCGATCGACATCGACAGCATCGACTACTGGCTGCTCGACGCGCTGAAGCAGGTCTCGCCGCGCGTGCTCGTCATGGAATACAACGCGCATTTCGGCCCGCGCCGCGCGGTCACGCTGCCCGACGCGGCGATTCCGTCGCCGCGTCCGAAGGGGTACTTCGGCGCGAGCCTGGCGGCGCTGGAGAAGCGCGCCCGCGGCAAGGGCTACCGGCTCGTGCTCTGTGAGGAGTCGGGCGTGAACGCCTACTTCCTGCGGAATGACGTGGCGCCCGAGATCCCCGGCGTCAGCGCGGAGGCGGCGTACCGTCCGCCCGCGGACGCGACGGACTATCTCGACGACGAGCCGAAGGGCATCGACATCTACGCCGTCATCGAACAGCGCGGCCTCCCGCTCGTGTCCGTCTAGCACTCCATGCTGCGCCGGCTGCCGCATCCGTTCGTCCTGCTCTTCGGCGGGATCCTCGTGGCCGCGGCGCTGACGCACGCCGTGCCCGCCGGCGAGTACGCCCGACGGGCCGACGCGGCGACCGGCCGAGCGCTGGTTGACCCCTCGACGTATCACACCGTGCCTGCCGACCCGGCCACGCTGCTGGACGTGTTGCGCGCCGTGCCGCGCGGCATCGGCCAGGCGGCCGACGTGCTCGCCGTGGTGTTCCTGGTGGGCGCGGCGTTCGTCGTCGTCGACCGGACCGGTGCGCTCCGTGTCGCGCTCGCGGCGCTGACGCGGCGGCTCGGGCCGCGGACGCGCCTGGCGATTCCCGTGTGCTGCGTGCTTTTTGCGGCCGCCGGGGCGCTGCAGAACATGCAGGAGGAGTTCGTCGCCCTCGTGCCGCCGCTCGTGCTGCTCGCGGTCCGTGCGGGCGGGGATCCGCTGACCGCGGTGGCGATGAGCCTCGGCGCGGCGGCCGTCGGCGCGGCGTTCAGCCCGGTCAATCCGTTCCAGGTCGGCATCGCGCAGCAGGCCGCGGGGCTGGCGGCGTTCTCGGATCCGGCGCCGCGCCTGCTGCTGCTGGCCGTGGCCGTCCCCGCCTGGACCTGGTTCGTGATGCGCCAGGCCCGGGCCGTGCGTGCCGTGACGGACACCTCCGGCGGGGCGGCAATGTCCGAGACCGGGGCGGATGTTCCGTGGTCACCCCGCCTGGCGGCCGTGCTGCTCGTCGTGCTGGCCGGGTTTGTCGTGTTTCTGTCGGGCCTCGCGCTGGCGGGGTGGGGCTTCGACGAACTCTCCGCCGTCTTCCTGGCGGTCGGCATCCTGGCGGGCGTGCTGGGTGGGCTGGGACTTAACGGCACTGCGTCCGCGATGGCCGAGGGCTTCCGCGAGATGGCCTTCGCCGCGCTGCTCATCGGCGTCGCGCGCGGGATCTTCGTGGTGCTGAACGACGCGCACGTCATCGACACGCTGGTCCGCGGGCTCGCCGCGCCGCTCGCGGACGTGCCGTCTCCGCTGGCCGTGATGGGGATGGTCGGCCTGCACACCGCCGTGCACGTGCCGGTGCCGAGCGTGAGCGGGCAGGCCGTGCTGACGCTCCCGATCCTGGCGCCGCTCGCCGACCTGCTGTCCGTCAGCCGTCAGGCCGCCGTGCTCGCGTATCAGACGGGCGCCGGACTCTGTGAGCTCGTGACGCCCACCAACGGCGCCCTGATGGCCGTGCTGGCCGCATCAGGAGTGGGCTACGACCGTTGGCTGCGTTTCGTGCTGCCGGTCTGGCTCGGCCTGCTGGCCCTCGGCACCGCGGCGGCGCTCGCCTGGACGTCCGCCGGCTGAGCTCCGGCCTGCGCTGCGCGCCGGTGTATGCTCCGCGCCGGAGGTGCCCCGATGGTCCCCGTGTCCGAGCTCTGGCTCCCTGTTCTGGTCTCCGCCGCGCTGGTCTTCGTCGCCAGCTCGGTGATCCATATGGTGCTGCGCTATCACGAGGCGGATTACCAGGCTGTGCCCGGTGAGGACGACGTCCAGGCGGCGCTGCGCCGCTTCAACCTGACGCCCGGCGACTACATGCTGCCGTGTTCCAGCGGCCCGAAGGACCTGCAGTCACAGGCGTTCCTCGACAAGATGCGTCGCGGCCCCGTCGTGACCATGACCGTGCTCGAGAACCGGCCGCCGGCACTCGGGGCGAACCTGGCGATGTGGTTTGCCTACGCAGTCGTCGTGGGCGTGTTCTGCGCGTACGTGGCCGGGCTGACGCTGCCGGCTGGGGCAAGCTACCGGCTGGTCTTCCGCATCGTGAGCACGGTGGCCTTCACCGCGTATGCGCTGGCGCTCTGGCAGATGTCGATCTGGTACCGCCGCGCGTGGGGCAGCACCCTTCGATCGACGCTGGATGGTGTGATCTACGCGCTGTTGACGGCCGGCGCGTTCGGCTGGCTCTGGCCGCGCTAGGCGCGCGGCCGGCAGCCGCTATTCGTCGTCCGGCTCGTCCCGCGTGTCCGGCGCGTCTGGCGTCTCCGCTTCGTCGCCGGGCGCGCGCGTCGCAAAGTTCTCGAACTCACCCACGTCGCCATCTTCGAGGTCGTCCATGGCGTAGACGCGTCCGCCGGAGCGTTCCTTGATCGGGCCGCGCGGTTTGTTCTCCTGCTGCTGACCCTTCTTGCCACGGAGCCGCTTGGGCGGCGCGGGCGGGCCGAAGTTCGCCGAGCGATCCCGGCTGCCGGGAGGGCCGCCCGTCGGGGGACCGCCGAAGCCGCCGGTACGCGGGCCACCGAAACCACCCGGGCCACCGGGTCGCGGACCACCGAAGCCGCCACCGGGCCGGGGACCGCCAAAGCCGCCGCCCGGGCGCGGGCCACCGAAGCCGCCACCACCCGGTCGCGGACCGCTGAAGCCGCCGGCCGGCCGATCCTCCCGTGCGCGAGCCTCGCTGACCGCAAGGTTGCGGCCCTGGAACGGCTGCGCGTTGAACCGGTCGATGACTTCCTGAGCTTTCTCCCGCTCCACGAACTCGACAAACGCGAAGCCGCGCGGTCGGCCGGTCTCGCGATCGACGGGCATCGCGACGTGGGAGGGTTCCGCCACCTGGGAGAAGTGGACGCGGAGGTCTGCCTCCGTTGCGCTGTACGGGAGGTTGCCGACGAAGAGACGGACTGCCAAGAAAGGTGTGCCTCGTGAGTACCGGCGGGGACGCCGGATGCGGCCTGATTCTAACCCAAGACGCGCGGTGTTGGTTCCGGCGGGGCGGCCGATCGCCCTTCGAACACGCGCGCCACGTCGCGCGCGGGCATCGGCGTGGCGTCCACGGTCAGCCCGGCGCCGTGCGCGGCACGGCCGATCACGTCCGCGGGTGAGGCGCCGCCCGCACGCATCTCGCGCACCCCGGTCGCGTGGTCCGACTTGCTCAGCTTCCGGCCGTCCGGACCGGTGACCAGCCCGTGGTGCACGAAGGCCGGCGGGGCGGTCCGGCCGAGCCGCCGCGCGAGCTGGACCTGCACGCCGGTGGCGTCCGCCAGGTCCTGGCCGCGGACCACGAGGTCGATCTGCTGCCGGAGGTCGTCCACGGTGACGGCGAGGTGATAGCTCCAGAGACCGTCCCGATCACGCAGCACGATGTCGCCGCCGGCGGCGGCGTTCCCCTCGGTCCACGCGCCGTCGCCCCCCACGTAGCGCTCGCCGTGCGCTTCCACCTTCAGGCGCAGCGTCCGGTCCGGTCCGTCGTCGAGCCCGCGCTCGCGGCAGCGGCCTGTGTAGCGCCCCGTGCCATCGGGCGCGGTTTCGCGCTCCCGTCGTGAGCACGCGCAGGCATAGACGAGGCCGGCCGCCCGCAGCGTGTCGATCGCGACGGCATAGGGCGCAGGGTCGCCCTGGTCCACCGGCCCGTCATCCGGCTCGAATCCGAGCCACGCCAGATCCTCCATGAGGGCGTCGCGGTACTCCGGCCGGCAGCGGATGCGGTCGTGCGTCTCGAGCCGTAACAGCACGCGTCCGCCGAGCTGGCGCGCCAGCCCCCAGACCACGATGGCGTTCGCGACGTGTCCGAGGTGCAGGTACCCTGTGGGGGACGGGGCGTAGCGCGTGCGGGGCGACGGCGGCAGCCGCGCCGCGAGCGCCGCCACGTCCAGATTCCTCACATGTCCATCGTCCCATGGCTCGGTTCCGCCGATCCGTTCCCACCCGCCGACCGTGCGCTGACACAGCCGGACGGCCTCCTTGCCGCCGGGGCCGACCTGTCGCCGGCGCGTCTCCTCGACGCCTACCGTCACGGCATCTTCCCGTGGCCCGATGACGACGGCACGCCGATGCTGTGGTGGAGTCCGGACCCGCGGCTCGTGCTGGCGCCGGCCGAACTGCGCGTGTCGCGCTCCCTCCGGAAGCGGCTCCGCGCCGGGACGTTCCGCGTGACGTTCGACCGGGCTCCGGCGGACGTGCTCGACGGGTGCGCCGCGCCGCGTGACGAGGAGGGCGGCACGTGGATCACGCGCGAGATCCGCGATGCGTATCTGGCGCTGCACGCGGCGGGCTTCATGCACTCGATCGAGGCGTGGAGTGGCGACCGGCTCGCGGGGGGCCTCTACGGCGTCTCGATCGGACGGATGTTCTTCGGCGAGTCGATGTTCGCGCGCGAGACGGACGCCTCGAAGGTCGCCTTCGTCTGGCTGGTGCGCCAGCTGGCGCGCTGGGGTGTGGACCTGGTGGATTGCCAGGTTCGGACGGACCACCTGGTCTCGCTCGGGGCGCGTGAGATGCCGCGTGCGCGGTTCCTCGCGGAGGTCGCCGCCCGCGTCGGCGCGCCGGAACCGTCGCGGCCGTGGCGGTTCGACGCCGACCTCGCCGAATCCTTCTGAGTACAATTCACTCGACCCACCCATGAGCGTCCCACGCGAATCCCTGCTCGAGGACACGCGCCAGGACCAGCAGCTGGCGCCGCCCCGCCTGTGGCGCGTCCTGCTGCACAACGACGACTACACCACGCAGGACTTCGTCGTCTGGGTGCTCGAGACGGTCTTCCAGAAGGCGGCCGACGAAGCGTTCGCGATCATGCTCGCGGTCCATCGCGGCGGTGTCGGCGTGGCCGGCATCTTCACCCGCGACGTCGCGGAGACGAAAGCGCGCACGGCCCAGCAGTACGCCGAGCAGCAGGAGTTTCCGCTGCGGGTCACCACGGAGCC
>CAYNUO010000003.1:39490-49138 GCA_964400405.1 uncultured Bifidobacteriaceae bacterium | reverse complement strand
TTCGCGCCCGAGACGATGGAGAGCATCCAGCGGGCGTTCCGCATCGCCGCGGATCGCCGCCACGACACCGTCAGCCCCGAGCATCTGCTGCTCGCGCTGGTCGACGACCCCTCCGCGCGGGCCGTGCTCGGGGCGCTCGACGTCCGCGTGGACGCGCTCGCCGCGCAGATGGCCGCCACGCTGGACGACGCGTTCAGGCCCGTCCCCGCGGGCCGGCGCGTCGAGCCCGAGCCCACGCTCGGCTTTGACCGCGTCATCCAGCAGGCGGTCGTGCACGCGGCGATGTCGAGTGCCCGGCAGGTGGACAGCGGGAGCCTGCTGGCGTTCATCCTCCAGGAGCCCGACAGTCACGCCGCCCATGCGCTCCGGAGCCACGGCGTGAACCGGCTCCGGCTGCTGCGCCAGCTCGCGCACGGCGCGCCGTCGGCCGCCGTTCCCGCGACGGAGCCGTCCGGCGACGAGTCGCCGGCGACGACGCGTGACCCGCTCGAAGCCTTCGCCACGGACCTGGTGGCGAAAGCGGCGGCAGGCGGCATCGATCCGCTCATCGGCCGCGCACCTGAACTGGAACGCATGATCCAGGTCCTCTGCCGGCGGAGGAAGAACAACCCGCTGCTGGTCGGTGAGCCCGGCGTCGGCAAGACCGCACTGGCCGAGGGGCTGGCGCTGCGCATTCATCAGCATGAGGTGCCCGAGGCGCTGGCCGGGGCCCGCGTCTACGCGCTGGACCTCGGGGCACTCGTGGCGGGCACCCGCTACCGGGGCGACTTCGAGGAGCGCATCAAGCAGGTTCTCGATCGGCTCGCGGCGGAACCGGGCGCGATCGTCTTCATCGACGAGATTCACACGCTCGTGGGCGCCGGTTCGGCCTCGGGCGGTGCGATGGACGCCGGCAACCTGCTGAAGCCCGCGCTCGCGAGCGGCCGCCTGCGCTGCATCGGGTCGACGACGTTCGCCGACGCCAAGCAGTCCTTCGACCGCGACCGCGCCCTCGCGCGCCGGTTCCAGAAGATCGACATCGTCGAACCGTCCGAGGACGAGGCCATCGCGATCCTGCGCGGCCTGCGCGGGCATTATGAGCAGCATCATGGCGTGCGCTACAGCGACGACGCGCTGACGGCCGCCGTGCGGCTGTCGGCGAAGCACCTCCGCGACCTCCACTTGCCGGACAAGGCCATCGACGTGATGGACGAGACCGGCGCCGCTGAGCGGTTGAAGCCGCCGGGCTCGCGCGCAGCCGTCATCGAGCCGGCGCAGATCGAAGCCATCGTGGCGCGCATGGCCCGTGTGCCGGTGCAGGCCGTCTCCGCCGACGACCGCACGGCGCTCGCGACGCTGGACGCCGAACTGGGCCGTGTCGTGTTCGGCCAGAGTGCCGCCGTCGCCGAGGTCGTCTCGGCGATCCGCATGGCGCGCTCGGGCCTGCGCTCCCCGGACCGTCCCATCGGCAGCTTCCTGTTCTCGGGGCCGACCGGCGTCGGCAAGACGGAGCTCGCCCGGCAGCTCGCGCGGATCCTCGGCGTGGCGTTCCTGCGCTACGACATGTCCGAGTACATGGAGAAGCACGCCGTCTCGCGCCTCATCGGCGCGCCGCCCGGGTATGTCGGCTTCGAGGAAGGCGGCCTGCTGATCGACGCCGTCCGCAAGAGCCCGCACGCCGTGCTGCTCCTCGACGAGATCGAGAAGGCACACCCGGATCTGTTCGGCCTGCTGCTGCAGGTGATGGACCACGCGACGCTGACCGATCCGCACGGGCGCCAGGCGGACTTCCGCCATGTGATTCTCATCATGACGACCAACGCCGGCGCCCGGGACCTCTCCGACCGGCGGATGGGCTTTGCCGAGGCGGGCGAGGGCACGTCCAGCCGCGGCGCGCTGGAGCGCACGTTCACGCCGGAGTTCCGGAACCGGCTCGACGCGATCGTGCCGTTCCAGCCGCTCGACACCGCGGTCATCGCCCGCGTGGTGGAGAAGCATCTCGACGAACTGCGCGGGCTGGTGGCGGCCAAAGGCGTGACGATCGACGTGTCGGAGGCGGCCCGGGCGTGGCTCGCCGAACGCGGCTTCGATCGCGCCTTCGGCGCGCGGCCGATGGGGCGCCTCATCGACCGCGTGATTCGGAAACCGCTCTCCGAGTTGCTCCTGTTCGGTGCGCTATCCGGGGCACTGCCCGGCGGCGGGCGCGCCGTGGTGGATGTCGTGGACGGCGACGTGCGCGTGACGGCGGGAGCCTGACCATGGCCATCGGCGATCTGCGGCGGGAGTATCCGGGCGTACCGCTCGTGGAAGCGGAAGCCGGCGACGACCCGTTCGTGCTCTTCGACCGCTGGTTCGCGGAGGCGTGCGCCCAGGAGCCGGATCCGACCGCGATGACGCTCGCCACGGCGACGCCGGACGGCCGCCCGTCGGCGCGCATCGTGCTCCTCAAGGACGCGACCCGGCAGGGCTTCACGTTCTACACGAACTACGACAGCCGCAAGGCGCGCGAACTGGCCGTCAATCCCGCCGGGGCGCTGCTGTTCTACTGGCGGGGCACGGACCGCCAGATCCGGATCGACGGCCGGATCGCGAAGGTCCCGCCGGACGAGTCCAACGCCTATTTCACGACGCGCCCGCTCGAGAGCCGGCTGGGTGTCTATGCGTCGCGTCAGAGCGCCGTGCTGGAGAGTCGCGAGACGCTCGAACAGCTGTACGGCGAGGCGGAGGCCAGGTTCGCCGGCGGAGACGTCCCGCGTCCGTCCTGGTGGGGCGGGTACCGGCTCGTGCCGGACGAGATCGAGTTCTGGCAGGGCCGGACACGCCGCCTGCACGACCGCCTTCGCTATACGCGGACCGACTCCGGCCGCTGGCGCCGCGAGCGTCTCGCGCCGTAAGCGCGCGACGTAGTGCGCCCTCCGCGCATGTCCCCCGCCTCACGGTTTCCCATCGCGGTCTCCACGGGAGCCGACGCCCGCCTGGCGCGGGCCGCGGCCTTTCTCGCCGGGCTGACGCCGGGCACCCGTGCGGTCATCGTCGGCGTGTCGCGCGGCGCGGCCGACGAGCTTGCCCGGCGCGTGGCAGCCGGCACGACGGCGACCTTCGGGCTGGAGCGTCTGAGCCTGGCACAGCTCGCCGCCCGGGCCGCGGCGCCGTGGCTGGCCGGGCACGGCGTGGCGCCCGCGAGCGCGCTCGGGCTGGAGGCGGTGGCCGCGCGGACGCTGGACGACGTCCGCCGTGATGCGCCGCTGGACTATCTCGAGCCGGTGGCCGGAACGCCGGGATTCGCCCGCGCGCTGGCCGGCACCATCGGCGACCTCGATGCGGGCGCGGCGACGCCGGAGGCCCTGCGCCACGCGGACCGTTCCGGCGACGACCTGGCGCGGCTGCTGGCGGCACACGAGGCGGCACTCCAGGGCGCGGGCGCGGTCAGCCGGGCGCGGCTGATGGCGGTCGCGGCGTCGCGTCTCCGAGAGCAGCCGATCGCCGAGGCGGTCGTCGTCCTCGACGTGCCGGTCACCGACGACGCGACGGAGCAGCTGGTCGCGGCGTGCCTCGCGTCTGCGCGCACGGCCCTCGCGACGAGCCCGGCGCATGACGTCCGGACGCAGGCCGCGCTCGCGCGCGCGGGCGGCGTCGTCGACACGCTGGACGAGGGTACGACGACGGCGCTGACGCGTCTGCGCCGGCACCTGTTTCATCGCGACACCCGGCCGCCGCTCGGTGACTTCGACGACAGCTTCCAGATCTGGTCGGCTCCGGGCGAGGCGAGAGAGACGATCGAGATCGCACGGCGGCTGCTCGATGAAGCCCGGCGCGGCGTCCCCTTCGACGAGATGGCCGTGCTGCTGCGGTCACCGCAGAGCTACGCGGCGCTCCTCGAGCATGCGTGCCGCCGGGCCGGCGTGCCGATCTGGTCGGAGCGTGGTGCGCAGCGGCCCGACGCGGCTGGGCGCGCCTGGCTGGCGCTGCTCGCGTGCGCGGCCGAGGGGCTCCCGGCGTCGCGCTTCGCGGAGTACCTGTCGCTCGGGCAGGTGCCGCGCGGTGAGCCTGGAGCGGCCTCACCCGCGCACGGCGAGGACCCCTTCGGCCGGGATGCGTTGGCGGATGCCGCCGACGAGGATCCCCCGGAGGACGACGCGGCGGGCGCGGCGTACGGCGACGGCCCCGGGGCGGCCGACCCGCTGCGTGCGCCGTGGCGGTGGGAACGGCTGCTCGTCGATGCGGCGGTCATCGGAGGCGACCCGGCGCGCTGGCGCCGGCGTCTCGACGGCCTCGCGGCGTCGTTCAGCCTGCAGGCCCTCGAGGTCGCGCGGCGCGAAGGAGACGTGGAGGCGCCGCAGGCCGTCGCGCTGGACGCGATGCACGCCGACGTCGTGCGTCTGGCGGCGTTCGCGCTGCCGGTCATCGAGACGTTGGCGTCCTGGCCGCGGGAGGCCCGCTGGGGCGAGTGGCTGGAGCGATTCGACGTGCTGGCGCCGCGCGTGCTGCGGAGACCCGCGCGTGTGCAGCGTGTGTGCGCCGAACTGCGCCCGATGGCGGGCATTGGTCCGGTGACGCTCGACGACGTGCGGCGCGTGCTGGCGGCGCGGCTCTCCGACCTGCAGGTGACACCCCCCGGTCGCCGGTACGGCCGTGTCTTCGTCGGCACGCCGGACCAGGCGCGCGGGCGCGCCTTCCGGGTGGTCTTTCTGCCGGGGCTGGCCGAGCGCGTCTTCCCGCAGCGGCCCCGCGAGGATCCGCTGCTGCTCGATGAAGGCCGCGCGCGGGTCTCCGCCAGTCTCTCCCGGCAGGAGGACCGGCTCGCCGAGGAGCGCGGACGGCTCCATGTGGCGGCCGGCGCGGCGACGGAGCGGCTCTCGGTGTCCTATCCCAGGATCGAGGTGGGCGAGGGTCGCGCACGCGTCCCCTCGCTCTACGCGCTGGAGGTGGTCCGGGCCGCGACGGGGCGGCTTCCGCCGCACGAGTCGCTTGAGACCTGGGCCCGCGCGGCAGGGCAGGCGCGGCTCGGCTGGCCCGCGCCTGCCGACCCGGCACGCGCGATCGACGACCAGGAGCATGACCTCGCGGTGCTGCGTCCGCTGCTCGACTCGGACCCGGAGCTGGTGCGCGGGCACGCGCACTATCTGCTCAAGCTGAACGATGCCCTCCGGCGTTCCGTCGTGGACCGTTGGGCGCGCGGAGGGCGACGCTGGTCGCCGCAGGATGGGCTGACCCGCACGACGCCGGCGACCGCGCCGTTGCTCGAGGCGAACCGGCTGACGACGCGCCCGTACTCGCTCTCGGCGCTCCAGCGGTTTGCCGCCTGTCCGTACCAGTTCCTGCTCGGGGGCGTGCTGCGGCTCCAGCCGCGCCTCGAGCCGGCGCCGCTGGAGGTGATGGACCCGCTGACACGCGGCAGCCTCGTGCACGAGACGCAGGCGCGTGCACTGCGTCGCATGCAGACGGACGGGCTCCTGCCGCTCGGCGATCGATCGCTGCCGCAGGCACGCGTCGTACTCGACGAGAGCCTCGACCGGACCGGCGAGGAGTACCGCGACCAGCTGGCTCCTGCCGTCGATCGGGTCTGGACCGACGCACTGGCGTCCATCCGCCGCGATCTGCACGGCTGGCTCGACCAGTTGGCGGGCGACGCGAGCGCGTGGCTGCCGGCGTACTTCGAGCTGGGCTTCGGCCGCGTGCCGGGTGTCCGTGACCCGCACAGCACGGACGTGGAGGTGACCGTGGGCGCCGGCTTCCGCCTGCGCGGAGCCGTCGACCTGGTCGAGACGGCGCGGACCGGAGACGGCCTCCGCGTGACGGACCACAAGACCGGCCGCGCGCCTGATGGCATCAGGGGCGTGACGGTCGGCGGCGGTGCCGTGCTGCAGCCCGTGCTGTATGCGATTGCCGTCGAGCAGGTGCTCGGCAAGCCGGTGGTCGAGAGCCGGTTGTCGTACTGCACCAGCGCCGGCGGGTACGCCGTGCACGCGGTTCCGTTGATCCCGCTCGCGCGGACATCCGGGCTCGAGGTGCTGACCGTCATCGATCGCGCCATCGCGTCGGGCACACTGCCCGCCGCCCCGGGCCCGGACGCCTGTGCGCGGTGCGACTTCACGGCGGTGTGCGGACCCGACGCCGCGCGCCGGACCGCGGCCAAACCCGCGGCGCTCATCGCGGACCTCGCCGCCATTCGGATGCTGCCGTGAACGCGCACCCTCTCGTCGACCAGGTCGCCCGCGACCGCATCCGCACCGCGCTCGACGACACGCTCGTCGTCGAGGCCGCGGCCGGCACGGGCAAGACGACCGAGCTGGTCCTGCGAATCGTCCGCGTGCTCGCCACCGGCGCCGCGGCGGTGCAGGAAATCGTGGCGGTGACGTTCACCGAGAAGGCCGCGGGGGAACTGCGGCTGCGTCTGCGCGAGCAGATCGAGGTGGCACGGACGTCTGCGACGGACCCGGTCGAGGCGTCCCGGCTGGACGACGCGGTCCAGGCCCTCGAGGACGCCCGCATCAGCACCATTCACGGGTTCTGCGCGGACCTGTTGCGCGAGCGCCCTGTTGAAGCCGGCGTCGATCCGTTGTTCCGCGTGCTCACCGAAGGCCAGGCCGACCGGCTCTTCGACCAGGCGTTCGATGCGTGGTTCGCCTCGGTCGTCGAGGACCCTCCCGAGGGCGTGCGGCGGTCCCTCCGGCGCACGGTGCGGGGGTGGGGCGCAGGAGGCGGCGCCGGCGCGGGCGGTGCCAGTGACGACGGACCGGTGGCGCGTCTCCGGCAGGCGGCGCGCGCGCTGCGCGAGTGGCGGGATTTCCCGGAGCCGTGGCGGCGGATCGACCTGGACCGTGACGCGGCCGTCGATGCCATCGTCGAGGCGGTGCATGCGTTCGCGCGCCTGACCGCGCAGCCGTCGCGTACCAGTGACAACCTCTACGCCGACACCGCGCCGGTGAGGCGGCTGAGTGCGGCGCTGACGCGGCAAGCCGAGAGCGGGCCGGCCGACCGCGACGGCGCTGAGGCGCTGGTCGTCGAACTGGCCCGCGACCGCACGTTCAGGCAGCGCGCCCGCAAGGGCAGCGGCGCGTCCTACGGTCCCGGCGTCACGCGCGTGCAGGTGCTCGACCAGCGCACGGCGCTGACCGATGCGCTGACCGCGTTTCAGATGGCGGCGGACGCCGACCTCGCGGCGCGGCTGCACGACGAACTGCGCGATGCCGTGGCCGGGTACGAAGTGCTGAAGGCGCGCGAAGGGGCGCTGGACTTCCTCGACCTGCTGCTCAAGACGCGGGATCTGCTCGTGCAGGATCGGGCCGTCCGCGAGGCGTTCCAGCGGCGCTTCCGCCGCATCTTCGTCGACGAGTTCCAGGATACGGACCCCCTGCAGGCCGACATCCTGCTGCTGCTCGCGGCCGACACGGCCGATGTGACGGAGCGCGAGGCAGTGCGGCCTGTCCCGGGCAAGCTGTTCGTCGTCGGTGATCCCAAGCAGGCCATCTACCGGTTCCGCCGGGCCGACGTCGATCTCTATCTGCAGATCGTGGAGCAGCTCGAACACAGTGGCGCGGCCCGCGTGGAACTGCGCGCAAGCTTCCGCAGCGTGCCCGGGATTCAGCAGGTCGTGAACCGTGCGTTCCACGGCGTGCTCGACCGACCTGGCGGCGCGGGGACCCGTGTGGCGCCGTACGTGCCGCTCGCCCCGGTCAGGGAGGCCTGTGACAGTCAGCCGGCGGTCGTCGCGCTGCCCGTGCCGAAACCGTATGCCTTCCGGGGCGTCTCGGGGCGCGCCATCGAGGCGTCGCTGCCGGACGCGGCGGCGGCGTGGGTCGACTGGCTCGTGCGCGAGAGCGGCTGGGTCGTCACCGAGCGTGGCGGCGGCCCACCGGTGCCGGTCGCGGCACGTCACGTCTGCCTGCTGTTCCGGCGGTTCGTGTCGTTCGGCGAGGACGTCACGCGACCGTATGTCGAGGCGCTGGAGGCGCGGGGCATCCCGCACCTGCTGGTCGGCGGCCGCGCGTTTCACGGCCGCGAGGAGATCGAGACGTTGCGCGCGGCGCTGGCCGCCATCGAGTGGCCGGACGACCAGCTCTCGGTCTTCGCGACGCTGCGCGGTTCCCTGTTCGCGATCGGCGATGAGGAGCTCTTCGAGTATCGCCACCTCGCGGGCCGCTTCCATCCGTTCCGCGTGCCCGACGCCCTGCCCGCGCACCTGGCGCCCGTTGCCGACGCCTGCCGCGTGCTGCGGGAGCTTCACCGGCAGCGGAACCGCCGGCCCGTGGCGGACACGGTCACCGGCGTGCTGGACGCGGTACGTGCCCACGCGGGCTTCGTGCTGCGGCCGGGCGGCGAGCAGGTGCTGGCAAACGTGCTGCACGTCGCGGAACTGGCGCGTCAGTACGAAATGGACGGCGGCATGTCCTTCCGCGGGTTCGTGGAGCGGCTGCACGATGAGGCTACGCGCGCGCAGGCGGCCGAAGCGCCGGTGCTGGAGGAAGGCACTGACGGTGTCCGTCTGATGACGGCGCACAAGGCCAAGGGGCTCGAGTTTCCGGTGGTCGTGCTCGCGGACATCAGCGCGCGGCTCGCACCGACCGAAGCGGGCCGCACCGTCGACCAGTTCCGCCGGCTGTGCGCGCAGCGCCTCGGCGGCTGGCTGCCGGTCGAGCTTCTCGAAGCGCAGGTGGCCGAGTGCGAGCAGGAGCGGCGGGAAGGGGAGCGGATTGCGTACGTCGCGGCGACGCGGGCGCGGGACGTGCTGGTCGTTCCGGCCGTCGGCGACGCGCCCTTCGACGGCTGGGTGGCACCGCTGAACCGCGCAATCTATCCCGACATCGGCGTGCGCCGGGATGGCCGGCCATCACCGGGCGTGCCGGCGTTTGCGAGCCGCGACACCGTGCTCGAGCGGCCCGACGGCGACCCGGCAGGCCTGGGCACAGTGGCTCCAGGCCTGCACGTCCTCACCGGCGACGGGCCGGAAACCGGCGTGGTGTGGTGGTCGCCCGAGCCGGGTGCGCTGAACCTCGACGTTGAACCGGCGTTTGGCATCAGGCGCGACGACCTGATCGTGCGCGACGTCGCCCCCGAAGTCCTTGCCGCCCAGCACCTGGCCCATGCCCGCTGGCGCGATGGCCGGTCCGCGGCCATCACGGCGGCGAGTCAGCCGTCGTTGACCGTGGTGACCGCGACCGAGGCGGCCGCCGATCCGGCGGTGACGTTCGGGTCGGACATCGAAGTGGCGGTCGAACGGCTGTCAGCGGAGGGCGGCGCCGCCGGACAGGGTCCCAGCGGCCTCCGGTTCGGCTCGCTGGTGCATGCGGTGCTGGCCGACGCCGACCTGCCGGCCGGCGCGCAGGTAGCCGGATTGGCAGAGGTGCACGGGCGTCTGCTCGGTGCGAGCGAGCCGGAGCGGCAGGAGGCGGTCCGGACGGTCACGGCCGTGCTGGCGCACCCGCTGCTGGGCCGCGCGGCTGAGGCCGTGACGCGGGGCGCGTGCTGGCGCGAAGTGCCGATCACGGCCCGCACCGCGGGCGCGCGGCTGATCGAAGGAACGGCCGATCTGGTGTTCGAGGAGCACGGTGTCGTGACGGTCGTCGATTTCAAGACGGGCGAGCCGGACGCCGCGACACTCGCGCGCTACCGGCGCCAGGTGCAGATCTACGCCGGCGCCGTGTCCGGCGCGACGGGACGTCCGGCGCA
>CAYNUO010000003.1:18100-39390 GCA_964400405.1 uncultured Bifidobacteriaceae bacterium | reverse complement strand
CGACGGTCGCGTGTCCAGAGTCTGCGGCGCCACGCGTGACCTGACGCTGCACCGGCAGGCCGACGCCGCCGTGCGGTCGCGCGAGCAGCAGCTGCGCGAGGTGCTGGACGCGCTGCCCATCGGAGTCTGGTTCGTCGACCGCGCGGGTCGCGTGCAGGACGTCAACGCGGCCGGCCGGCGGATGTGGGGCGGCGCCGAGGGCGTGGACACGAGGGACCCCGCGCAGTTCGCCCGCTACAACGCCCGCCGCCCGGAAAACGGGGAACCGCTGAGCCCGAGCCGGAACCATCTGACCGAGGCCCTCGAACACGGCCAGGCCACCATCGACCAGGACATGGAGGTCGATCTGCCGGATGGTTCGAGCCGAACGCTGCAGTCGTCCGTGTTTCCGATGCACGCGGCTGACGGATCCATTTCCGGCGCGATCATCGTGAATGCCGACGTCACCAACGCCAGGCGTCTCGAAGCCCAGATGCGGCAGGGGCAGCGGATGGAGTCCATCGGCCGGATGGCCGGCGGCATCGCGCACGATTTCAACAACCTGCTGACCGTCATCGTCGGATGCGCCGAGATTGCGCTGCAGTTCGGCAAGGGCGGCGACAGCACGCCCGAGTGGGAAGAGACGCTGGCCGCGGCACGGCGGGCCGCGGAGCTGACGCGGCAGCTGCTCGCGTTTTCGCGCCAGCAGCCGGTCGCTCCACGTGTCGTCGACCTCAGCCGCGTCGTCCGCCGGGTTGAGGCGCTCCTCCGTCGTGTGATCGGCGAGGATGTCCGCCTGATGGTCGACTGCTCGCCGGAGACACTGCCGGTCAACATCGACCCCGGCCAGTTCGAGCAGATCCTCATCAACCTGGCGGCCAACGCCCGGGACGCGATGCCCGGCGGCGGCACGGTGTCGGTGCGCACCACGCTGCACGTCGTGACGCAGGCCGAGGCGCGCCGGCATCCGGGGTTGACGCCGGGTGCGAAGGTGCGGCTGTCGGTCTCCGACACGGGCGTGGGCATTCCTGCCGAGATCCGCAACCGCATCTTCGAGCCGTTCTTCACGACGAAGGGGCCGGGGAAGGGCACCGGGCTCGGGTTGGCGATGTGCTACGGCACCGTGAAGCAGGCCTCGGGCTACATCGGTGTCGAGAGCGCGGAAGGCAAGGGCACGACGTTCTGGATCTACCTGCCGCTGGTCGAGGGTGAGTTGACGGACGTCGAGGAAGAAGCGGTGCCACGCGCGGAGCGGCGGGATGGCAGCGCCCGCGTGCTGCTGGTCGAGGACGAGCCCGCGGTGGCCGACCTGACGCGGCGCGCGCTCGAGTTCGGCGGCTACTCCGTGCTCGTCGCGAACAATGGTACGGAGGCGTTGACGATCCTCGCGGAACTGCAGGATCCGGTCGACCTGCTGCTGACCGATGTGATGATGCCCGACATACGCGGTACGGTGCTCGCCAAGCGCGTGCGTGTGCTCTACCCGGAACTGCCGGTGATGTTTGTCTCCGGATACCCCGGACCGCTCGAAGAGGAATTCAAGTCAGCCCGGCTGCTGGCCAAGCCGTTCAGCCCCGGCGAGCTGCTGAAGCAGGTCGGCGAAGCGCTGAAGCCGAAAGTGCAGGGCCCGGCGCGGTAGGGCGGACGTCGCTGCCGGACGCCGTCACCTGTGCCGCGCGGGCACCGGATGCCGGTGCCCGCTGCCGGGAACAGAACTACTTGTGGTGGGAGGCGGCGCGTTCCGCTGCCGGAATCGCCATCAGCGCCGGTTCCTTCGTGCGATGGGCGGCCACGATCGCTTCGCCCTTCGCCATCGCATCCGCATCGCCCAGCCGGTACACGGTGTTCGCCTCGATCAGGTCCTTCTGGCTGTCGGGCGTCGAGTCGGGGCCGTCGTAAATCGCGGCCACCGGACACGCCGGCACGCAGGCGCCACAGTCGATGCACTCTTCCGGATGGATGTAGAGCATCTTCGCCGCTTCGTACTCCGGCTCATCCTTCCGGGGGTGGATGCAGTCCACCGGGCAGACGTCCACGCACGCAGTGTCCTTCGTGTCGATACAGGGGTCGGTGATGATAAACGGCATCCAAAAAGCTTAATACAGGACCCGCCGCTTAATACAGGGACTAGTCCTTTGCGCCGTTCTTCCGGAGCATCTCCTCGACCTTGGGCTCGGTGTGCAGCATGTTCGCCACCACCGTTCCCTGTGAGACCCGGAGCGCCGTCTCCCCCTTCTTGTTCCGCGCGTTGATGTCCGCGCCCCGATCGAGCAGCCATTGGCCGACCCTGACCCACCCGTAGAACGCGACGGCGTGCAGGGCGGTGTCGCCGCCGGCCTCGGCCTGCTTCACGTCCATGCCGAGCTGACGGCAGAGTTCGACGGCTTCGAGTGCCGCGTCCTCGGTGACCCGGCTCTCGCCGGGCACACGGCCGAAGCCGGCGGCGTACATCAGCGGGCTGGCCTGCTCCTCCGTGTTGAGCAACGGGTCGGCACCGCCGGCCACGAGCGCTTTCATCACGGCGACGTCGGCCGCCTGCGCGGCGAGCAGGAAGGGCGTCGCGCCGACGAGCTTCTTCATCCACAGGTTCGTGCCGAAGCGCGGCGGATTTCTCGTCAGACGGGCGTTCGGGTTGGCCTTGTGCGCCAGCAGCGCCTGCACGAGCTCGACCCGGCGTCCCGGCGGCACGCCGACGAGCGCGGCCCACTCGCCCTCGTCCTTCGTCGAGTAGTCGAACGTCATCTGTCCTTCGAAGCGTCCAGAGGCCCAATGCAGGGGTGTGTAGCCGTTGCCGTCCGCGTTCGGGTCTGCGCCCTTGTCGAGCAGGAAGAGGGCGAGGTCCACGTGCCCCCGCACGACGGCGACATGGAGCGCGGTTGCGCCGTCGCCCGCCGCGGTGTTGATGCGCGCGCCACGCGCGAGCAGCAGTTCGGCGAGCGCGGGAGAGCCCGCCCGTGCCGCGAACATGATCGGCGTAAAGCCGCTGGCCGACGCGGCGTTCACGTCGGCGCCGCCGTCGAGGAGGGCGCGCGCCGTCTCGATGTGGCCCGCGGACACGGCCCACATCAGCGCGGTCTGTCCCTTGACGCGCTCCTTCGTGTCGACCGCGGCCCTGTGTCGCAGCAGCGTCTGGACGACGGGCGCATTGCCGGCGGCCGCGGCCGTCATCAGCGGCGTTTCGCCCGACGGCAACGGCAGCGCCGGGTCGGCGCCGGCCGTCAGCAGGGCCTCCACGACCGCACTCGACGCCTGTGACGCGGCCAGGGAGAGCGGCGTGACGCCGTAATCGTTCCGCGCGTTCGTCTCCGGCCTGGCGGTCAGGAGCAGGGTCGTCAAGGCGAGGTCGCCGCGAAACGCGGCCCAGTGGAGCGCGGTCGCGCCGTCGGGCTGCGGAGCGTTGACGTCGGCCTTCGCGGCGAGGAGCTGCCGCACGGCCGCGATGTCCTGTTGTCTGGCCGCCTCGACGACGCGGGTGTCCCGGGCCGCGAATGCGAAGCCCGGCATGGAGAGCCCCGCGAGGAGCGCGACCGTCGTGAGTTGTCGTGGTGTCATGGCCGTGGTGTCCCCTTCTTCGCGCCCGGTGAATGGAGGACGCCGGCCCGGATGCCGGCAAGCGTCAGGTCCAGCGCCTGGGCCGCCAGCGCTTCCGGGTCGTCCACGTGGCGATGATGGATGACCTGGAGCGCCGAGGGTCCGTGGATCGCCGCCCAGAGAGCCTGCCCCGCCTGGTGAGGGTCGGTGCCGCGCGGGAACACGCCCTCGTCGATGCACCGCACGAGCTTGGCCATCGCGACCTCGTCAAGCCGGCGCAGCGGATACAGGTCGTAGACGCGATCCTGCAGCGGCGGGGCGGCGGGGTCGACGTATGCAATCGCGAAGTAGTCAGGATGCGCCTTGCTGAACTCCGAGTAGCGCCAGAAGAACTCGCGCAGGTCCTCGAGGGCGTCCGGATTCGGCTGGCTCCGCAGTTCCGCCTGCAGCTGGAGTTCGAAGGCCCGTTCCTGCAGCGCCGCGAAGATGTCGTCCTTGCTGCTGAAGTGGTGATAGAGCGACGGCGCCTTGATGCCGAGGCGCGTCGCGATCTCGCGCATCGTGACGGCGGAGTAGCCGCCCTTGCGGTAGAGCACCCGCGCGGTGTCGAGGATGGCCTGCCGGAACGTCTCGCCCGCCGGCCGCGCGGTGCGCGCCGCCGGCTGCCGGCGGCGCGGGTGCCGCGACGACGGACGGACGGCCGCAGGGCTGGGCGCCTGGGGCTCAGGACGGGACTGTTCACTCATGTATACACGGCTCGCCATCAGCAGTATCTCAGACTTACAGTGTAAGTCTGACTTGATGCTGCTGGCTGAATTTACTACGAAATATTCATTAATCAAGATGATTGACTGGACTTACACCGTTCGGATAGCCTGATCGACGATGACTCGGATGCTTCGTCAACGTCCAGCGCATCTCGCGCTGGCCGCCATTGCCGCATGTGTGTCTGCGGGCCCGCTGGAAGCCGGCCAGGCTGGTGTCCCACCGTCGGCCTCCGCGCCGCCGGCGCAGAAAGCCCTGGTCGACAAGTACTGCGTCGGCTGTCACAACGATCGGAGCAAGGCGCGCTACGCAAACCTCTCGCTGGAGCATGCGGACTTCGAACAGATGGCGAGCGGCGGTGAGCTGTGGGAGCGCGTGATCGGAAAGGTCAAGGCAGGTGCGATGCCGCCTCCCGGGAACCCGCGACCGGACCGCGCCGCGCTCCACGCGTTCGTCACCGGGCTCGAGACGCGGATTGACGCAGCGGCCGCGGCGAAGCCGAATCCCGGCCGGGCGATCGTGCATCGGCTGAATCGCGCCGAGTACGCGAACGTCGTGCGGGACCTGTTTCATCTCGACGTGGACGTGAAGCCGCTGCTGCCGGCGGACGACTCGGGCTTCGGCTTCGACAATGTCGGTGACGTGCTGGGCGTGTCGCCGGGCCTGCTCGAGCGGTATCTCATCGCGGGGCGGAAGATCGTCCGCCAGGCGCTCGGGGATGCCTCGTTGCGCGCGGACGTGGCGACATACAAGGTGCTGCCGCTGGCCTGGCAGGACGACCGGATGAGCGACGACCTGCCGTTCGGGTCGCGCGGCGGCATTGCCGTACGGCACACCTTTCCGGTGGACGGCGAGTACGTCGTCCGCGTCGAGTTCCAGAAGGGTAGTCAGAGCGGGAACCCGCGCGGTCTCGAGGTCGAGAGCCTCGTCGACCTGCGGATTGACGGCGAGCGGGTGAAGACATTCCGGATGGGCGGGCCGAACAACCAGCCGGTCGTCGTCGGCAACTATCAGGCGGCTGCGCCGGCCAGCGTCGAGGTGCGGGTGCCGGTGCGCGCCGGGGCACGGACGATCGCCGTGTCGCTCGACCGCACCAACTGGGCGTACGAAGGCGTCGGGCCGGCGCATGTGCCGATCGGCAGCACGACCTTCGCCCAGGGTACGACGACCGGCCAGGGTACGGGCCGTCTGCAGCTCCAGGTCGAGGCCGTGCACGTCGCAGGGCCTTATGCGGCGAAGGTGCCGAACGCCAGCCCGAGCCGCGACCGCCTTCTCGTGTGCCGGCCGGTTTCGGCCGAACAGGAAGTGCCGTGCGCGACGACGATCCTGACCCGTGTCGCCCGGCGCGCTTATCGCAGGCCCGTCACGCCGGCGGACGTGCAGTCCCTGATGGCCTACTACGCGCAGGGACAGCGCGAGGGCGGATTCGAGGCGGGCATCCAGCTGGCGCTGGAAAAGCTCATGGTCTCGCCGGACTTTCTCTTCAGGGTCGAGCGTGACCCGGCACGGGTGGCACCCGGCGCGGTGTACCGCGTCAGCGACGTCGAGCTGGCGTCGCGGCTGTCGTTCTTTCTCTGGAGCAGCATGCCCGACGACACGCTGCTGACGCTGGCAGCGCAGGGGCGTCTGAAGGAGCCCGCGGTCCTCGAGCGCCAGGTGCGCCGGATGCTGGCGGACCCGAAGGCGCAGGCGCTGGTCGACAACTTCTTCGGGCAGTGGCTGATGCTCAGGAACATCCCGCTGATCGCGCGCGATGTCGTCGAGTTCCCGGACTTCGACGACAACCTGCGCGAAGCCTTCCGCCGTGAGACGGAGCTCTTCCTGGCCAGCCAGGTACGCGAGGACCGCAGCGTCGTCGACCTGCTGACGGCGAACTACACCTACCTCAACGAGCGTCTCGCGAAGCACTACGGGATCGCGGGTGTCGCCGGAAGCCGGTTCCGCCGCGTGACATACCCCGATGCGCTGCGCGCCGGTCTCTTCGGCCAGGGCAGCCTGCTCGCGGCCACGGCGTACTCGAACCGCACGTCTCCGGTGCTGCGTGGCAAGTTTCTGCTCGAGAACGTCCTGGGCACGCCGCCGCCGGCGCCGCCCGCCAACGTGCCGCCGTTCCCGGAGAACGACGGCACGTCGAAGCCGAGGTCCGTCCGCGAGCGGATGGAGCAGCATCGCCGGAACCCGGTGTGCGCGGCGTGTCACTCGCAGATTGACCCGCTCGGCTTCGCGCTTGAGAACTTCGACGCCGTGGGTGCGTGGCGCGTCAAGGACAACGGCAGCGTGATCGACCCGTCCGGCGCGTTTCCGGACGGCGTGAAGTTCGACGGTCCGGCAACGTTCCGGACGGCGTTGCTCAGCCACCGCGAGCAGTTCATCGTGACGGTGACGCGGAAGCTGCTGACCTACGGCCTGGCCAGGGGGGCGGAGTACTACGACATGCCGGCGGTCCGGGCCATCGTCAAGGATGCGGCGGCGCAGAACTACTCGTGGTCGTCACTCATACTTGGGATCGTCCGGAGCGCGCCGTTTCAGATGAGGAGATTCGAATCATGATCAGCACGCAGAAGCACCTCTCGCGCCGGACGATGCTGCGCGGAGCCGGCGCGGCCATCGCGCTGCCGCTGCTCGACAGCATGGTGCCGGCGCACGCCGCCCTCCGGAATACGGCGGCGAACCCGGTGCGGCGTCTCGGCGCGGTCTACGTGCCCATGGGCGTCAACATGTCGATGTGGACGCCGAAGGTCGAAGGACCGCTGCGTCTCTCGCCGATTCTCCAGACGCTGGCGCCCTTCAAGGAACAGCTGCTGCTTGTCTCGATGCTGGACAGCGAAGGCGCGGTCGCGAGGCCCGACGACGGCGGCGGCGCGCACTCGCGGATCCAGCCGACGTGGCTGACCGGCGTCCACATCAAGAAGACGGACGGCCCGGGTTTCCGTGCCGGGACGTCGATGGACCAGATTGCCGTGCAGCAGGTCGGCCACGAGACGCAGCTCTCGTCGCTGGAGCTCGCGCTCGAATCCGTGGACCTCGTCGGCGCGTGCGAGTTCGGCTACACGTGCGCCTACACGGGCACGCTCTCGTGGCGCACGCCGACGACGCCGCTGCCGATGGAGGTCAATCCGCGCAACGTCTTCGAGCGCCTGTTCGGCGACGCTGACAGCACGGACCCGAAGGCACGCCTCGCCCGCATGGCACGCAACCGCAGCATTCTGGATGGCGTCGTGAAGGACGTGGACCGGCTGCAGCGCGGCATGGGGCCGAAGGATCGCGGCAAGGTGGCCGAGTATCTGGACTCGGTTCGTGACCTCGAGCGGCGGATTCAGAAGGCGGAGCAGCAGGCCGAGCAGAAGATGCCCGTCGTCGAACAGCCGATCGGCGTGCCCGCGTCGTATGAAGAGCACGGCAAGCTGATGTACGAGCTGCTCGCGCTGGCATGGCAGGCGGACCTGACCCGCGTGGCCAGCTTCATGATGGCGCGCGAGCTGAGCACCCGGATCTACCCGGAGATCGGCATCACGGAGCCGCACCACCCGCTGTCACATCACGCGAACGACCCGGAGAAGCTCGCCAAGCAGGCGAAGCTGAACATGTTCCACTTGAGCATCTTCCGGTCGTTCCTGGAGAAGCTGAAGAACACGCCGGACGGCGACGGCACGCTGCTGGATCACTCGATGATTCTGTACGGGTCCGGCATGAGCAACTCGGACCTGCATCTGCCGCTCGAAGTGCCGACGCTGGTCGTGGCCGGCAAGAACACGGGGATCCGGACGAACCAGCACGTGAGGGCCGCGGCGAAGACGCCGCTGTCGAACGTCCAGCTCGCGCTGCTCGATCGCATGGGCTGCCGCGTCGACTCGTTCGGTGACAGCACGGGCACGCTGAACGTGTTCGCGCTCTAGGCGCATCACCGCGCCGCCACTCGCGCCAGGAATCAACGGGGCCGGATCCTCAGGGACCGGCCCCGATCTGCGTACGCCGGGTACGTCGCCCCCGAAGAAGGGGGGAGGCCTCGCCGCCCGTTGACTCTCGGAACGGGATGATGGATTATCTCAGAGTGAGATTGAGTCTCAGTATTGAGGTTGCGCGATCGGCCCTCGCGCAGGCGGTTCTCGCGGCGGTCTTCGCCGGCATCGCACTGGCCCAGGGGCCGGCCGTCGTGTCGGGGCGCGTGGTGGACAGCACCGGCGGCGTCGTGCCGGGCGCGACCGTGACCGTCCGTCGTCAGACGGGACAGTTCCTGGCCTCAGCTGTGACGGACGCCGACGGCCGCTTCGAGGCGACGTGCGCGGCAGAGGGGCCCTCGGTGGTGTCCGCGGTGCTCGACGGCTTCTCGCTGGCGCAGACCGAAGTGGTGCTGGCCGTCCGGCCAGTGGTGGTTGAACTCATCCTGCGACCGGGCAGCCTGTCGGAGGAACTGACCGTCATCGGGGCGCGACTGGTCGGTTCCGAAGAATCGCTGCGGCGGGTGCCCGGGTCGTTCGCTCTGCTCTCGAGGGACGTGCTCGAAGGCTCCCATGTGTTCTCGACTTCCGAGGCGCTGCGGAAAGTGCCCGGCGTCACCGTTCGGGATGAAGAGGGACTCGGACTGCGCCCGAACATCGGGATGCGCGGACTCAACCCCACGCGCTCCTCGAAGGTCCTGTTGCTGGAGGACGGCGTGCCGGTGGCATTTGCACCGTACGGCGACAACGCCAGCTACTACCACCCGCCCATCGAACGGTTCGACCGGGTTGAGGTGCTGAAGGGGTCCAGCCAGATCGTCCAGGGGCCGGTGACTCTCGGCGGCGTCGTCAACTACATCACGCCGGAAGCGCCCGCGGAGCCATCGGGCACGGTGGCGGTGAGCGGAGGGAACCGCGCCTATCTCAACCTTGTAGGCTCGGTCGGGGCGACGGTGGGTCGGACCGGCGTGTTCGCGCAGGCGGTGCAGAAGAAGGGCGACGGCGCGCGTGACAACGTGCACAGCGACCTGACGGATGCCATGCTCAAAGTCTCGCGTTCGCTCAGCAGCACGCGGCATCTGACGCTCAAGGGGTCCTTCTACAAGGAGGATTCGCAGGTCACCTACAGCGGCCTCCGCGAAGCTGAGTACGCCGCCGCACCCCGGCAGAATCCGTTCGCCGACGACGGATTCGACGGCGCTCGGGCCGGTCTCTCGGGTTCGTACCGCGCGCTCCTGTTCTCCCGCGTTGCACTCACCGGCACCGTCTACGCCTCGCACTTCGCGCGCGACTGGTGGCGGCAGTCGAGCAACTCCGCTCAGCGGCCCAATGACTCGGCCGACCCTGCCTGCGGCGGCATGGCTAACCTGTCGACTACGTGCGGGAATGAGGGCCGGCTCCGTCGCTACTGGCACCTCGGCGGCGAGGCACGCGCGCGGGTCGGCTTTTCGGCCGGCGTACCGCAGGAGACCGACTTCGGGTTCCGTCTCCACACCGAGGATCAGAACCGCCGCCAGGTGAACGGGGCGTCGCCGCTCGCGCGCACCGGGTCGCTGGTCGAACACAACCTGCGGACGACGGACGCCGTCTCCACCTTCGTCCAGCACCGCGCGATGGCCGGGGCCTGGACGGTGACGCCGGGTGTGCGGGTTGAGCGGATTGCCTATCGCCGGACCAACCGGCTCGTCAGCGTGTCGGGTAAGACGCAGCTGACCGAAGTGGTGCCCGGCTTCGGCGTGTCGTACGGCGTCAACACCGACTCCACGTTGTTCGGCGGGGTCCACAAGGGCTTCGCGCCCCCCCGGGCCGAGGACATCATCAACAACGCCACCGGAGGCGTCGTCGACCTCGAGCCCGAGCGGAGCTGGAACTACGAGGTCGGCGGCCGCACGCGGGCCGCCCAGCTGCTCGCGCTCGACGTGACCTTCTTCCGGATGGACTATCAGAACCAGATCGTGCCGGCGAGCCTCGCGGGCGGCGTAGGCGCCACGCTGACCAACGGCGGCCAGACGCTGCAGCAGGGTGTCGAGGCCGGGGCGGATCTGACGTGGCGCGACATCGCGAAGAGCCGTCACGGCGTCTACTCCCGGCTGGCCTACACGTGGCTCCCGGTGGCGCGCTTTGACGGCGTCCGCACGAGCAGCGTTGCCGGATTCGGGACCGTGTCAGTGGCGGGGAACCGTCTCCCCTACGCGGCCGAGCACAGTGGCACGTTCTCAGTGGGATACCGCCACGCGACCGGTCTCGACCTTCAGGTCGAGGGGCAGTTCCTGGGCGAGCAGTTCTCCGATGACCTCAACTCGGTGGCGCCGTCGGCGGACGGGCAGCGGGGCATCATCGCGCAGTACACCTACTGGAACGCCGCTGCGTCCTGGCGCCTGCCACGGGGCGGGTCGGTCTTCCTCGCGGTCAAGAACCTGGCCGACCGGACGTTCATCGTGGACCGGGTCCGCGGCATTCTTCCGGGGCATCCCCGCCTGGTCCACGTCGGCACGAGCTGGCGATTCTGAGCGCGTTCGGATGCCCCGCTTGATCGGGCCTACCGGCAGGTGGGACTGACGAGCTCCAGGACGTTCACGTTGATCCGCACGCCCTTGTCATCCTTCATGTAGATGCCCTTGGCCTGGACCTTGTGGCCCGCGTGCTCCTCGGGCGTGACGACGGTGTCCGGGTCCGGATAGATGTCCATCAGGGCGATGGTGGCTCCGCCGGCGGGCCTCGGCTCGAGCGCCTTGAGCTCCGAAGGCTTGGAAGGCTCCCCGTCACGCGACCGCCGCGGCGGCGTTGCCGTGGTCAGCGCCCAGGACTTGTCAGCCTGCCGCGTCAGGCACCCCACCGAACGGGCCAGCGAGAAGTTGGGCAGCGGCTGCGGCTCCTTCTCCCGAAGCTGGATGGACGCCATGTTCGCGGTGGTCAGCTCCGCCATGCCGGTGGGGAATCCGTTCAACTGGAACAGATACGCCATCACGTCGATGTAGTCGCCGGGGGTCAGGGGATCCTTCGCGCCGCGAGGGGCGTCGCTGTCGCCGTGCCGCTGTTCCTTCTGCGAGAGCGTGCTCCCGGGGGGCGGGCTCATGGCGTACGCGACCAGGCCGAGGAGGTCGTCCTCCCACGTCTGGACGAACCGCTGACCTTTGAGCGCCGTGCCGCTGTAGGTGATGCCGAACCCGCCGCCGCCGGCCGCCGCGTGGCAGGACTGGCATCCCTTCTCGTACGCGACCTTGCCGCGCCCCGCCTGGGCCTCCGTGTAGACGCCGTCCCAGACGGTCCGGTCTGCGGCGCGCAGCGACGGAAGGGCAAGGAGGCTGGTGACGGCCGCGACGGCGGCCAGCGTGGCGAAACGGCGTGCCTGTGGCATGGCGCGACGATAGACCAGCCGTCGCATCGGCGCAACGGCCCGCGGGGTGCCGGCGGCTGTCAACGCGTCAGACGCGCCGTACGAACGAAGGGCCGGCGGTGCGCACGCACCAGCCGGCCCAGGTATCGAGCGGACGAGGCGGACTAGACGTCGATTTCCTTGAGCTGGCCGGTGCTGTCGCCGAGCTTGTCGATCGGCACGCCCGCGCGATCGAGCAGCGTGACGATGAGGTTCGACTCGGGCACGTAGTCCTCGACCTTGTAGGACACGTGCCGGTTGCTCTTGAGCTTGCCGGCGCCGCCGCCGAAGACGATGTTCGACAGGTCGATCACGGCGTGCTCGTTGGGATTGCCGAGGCCGCCGCCCAGCAGGACGATCGAGTTGTCGAGCAGGTTGCCGTCGCCCTCCTTGAGGCTCTGCAGCTTCCGGAGGTAGTAGGAGACGAGCTCGATGTGGTACGCGTCGATCTTGGCGACGTCGTTGATCTTGCCGACGGCGTTGCCGTGGTGCGACGTGGCGTGGTGCTGCCCGTTGACGCCGATCTGGGGATAGGTGCGCGGGCTGAGCTCTCGGGCCAGCTGGAACGCGATGACGCGCGTGATGTCGGCCTGGAATGCGGCCGCCTGAAGGTCGAACATCAGCTTGACGTGATCCTCGAACGCGCCGGGAATGTCGCTCGGGCGGTCGGGAATCTCGACGGCCGCGTCGGCGGTGCGCTTCTCCGCCTTGTCGATCCGCGTTTCAATTTCACGCACCGACTCCGTGTACTGCTCGAGCCGCGCCCGGTCGGACGCGCCCAATTTGCGCGTGAGCTCGTTCAGCCGATCCGTGACGGCATCCAGGATGCTGCCGCTCGTGGCGAGCTGACGGCGCTGTTCCGCGGCCGTGCCGCCGTCGCCGAAGAGGCGCTGGAACACGACGCGCGGATGCGTCTCCATGGGCAGCGGGGTGGTCGGCGTGCGCCACGAGATCGTGTTCTGGTACAGGCAGCTGTAGCCGGCCTCGCAGTTGCCCACCATCTGCTCGTTCTGCTCGATGGCGAGTTCCAGCGAGGGGAGCACGGTCGACCGGCCCAGGACCCGCGCCGCCACCTGGTCCGCGCTGATGCCGGCCTGGACGTCCGCGCCCTCCGTCTGCTTCGCGTGCGTGCCGGTCATCCACGCGGCGCTGCTGCGGGAGTGCGGACCGGGCGAGGAGCCCTTGGCTTCAGCTTCCAGATTCGCCAGGCCGGAGACGATCAGCGTCCGGTTCCGGAAGGGCTCGAGCGCCGCGAGGGAGCGCTTGAACACCGGGTTGGCGCCGGTCGTGTCGGGCGTCCAGAACTGCCGGATGTACCCGTTGGGTCGATAGATGAAGCCCATCCGGACGACCGGAGCCGCCGCGGTCTTCGCGATCGGCGAGAGCGCCGGCACCATGGCGTCGAGCAACGGCAGGGCCAGTGCCGTGCCGGCCCCGCGAAGGAACGTGCGCCGGGGGAGGGCGAGCTTGGATACGAACATGTCGAATCTCCTAGTTCGCGCGGGCGTCCGTCGCCCGCGGCTGAAGCTGCGCTGACGTGCCGGCAGCCTGTGCCGGCGTGGCCTGCAGTGACCGCATCTGGAACGGCGTGCTTGTCACGACACCGAGGATGATCCGCGAGAACCGGTTGTTCGTCTTCGCCGCGTTCCGCGCAATCTGCCGCACCGTCGGCGCGTCGTAGTACTCCACGCCGCGTCCGAGGGCGTAGGTCAGCAGCTTCTCGATGAACGTCTCGACGAACACGTCCGACTTGGACAGGAGCGCCGTGCGCAGCCCGGCGACGCCGTCGAACTTGCTGCCGTCCGGCATCGTGCCGGCCGTGTCGACCGGGTGACCCTCGTCCTCGGTCCTCCACTGACCGAGCGGGTCGAAGTTCTCCATCGCGAAGCCGAGCGGGTCCATCAGCTGGTGGCAGGACGCGCAGACCGGGTTCTTCCGGTGCGTCTCCATGCGCTGCCGCAGCGTGCCCTTGGCTTCCGTGGCCTCCAGCGCGGGCACGTTGGCCGGCGGGGCCGGCGGCGGCACGCCAAGCAGGTTTTCCAGCACCCACTTGCCGCGCGTCACGGGCGAGGTGCGGTTGGACTGCGACGTCACCGTCAGAATGCTCGCGTGGCCGAGCAGGCCGAGGCGATTCTGGTCGGCGACCGGGACGCGGCGGAAGTGGCTGCCGTAGATGCCGGTGATGCCGTAGTGCCGCGCGAGGCGTTCGTTGACGAACGTGAAGTTCGCGGTGAGCAGGTCGACGATGTTGCGGTCTTCACGGATGACGGTGTCGAACAGCAGCTCCGTCTCGCGCCGCATCGCCTGCCGCAGGTTGTCGTCGAAGTCGGGGAACATCTGCGCGTTCCGGTCGATGCCCGGCATGTTGCGCAGGCGGAGCCACTGGCCCGCGAAGTTGTTGATGAGTGCCGCGGCCTTCGGGTCCTTGAGCATCCGCAGCGTCTGCCGCTGCAGTACCTGCGGGTCGCTCAGCAGGCCCTTCTGCGCGACGTCGAGCAGTTCGTCGTCCGGCATGCTGCTCCACAGGAAGAACGACAGGCGCGAGGCGAGCTCGACGTTGCCCACCTTGTAGGCGCGCTGCCCCGCGGCGGGCTTGCGATCCTCTTCGATACGGAAGAGGAAGTCCGGGCTCGCGAGGAGGCGCTCAAGGGCCACCTGCACGCCGGTCTCGAAGCTCCCGCTCTGGCGGCCCTTCGCGTAGAACGTCATCAGCGCGTCGACGTCGGCGGCGGCGACCGGACGCCGGTAGGCGCGCCGGGCGATCGTCGAGAGAATCGTGCGCGCGCAGGGTTCCTCGGCGGCGGCGCTGGCCGGGCGGCACGAGAAGATCCGGCGGCGGCTCGGCGTGTCGCCGACGGTCGTCGTTCCGAACGGACCGGTGAAGGACATCTGGCCGATGTACGGACCGGAGTAGCCGCCCATGCGCGTCAGACGGAACGACGACACGCCGGGGGGCCGCAGGAAGGGCTGCAGCAGATCCTCGAGCTGGCCCGAGGTGGTCTGCACGAAGGTGACGCTGATCTCGCGCAGCCCGGCCTTGACCGGCACGCGGACTTCCCAGTCCGTATTGGCCTGGATGTCGGCGCCCGTCATCGTGTGGCGGATCGGCTTCTGCTTCATCTGCTCGTAGAACACGCGCTCGCCGTCGACTGTCAGCTCGATGAAGTTGGGTTCTTCTTCCGAGAGGCCGACGCCGGTGAAGGCCTGGAACCGGATGATGTAGTCACCGTTGACCGGGAAGTAGCGCCGCAGCTTCTGACCGCCGCGCGTGCCGAACGGCATGTCCTCGAGGCGGTTGTCCTGCGAGAGGTCCGGCCGCAGGATGATCGTCTCGCCGCTGGGCGGGAGGGTGACGTCGCCGACGGCCGCGCGGCTGACCGTGCGCGCGGCGTTCAGATACTGATCGAGGTGCGTCGGCGACATGCCGAGCACGCCCGCGATGTTGTCGAAGCCGTAGCTGGCGTCGTCGCCGGGCAGGAGCGTCGAGTAGTTGAGCCCCTCCAGGTGCAGCAGGTCGCGGATGACGTTCGCATACTCCGCCCGGTTGAGGCGATGCATGCCTTCCGTGCGGCCCGGGTTCGGACTCTGCGCCGCCGCCTGGTCGAGCTGCCGCTCGATGGCCTGGCGGAACGCGGCGTAGGCAGCCGGTTCCGGACGCGGCGAGCCCACCGGCGGCATCACGCCGCCGCGCAGCTTGCGGACGAGCTTCTCGAGGACCTCGCCGTTGGCGTGCGTGTCCTTGAGATCCACGGACTGCAGCGACAGGCCGCCTGTCTTCCGGCGGTCGTTGTGACAGTTCACGCAGTACTTGTCGACTGTTGCCTTCGTATCGACCGTCGCTGCCGCAGGTGCGGTCTGCGCGCCGGACGGGGTCGCCAGGGCGGCCAAGGCCGCCAGCGTCATCACACCAAGGACCGGCACGTTCATACTGGTCACCTTTCTCACGTCGCTCTCCGCTTTCCCGTCATGCCACTGGCGCAATCGGACGGGACGCGTTATCTTAACAAAGTTCAAGGCTGATTCAAGGAGACTTGGCGCGCTTGGTGGAAACCTCTCGTGTGTGGGGCCGATGGATGGCCCGCGCAGGCCGGATCGGACTGGTCGCCCTGCTCGTGTCGCCGGGCAGGCCGGTGCACGCAGCGGGCGTCGAGGTCGACTCGCTCGTCAGCGCCGCGAAGGCGGGTGATGTCGTCACCGTGCGCTCCCTCCTCGCGAAGCCCGGGATCGACGTCAACGCCACAGAGCAGGATGGGACCTCCGCGCTGCATTGGGCTGTCCAGAACGGCCAAGCGGACCTGGTCAGGGCGCTGATTCGCGCCCATGCCGACGTCAATCGCCGGAACCGGTACGGCGTCGCTCCGCTGTGGCTCGCGGCCACCAATGGTGACAACGCGTGCGTGGAGATCCTGCTCCGGGCCGGTGCGGACGTTCAGTCCACCCGGGGACCTTCAGGGGAAACCGCGTTGATGATCGCCGCGATGTCCGGCTCGGCCGGCGTCGTGCAGCGGTTGCTCGCCTACGGTGCCGACCCGAACACCAAAGATGAGTTCCGCGGGCAGACGGCGCTGATGTGGGCAGCCGCGGAAGGCCATCGGGACGCGGTGGTCGTGCTGGCGGAGGCCGGTGGCGACATCGAGGCGAAATCCTCGACCGGCATCACCCCGCTGATGTTCGCGATTCGCGGCGGGCACCTCTCGACGACATTGGCCCTGCTCGACCTCGGCGCGGACCTGAACGCGGTCGGTCCGGACGGCACGTCCAGCCTCGGCCTTGCGATCATCAACGCCCACTGGGAGCTGGCGGCGGCCTTGCTCGATCGCGGCGCCGACCCGGCCACGAACGACCCGCGGGGCCGTCCGCTGCATCTGGTGGCGCACATGCGCACGGCGAACAATCGGGGGCTCTCGGCGTGGCTGCCCCGGCGTCCCACCGGCCGGATCGATTCGATGGAGCTCGCCAGGCGCCTGATTGCCAAAGGGGCGGCGGTCAACGACCGCACCCGCTACAAGAACGGGATGTCGGCGCCGACGCACATGGCGCTGGCCTACTTCACGATGATCAGCTGGAACGGCGTGACGCCCCTCTTCATCGCCTCGAAGGGCTGCGACGTGGAGTTCATGCAGTACCTCCTCGCCAATGGTGCCGACCCGTCCATCAACAACGAGCAGGGCGTCACACCGCTGCTGGCCGCTGCCGGTGTCGGCTACGCGAAGGGGGAAGCTCCCGGCACGCCGGAGCAGTGCCTGGACGCCGTCAAGGTGCTCGCCGCCGCCGGCAACGACATCAACGCCGTCGCGAAGCTGTCCAAGGGCTCCGGCTTCGGCGGCATGGGTGGCGGCTGGGACGGCGCCGGCGCGCTGCATGGCGCGGTCATCCGCGCGGCGCGGGGGCTGGTCGAGTGGCTGATCGCCCACGACGTCCCGCTCGGCGCGAAGGCGGCGGGCGACCGCACGGCCCTGGATCTTGCCCGAGGCTCCACGCTGGGCATCAACTATTCGGTGCAACCGGAGCTCGCGGAGATTATCGAGAAGGCGATGCGCGCCAAGGGTCTTCCGATTCCCGAGCACACGTACGACTTCTTCACTGAACAGGGTGGTGCCATCCCTGAGAAGAAGGCCACGCCATGAGGACCAGAACCATGATTCGATATTTCCGTACTGCCGTAGCGGCCGCCGCCATCCTGTTGTCGGGCCAGGCACCCGCGTTCGCCGCCGACTCCGCGCCGTCCCCGCTCGTGCAGGCGGCGAAGGCAGGTGACGCCGCGGCCGTGCGGGCGGCGCTGGCGACGCCCGGCGTCAACGTCAATGCCACGGAGCACGACGGCACGACGGCGCTGCACTGGGCCGTCCAGCATGGGCAGGCGGATCTGGTGAAGGCCCTGATTCGCGCGCGCGCGAACGTCAACCTGAAGAACCGCTACGGCGTCGCGCCGCTCTGGCTCGCCGCCACCAATGGCGACAACGCCTCGGTCGAGGCGCTGCTTCGCGCCGGCGCGGACGCGGAGACGACACGCGGCGAGTCGGGCGAGACGGTGCTGATGAATGCGGCAATGTCCGGATCGCCCGGCGTCGTGCAGCGGCTGCTGGCCTACGGTGCCGACCCGAACGCGAAGGACGGCGTCCGCGGGCAGACCGCGCTGATGTGGGCGGCGGCTGAGGGGCATCCCGACGCGGCCCGCGTGCTGGTCGAGGTCGGCGCCGACCTCGAGGCGAAGTCGTCGACGGGCATCACGCCGCTGATGTTCGCGATTCGCGCCGGCCACATCCCGACCACGCTGGCGCTGCTCGACCTCGGCGCGAACCTGAAGGCGCTCGCGCCCGACGGTACGACCCATCTCGGCCTGGCCCTCATCAACGCGCACTGGGAACTGGCGGCCGCCCTGCTCGACCGCGGCGCCGACGCCAACACGAACGACCCGCGCGGCCGTCCGCTGCACCTGGTCGCCTACATGCGACGCGCCGAGAACCGCGGGCTGTCGCCCTGGATGCCGCGCAAGGCCACCGGAAAGATCGATTCGATCGATCTGGCGAAGAAGCTGATCGCCATGGGGGCCAAGGTCAACGACCGTCTCGACTACAAGAACCCGAACTACAACCCGACGCACATGGCTGTCGGCTACTTCCAGTCGATCAGCTGGCAGGGCGCCACGCCGTTCTACATCGCCTCGAAGAACTGCGACCTCGAGTTCATGAAGTTCATGCTCGAGAACGGCGCGGACCCCAAGATCGGCACCACGCAGAACGTGACGCCGCTGCTCGCCGCGGCGGGTGTCGGTTACGCGATCGGTGAGTCGCCGGGAACGCCCGAGGAAGCGCTCGAAGCGGTCAAGCTGCTCGCCAGCCTTGGCAACGACGTCAATGCGATCGCGCGGCTCAGCGGCGGCGGGGACAACCGGCGCGGCGGTGGTGGCGGCGGTGCCGGGGGCGGTTGGGACGGCGCCACGGCGCTGCACGGTGCCGTGATCAGGGGCGGCAAAGGCCTCGTCGAGTGGCTCATCGCGCAGAACGTCCCGCTCGATGTGAAGGGTCCAGGCGGGGAGACGGCGCTTGAGCACGCCCGCGGGTCAGGACTCGGCGTGACGTTCCACGTGCAGCCCGAGCTGGCCGAGATCATCGAGAAGGCCATGCGGGCCAAGGGACTGGAGGTGCCCGTGCACAAGTACACGGGCAACGGCGACCTCGGCGCCGGGGGCGGGAATCCCGCCGCACAGGGCAGGCAGTAGTCGGATGAGGAATCAGACCATGACCACGACCGTTCGTACGGGCCTTGCGGCCATCACGCTGGCGCTGGGGCTGCCGGCCCTCGTGTCCGCGCAGACAACTCCAGCGGCGCCCGCGCCCGCACCGGCGGCAAAGGCAGCTGCCGCGTCTGCGGTGAAAGCTGCACCGACGTCCTTCAACTGGTACGCCGAGGTCGTCTCGTTCGACGCCGGCAGCCGCACGCTGACAGCGAAGGCCCGGGTCGAGCCCCACGTGACCGGCCGCGCGTCACATCTGAAGGCCGGCGAGCGCGTGGTCCTCGGCTGGACGGCGTTCAAGGGCGAAGCGGACGCCGTGCGATCGGTGACCGCCGAGAAGGCGATGGTGGCCGAGAGCGGGTACCTCGTCCGCGCGACGCTGGTCAGCGTCGACGCGCCTGGACGGGCGCTGACCTTCACCACGAGGGTTCCGGTCGCCATGGCCGCCACACTCGGGTCGGCGAAGGCAGGCACGCCCGTGCGTGTGAGTGCACCGCTCGTCCAGCCCGGGCCGGACGCCGTGCTCACCACCGTGGCCCTCGGCAGGACGGCGCCGGCACGCCCGGTCGTCGTCGCCGTCGCCAAGCCGGTCGAGAACGCGCGCCAGGTGGCTGGCGAGTGGAGCGTGTCGACCAACATGATGGGCAATGCCATCACGCTGGTGTGCACGTTCAAGCAGGGAGGCGCGAAGCTGGATGGCACCTGCAATGGCCCCGGGCCGTTCGCAAACCTGCCGGCGAACGGCAAGCTCGAAGGCGACGACATCAGCTTCGGCTTCGCCATCTCGCAACCGGTGTCGCTGACACTCCTGCACCGCGGCAAGCTCGACGCCACCGGAACCGTGATCGAGGGCACGCTCGACCTGATGGGCAATCTCACGGCGTTCAAGGCCGTGCGGAAGCAGAGTTACTAGCTAGAGGTCGGTGAACGGCGTCCCCGTCACGATCGCCTCGCACAGGCGGTCGACGACGGGGTCGCCTCCCGGCGCAAGGCGGGCGGGCTCCGGCACCGGCATCACGCGCGGGCCGTCGCAGAGCCACGGAATCCTCACCAGCCCGCGAAACCACCACAGATAGGCGAACCGTTCAGCCAGCGTCTGCTCGGCCGGCGTCAGCGCGTCACGCGCGGCGACGCCGAACGCGGCGTCCACATCGCCCGCGCCGGCCAGATCGCGCGAGAAACCCTTTCCGCGAAACGTCGTCGCGCCGGCAATCCAGGGACGCAGGCCGCCGAGCGCCGCCTCGAGCCCGATGCGCGATGAATAGACCATCGCCACCGTCGCGCGCGCGAGCAGCGCGTACGTGTCGACGGGATCGGTGGCGGCGACCAGATGCAGGTTGGGCGGCAGCGTGGTATGGCGCGCGCGCAGCGTGGCCGGCACGGGCGTCCGCGACCACAGGTCCGGCGTGCCCTTCCGCTCGGCGGGGTGCGCGCGGATGACGACGTCCACACCCGGGTGGCGGCGGGCCGCATCCACGACGGCGTCGAGCCAGTCGAACATGCTGGCGAACGCCACGTCGCGGTCGACCGCGGCCATGTCCCAGGCCGAGTTCGAGAAGGCGACGACGAGAGGCGCGTCTCCGCGGAGCCCGGCCGGCACCTGGCCGCGCACCGGATGGTGCGCCGACGCCCACTGCGCCGCGAATGCCCGCAGGTCCTCGCGCTGCGCGTCGGTGAGCGGCTGCCGCCGCGCGTCCTCCCAGCTGTCGTCGAGCGGCACGACGGCGGCTTCACCGTCATGGCTGAACACGAGCGCGTCCGGGTGGGTCGGTTCCGTATCCCACGTCACGACGCGGATCCGCCGCTGTCGCGCGCGCGCGACCAGCAGCGCCGCGGGCAGAATGCGGCCGCTGGTCGCGAACACGAGGTCGGGCTGGACCGTCTCGAGGGCGCGGTCCATCAGCGTGCTGAGCAGCTGCGCGGTCACGACCCAGGGTCGGAATGCCGGGTCGGCATCGGGCTCAGGCACGGCGCCCCGTGCGAACCGTTGCAGCTCGCGCGCCGCCAGTCGTCCCAGCGGAATGCCGTCAACGACGAGGCCGGCGAGGGGCGCAGCCGCGGCATCCGCAATCAGCCGTTCCGCGTGCCCGTGGTCTGCCCGCGTCAGCAGTGTCCCCGACCCGATCGCGTGCACGCCGACGGCGTCCTCGGCGGCCCGCATGCTGCCGCTGCAGCGCGCACAGGACGGTTGCGCCTGGCGTCCGAGCGTGTGTTCGCACTGCGCGAGGCGTCCGTCGCAGCGGAGCCCGGTGACGTCGTGGCCCCGCAGCGTCAGGGCGCGGGCCAGCGCCGTGCTGATACCGAGCCACGGCAGCGCCTGCTGGAACGTCGTGTCGGTGAGGATGCGCAGGGCACGCTGCGGCGGCGCGCCTGGCGGCCGCGTCCCGTCGTGCAACGCGGCGGCCCGGGCCTCCTCCGCCCACGCCTCCACGCGGCGTGCGGTCCGGATGCCGCGTAACCCGAC
>CAYNUO010000003.1:0-18000 GCA_964400405.1 uncultured Bifidobacteriaceae bacterium | reverse complement strand
GGCGCCGGATTCCGCCAGGTTCGCCCAGAGCTCCATGTCCCACGTCTGCTGCCGCCGTGCGGAGAACCCGCCGACGCGGTCGAACGGCCGGCGCCGGAAGAACGTCGCCGGCTGGAACAGGATGCACGTGCCGCGGACGAAGCGCTCCCGATCCCATCGGTCACTGACGACGGCCGGGCCCAGCTCGCCCGACGGTCGCGCCATGTAGCCGTGCCCCGACACGACGTCGGTCTCCGGGTGCGCGTCGAACCAGCGGATGACGGTGTCGAGCGACCCTGGCAGCAGGAAGTCGTCCGCGTTGAGGAACCCGAGCAGCTCTCCGCTGGCGTGCGCGAAGCCTTTGTTCAGCGCGTCGGCGGGGCCCGCGTCCCGCTCGGACGTGACGTGTGCGAGCCACGGCCGGTACTGCTCGAGGACCGCCGGTGTGGCGTCCGTGGAGGCCGCGTCCATGACGATCAGTTCCACCGCGGGATGCGCCTGCAGCAGCACCGAGCGGATCGCCGCCTCGATGAACGTGCCGTGATTGCGTGACGGCATCACGAGGCTCAGACGCGCGCGTTCGCCGCGCACGGCTGGTGGCGCGACGAACGTACCCGGCGTCAGAGGCCAGAGGGTGGACGCGAACGGCTCAGGCGGCATTCCGACGTGACAGTATCGCGCAGTACCAGTCCTCGCAGGCGCGAACCTGGGCGTCCAGCGAGAAGCGCGCCGCGACGTCGCTCGAGGCGCGGGCCCCGAGCCCGGCGCGCAACGCGGCCGACGTCAGCAGGCCGCGGACGGCTTCCGCCATTCCCGCGGCATCGCCCGGATCGACCAGGACACCGGTTCCGTCAACGTCCCCGGTCGCATGGCCGGCGGCGACGGCCGCCAGCGGCACCGCGCGGATCTGTTCCGGGATCCCGCCGACGCGCGTGGCGACGACGGGAACGCCGCAGGCGAGGGCTTCGAGCACGGTGGTGGGAAACGTATCCACCCGGGCTGCATGCACGTAGACGTCGGCGGCCTGATACGCCGCCCGCATGCCGTCCTGCGACAGATGCCCCGTCCGGACGACCCGCGCCGCGACCTGTGCCGGCAGCGCCTGCGCGCTCAGCGCGCCCCGGCCCGCCGCGAGGAACCGCAACTGCCGACCGGGGAGCGCGGCCACGATGCGGTCCAGCGCGTCGGTCAGCAGTGGCCCGTCCCGCCACGGAGCGCCGGGGTCACCGGTGGTGACCATGACGACGGCGGCATCGGCCGGCAGCGCGAAGGTCGACCGCGCGGCCACACGGTCGCCCGGAGCGAAGACGTTCGTGTCGACGCCGTTCGGGATGACCCGTGCCGTCGCGACAGCGGGCGCCAGCAGCGACCGATGCACGCGGTCCATCAGCCACTGGCTCGGCGTCGCAATATGCACGCGGCTCGCCGCGAAGACTGCCTGCTTGCGCCGCCAGTTCTCCGCCGTGCGGTCGCGGCGGATCGCCGGCTCGATCGTGAGGTCCGGGCAGTGACCGCATCCCGTCTGCCAGCGGTCGCAGTCGAACGCGTGGGCGCAGTGCCCGCTCAGCAGCCACGCATCGTGCAGCGTCAGGCAGACCGGCAGCCGCGCGCTCAGCGCGCCGAGCTGCCGCAGATCGAAGTAGCCGCCGTGCAGGTTGTGCGCGTGCACGATCTGCGGCGGTGACGGTGGGAGGTCCGGCAGGCGCGCCGTGCCCGGGAAGTCGAAGTCTTCGAGTCCGGTCCACCAGGCACGCGCGGCCTCCGGATGCGTGGCACGCCTGAGCAGACGCGCGAGCCGGCCCGCGCCGTGTCCCGGGTGCGCGGAGGCGAGCCGGCGCAGGCCGTCGTACGCCAGCGTGTAGCCGCTCCAGCGCCAGGCCGGTGCGTCGTCATGCGGGATGGCCAGCACGTGGCCGGACGATGTTGAACGATGACCGACCGCCAGCCACGCGTCGTGGCCCCGTCCGCGCAGCCCCGCCGCGAGCCGCGCGGCCACACCGTCCGCGCCACCACCGCCGTCGCTGGCGGTCACGTGCAGCACGCGCAGCGCCGGCGACGATCCGCTCACGTGACGATCCGCGCGGCGACGATGACTTCGTAGTCAGCGTCGCGCCACTCGAGCTCGTCCGGCTGCAGTTCCTCCGCTGCGACGCCCTGCAGCGCGGCGACGGCCGTCCATGCGCTGCCGTAGGCGCGGACGTCGATCTGGGCGGACGGGAACGAGGTCGCGAGCAGATGGCGGAGTCCCTGTGAGGTGAAGCGCCAGTAGTCACCCCAGCGGTCGGCGTCGAAGCGGCTGACCTGCCCGATCCCCGGGACCGTGATCAGCGCGACGCCGCCAGGTGCGAGGATGCGGCGGATGGTGGCGACGGCGCGGGCGGCATCGGGAATGTGCTGCAGCGTCTGCGTGGCGATGACGCACTGGTACGCGCAGGTGGCCAGCGCCGGCGCGTCCGCCAGGTCCGCGACGATGGCGCCGGCTGGTGCGTCGTGCGCGTGATGCACGACGTCACTGCGCGTGACGCCACGGCCGAAGCGGTTCGTGTACGTCGCGTCCCCGACTTCGAGCACGGCGCCGTGGATGTCGCTCGCGTGTGCGGCGAGAAAGCGATCGATATAGGCGCGGTCGATCGGTGTGCCGCGATCGAGGCCGAATGTGCGGCTCACGGGGCCGGGCGTCCGCCACGGATGTGCGTCGAGGCCGCTGACGGTACGCCTCCGCACGAGCGTCTGCCGCAGACGCTGCCACAGAGGAGCGAGCAGACGCTCAGGCATGCAGCCATCGCTCCAGCCGCTCGGCGAACGCCGGTCCATCCCAGTCGCGTACCAGGACACGGGGCAGACGGAGCGGGTGAGTCCGCCTCCGCACCAGCCCGGGTTCGTTGATGCAGGCCGCGGTGTAGCCGGCGGCCCGTGCCGCGCGTCTGGTCCGCCAGGTCTGGTCGCCGCGACCGCCGAACGGATAGGCGAGGTGCGTCACCGCCTGTCCCGTGAGCGCTGCCAGCGCGGTGCGGCTGTCCTGCAGTTCCTGGCGCTGCTCCGCGATGCGCAGCGCGCCGAGTGACGGATGCGTCACGGTGTGCGAGCCGACGGTGAGGCCGTGTCCGGTGGCGAGCGTGGCGAGCTGCAGCGTCGTCAGCGTGCGGTGCGTGTCGCGCACGAATGGTGCGCGGCCGGCCTGCGCGGCCAGGCCGTCGAGCGCGCGGTGGCGTTGCGGTCCGGATAACGGCTTCAGCGCCGTGCAGAGCCGGCGGTACGCCGTGTGTCGCGGTGTCGGATCCGGGTCGTCGACCGTCCAGCCCCGATGCTCGATGGCGTCCTGGCCGGACCAGGTCGCCGAAGCACCCAGCGCGGCGGTCCACGTCGACCCGCCGACGCTGAGCCGCAGCGTCGCGGGCAGGACACCCGGACACAGCAACCACTGCTCGAGCTCGTCCCACCAGAACTCGCGCGCACCGTTCACCGAGGACGACGTCACGAAGAACGTCGCCGGGACGCCGGCCTGGCGGAGCAGCGGCGCGGCGGTCGCGGCGTTGTCGGCATAGCCGTCGTCGAAGGTCACGGCGATGCCGCGCCGGGGCAGCCGCCCCTCTTCGCGCGCGGCCTGCACCTCGGCGAGGCTGAGCACGTCGGCCGTGCGGCGGATGACGTCGAGATGACGAACGAAGCGGTCCGGGTGCACCGCCAGCCGTTGCGGATCGGCGCCGGGGTCCGCCACGCGGTGATAGAGCAGGATGAGCACACCGGGTTGCGGCATCGTCAGCCCGGGTGCCGGTCGCCGCGGCGTCGTGGTGGCCAGTCGCCGCGGGCCAGCGCGGCGAGCGCGGCTTCGAGCGCGGGAACGTCCTCGAGGTAGTCCAGGTCGGGCGACGGGTCCTCGACGACGAACGGCAGCACGCGGTGCCCCGCGATCATTCCCAGCTCCAGCACGACCTGCGGGCGCACGATGTCCACGTAGGAGCTCTGCCAGTAGACCTCAGGCAGGGCCTGGCGCGGCTGGCTGTGTGATTCCGGGAGCCCGGGAACCGGGACGAGCGGTTCGATGAACTCCCCCGCGGGGCGCCACATCTTGAACGGGCTCTGGTGCGGCCGGCTGACGGAGCGCAGGGCGTGCGCGTCCGGCCGCGCCAGCAGCCGGCTGATGGCATCGTCGACGACCTCCGGCCGACGGACCGGGACTGTCGCGCGCAGATGCACCACCAGGTCGCAGGTGTAGCCCTCGTGCTCACGGAGCCACGTCAGTGCGTGGCGGAACACGTCGAGATCCGTGGCTGTGTCGGTCGCGTACTGCGCGGGCCGCATGAACGGCACGTCCGCACCGCAACTGCGGCTCACCGCGGCGATCTCGTCGTCATCGGTCGAGACCACCGTGCGCGTGATGAGCTGCGACTGGAGGGCGGTGTCGATCGGATACGCGATGAGCGGCCGGCCGTTGACGGGCAGCAGGTTCTTGCGCGGGATGCCCTTGGACCCGCCGCGGGCGGGGATGAGCGCGAGAATCTCGGGACGCGGCATGCTAGACGGCGACCGGCTCGCCGGTGCTGATGGCGTCCAGCGCGGCAACCGCGACGCGGAGCGTGGCGACGCCGTCCTCGAGCGGGACAAGGGGGCCACCACGGCCGGCGATCGCCCTGAAAAAGAGGCGGAGTTCCTCGACGAAGAGCGCATTGCGCTCGACGAGCGGCACGTGCGGCGCCTCCACGACACCCGAAGGCCGCGTGACGGTCACCTGGCCCGACACGAAGTCCGCATCGATGCGACCGGTCGTCCCGGTGATCTCGCACGTCCGCGTCTGTGGCTGCCGCAGCATGTCCTGGTGCAGGTGCACCGGAACCGGGGCGTCGGCGTCCCCGCAGGTCAGCAGCAGGTCCGCCCAGTCTTCCGCGTCGACCTCGATCTCTCCGGAGCACCCGCCGACACCCGCCACCTGCCGCGCAGGCCCGAAGAGCGCGAGCGCGTAGTCGAGGTCGTGACTCTGCTCGAGGACGACGCCGCCACCGTGCGCCCGCTGCCCGTGAAACATCTGGCGGTAGTCCTCCCACGGGTGCCAGGCGGGCAGGTACTCCCCGAAATCCAGCCGGGCCGACAGCACCCGGCCGACGGACCGCGTCGCCAGCAGGTCACGGAGCGCGAGAAACACCGGGTGCAGGCGGAGCTGGTAGCCGACGGTGCACACCGTGCCGTGGCGTGCGACCGCAGCCGCGAGATCCGACAGGCCGGCGAGCGTGTGCGAGACCGGCTTCTCGATGAAGAGGTGGCAGCCGGCGCGTGCCGCGGCCAGCGCCACGGGGAGGTGCCGGTCGGTCGGGTTCGTGACGAACACGGCGTCCGGCCGCGCGGCCAGGGCGTCGCCGAGCGACGTGAACGCGGTGATGCCATACGCGTCTTCCACGGAGCCCGGCAGGATGGTGCCGTCCGCACCGAGGACCTGCGTGCGCCCGCGGACGCGGTAGGCGTGTATCTCCACGTCGCCGCCGAACATCGTCCGCAGATTGCGCACGTGCCGTTGTCCGGCGCTGCCGAGGCCGGCCACCAGAATTCGCATGAGTGAGGTACGAGCGTTGTCAGTCTAGCGCGTCGGCCGGTTCCCGTTTGCCGCGCGACCGCCAGAGCCCGCGGAGAATTCCCGGCCACGCGGTCACCGGGCGGCCGGTGATGCCTTCCCGCGCAAGGCGCGCCCGCCGCCGCCACCGCGGCACGAGCGGGTAGACGACTCGATCGCTGGCGATCTGCAGACCGGCGAGCGCCAGCGCGGCTGCCCAGCGAATCCGGCCGGTCATCGTGTCGCCGTGGTCCTCCGCGCGCGCCGGCGCCTGCCGGACCGCGAGGTCCTCGCCGGCAAGGCCCCACGCGTCGCCCGAAGGCCGGAGTCCCATCGGCTCGTAGACGTGCGTGCTGTTCACTTCGCGATGGGTGGACGAGGACCGCGATCCGCGCGGGTGATAGTGGTCGAGGTGATAGAAGTCCCAGCCCACGAGTGGACCGAGGTCGACGAGCGGGTGGTGCGCCATGAGCCGGCGGACCATGTCGGGATCCATCTCGTTCATGAAGATCATGCGCTCGTCGTAGCCGCCGCAGGCGTGCCACAGATCGCGGTGGGCCAGCCAGACGCCGACATCGGACGTGTAGAACACCCGGGCCGTCTCGATGGCCAGGGCCTGGCCGCGTTCGCGGAGAAAGTGCGTCAGCGGGCCGAGCGGCGGAAGCTGTGCGGCCAGACGGTAGGGAATGCTGCGGCGATTCGAGAAGAGCAGCGTGCCGGCCAGCGGCTTCGTGAACGCCGGCGGCAACGCGGTGGTGCCGCGTGCCCAGCCCACGAACGTGCCGATGAAGCGGGAGCCGGTCAACGTGTCCTGATCGATCCGGCCGATGAACTCGCCCCGTGCCCGCCGCGCGGCGGCGTTGAGCGCCAGCACCTCGGGAAAGGGGCTGCTGCCCTGGCGGGCTCGCGCGAGGTCCGGCGGTATGGTCACGAAGCGTGTGAGCCGCGCCGCCGCCGGCCCGAGGCGCACGGCCTCCGCCAGCGGCACGACGCTCCCCCAGTCGGCCACCAGCAGTTCCACGTCGTGCTCCGCGCCCACCGCGGCCGCGGCCGCTGCCGTGTAGTTGAGCGTCGTCTCCAGCCGGAAGCGGGAGTCGCCCATGTACGCGTCATTCCGGGAGCACAGGATCAGACTGAGGGCCGGCGCGCGCGGAGGCGTGGTCATACCGGGATCGGGGCGGCGAGATAGTCCTCGCGCGCCGAGGCGAACCAGTCAGCCAGGCTGCGGATGTCGTCCGCGGCCGACCACGCGTGTCGATCCGCGACGCGTACGGAGACGCCGTCCGCGCCGGGCACCACGCTCGTCATGCGCCACGGCCGAAGCAGAAACGCGCCGTACGCGAAGCGCTCGGCCAGCGCGCGTGACGACGCATCAAGCGGCGGTGTGTCTTCGAGCCGCCGCAGCCGGTCCAGGTATTCGCCGGCTGACGGCGAATCCACCGTGAAGCCGTGGTGCGTGTAGCGCGCCCGGCCGGCGGTCAGGACGGGGATGCCGAGTCGCGCGGCCTCGACGCCCACGGTGCCGCGGACGGTCAGACAGTAGTCGACGGCCGGGAGCAGGTCCTGCGTGGTGATGGGCGTGTCCGCCGGGATCAGACGCACGTGCGGGGGCCTCGGGCCGAGTCGCTCGCGCAGGACGCGCACTTCCTCAGGCTCGCGCCCGACCGCCTCACGCCACACGTGCGACGGGTGCAACTTCACCAGCCACGTCAGGCGCGGGTTGGCGTAGGCCGTCTGCATCGTGCGCACGAACCACTCCTGGTAGCTGGCGAACAACGGCTCGCCCCAGAGCACGGGTGCGTCCCACAGGACATGCGGAAACACGGCCGCCACCGGCGTCCGGCGCGGCAGGTCGAGGAAGGTGCGCACGTCGCCCGGATCGGGACCTGACCGTGAGCGGCCGGCGAGATACCAGTCGCCACGGGCGTAGCACGCGGCGATCTCGTGCGTGACACGGTCGTGATCGGCCGGCGACCATGGCATCTGCCGCAGGCCTGCCCAGGTGTCCGGCGCGAGCGTCGTCAGGTGTCGATCGCGGTTGCCGGCGTGATAGCGCTTGAAGACGAGCGCGTCGGCGCGGTGCGCGCTGTCGTACGCCACGACGTCCAGCCCGCGCGCCAGCGCGACCTCAAACAGCTCGCCCTTCGGGGTGTACTCGTGGTCCGTAACCACCAGGTGCGGGTCGGTGGCGTCGAGGACCGCGCCCGCCTGCTCGACCGCCGCGAGGCTCGCTGCCAGCCGGCGCACCAGCGCGGCGCGGTCTGCTCGGATCGCCGGGTCGAGCACGCCGAGCTGGAGGTCCCGGAGCGCGGTGCACGCGGCAATGCGTCCGCATCGGATCCCGTCATGGGTGACGCCCATGACGGCATCGAGCGACAGCGCACCCTCGAGCTGCGCCCGCGCGCGGGCGCTGTAGTCGGCGCCCGGCAGGAACTCGCTCCACAGCCGTACACGGACGGCGCCGCCCAGTTCGTAGAACGGCGCGAGGCCCCGCGCTTCGTCTTCAAGGAGCACCGTGACGGCGAACCCCGCCTGCCGAATCGCGGTCAGCGTGGCGAGCTCGGCCTCGACGGAGGGGCACCGGCTGCTGATGACCAGCGCGCGGCGGGTGGCCGCGGCGTGCAGGGCGGCCGGCCAGACGTGGGCGTGCCCGGCCTGGAAGGTCCGGAACCGGCTGGCGTCTCGCGCGGCGCGCTCCCGGCCGGCGGCGTCGGTGACGGCGCGTGCCGCGACGCGCCAGCGGCGAGCGTACCGGAGGAGCCCCGTTGCGCCCAGCAGGGCCGCGGCACACCTCCGGACGCGCGTCCACCCGGCCATGCGGGACGCCCGCCCGGCCGCTCGATTCCGCCAGAGCGCCCACAGCACGCCGGGCCAGGCAGCAACGGGCTCGGCCCGGATCACGTCGACGCTGCGCCGCGCCCGAGCCATCAAGCGCGCTCTTGCCGCGAGGGCCGCGATAGCTGCCCTGTCACACGCGGACCAGGCGGCAAGCCGCGCCCGTGCGAAGGCATAGACCGCGCGACCGCCGCGACGGGCGGCCGTGGTAACGCGCGCAGCCGGCACTGGAGCGAGCCGCTCGGTCGCGAGACCCCAACCGGGTCCCGACGGGCAACGCTCGACGACGGGCGCGGACAGATCGACATCGGGGTTCTTCAGCGCGTGCGGCCGCGACGCCCACGAGCGGAGCGGGTGGTAGTGCTCGAGGTGATAGAAGTCCCAGTCCGTCAGCGCGCCGAGATCGACGATGGGGTGCCGGTCGCGGAGACGGTGGATCATGTCCGTCTCCATCCAGTTGTAGAAGATCAGCCGCTCGTCGTAGCCGCCTGCGTCGTCCCAGACCGCGCGCGACGCCAGCCAGATTCCCACCGCCGAGGTCCAGTAGAGGTGGCCGGTGAACGGGTTCTGCCGGTGCACCGGCATCGCGCTGCCACGTTCCCCGACGAAGCGCGTGACGGTGTCGAGTGGCGGCGACGGCGCCGCGAAGCGGTAGGGCACGTCCCGCCGGTTGGCGAAGTAGAGCGCGGCCGGGTCCGGCGATCCGCCGAGGCACCACTGCAGAAAACGGGGACCGACGAGGGTGTCCTGGTCGATGCGTCCGATGAACGTGCCGGTCGCGCGCCGGGCGGCGGCGTTCAGCGCGAGCACTTCGGGAAAGGGGCTCGAGCCCTGCCGGGCGCGCGCCACGTCCGGCGGCACGTGGAGGAAGCGTGTCAGGCGGTGGGCGGCCGGCGTCAGATTCACGACGTCCTGCAGGGGGACCTCGCTGCCCCAGTCGGAGACGATCACCTCGAGGTCGGCCGGGCCATAGCCGAGGGCAGCGGCCTGCTCGCCGAGGTAGTTCAGCGACGTTTCGAGCCGCCACCGCGAGTTGCCCATGTAGGCGTCGTTGCGCGAGCAGAGAATGCACGACAGCCGGGGCACAGCCGGAAATTGTACGATGCGGGTCATGCATCCGACCGTCTTCCGGCCCGGCGACCACGCGGTCTGGCGCGCCGACGCCATGGGCAAGGCCACGCTCTTTGAATCCGCGCGTCTCCTCGTCGGGCTGAACGCCTTCGAGCCGGGGCAGTCCCACGCGCTGCATGCGCACGCGGGCATGGACAAGATGTACTACGTGCTGGAGGGCGACGGCCGCTTCCTGCTGGACGGGCAGGACCTGCCCATGCGCGCCGGCGACATGCTCGTGGCGCCCGAGGGCGTGCCCCACGGGGTCGTGAACAGCGGCGCCGGACGGCTGCTCGTCATGGCCGTCCTGGCACCCGGTCCGAACGCAGGGAAGCGGTCCTGACATGCGCCTGCTGACGCTCCTCAAGGTGGTCGCGTTCTCGGTCTGCCTCGTGACCCTGCCGGCGCTCGCCTCGGCGCAGGCGACGGAACCGGCCCCCGCGCAGCCGCCCGACAAGCCGCCCGTCACGCTCGACATCCGGTCGTTCATCTACGCCGACAACACCGAGTTCCTCGACAACGCGTACCGTGACGGCGAGACGCTGATCGGTGAACAGGTCCGTGCCGAGCTCGTGTTTCCACTGTCCTCGTCGGCGCGCTTCCTCGGCGGCTTTCACTCGAACAGCATCGCTGGCGATGCGAAGGCCTTCGAGAAGTTCCGGCCCGTCGTGGCGGTCGAGCTCGATTCGGCGTTCGGCACCTTCACGCTCGGCACCATCCGCAGCGGCCAGATGGGCCGCGACATCAACACAGGGCTCTGGCCCGAGGAGTCGGGCCCTCATGGGCTCGTGCCGGCCCTCCAGGTGGACACGCTCAGCATGACCCGCTCCTACGAGGCGGGGCTCCAGGTGAAGAAGGCTCGAGGCGCCCTTCAACACGACGCATGGCTCGCCTGGCAGAAGCTCAACACCCCCGAACAGCGTGAGCGCATCGACGCCGGTCTGAACGCGCGGGTCCAGGTGGTCACACGCGGCAGCGTGACGGCGCGCGGTCTCGTTCAGCTGCACGTCGTCCACGAAGGCGGACAGCTGTATGACGTCGGCACCGTCGGTGACTCGGTGGCGGCCGGGCTGGGCGCCGGCGTGGATGTGGCCGCACTCGGCGGCACGCTGCGCGTCGAGGGCCTGGGCCTCCTCTCGAAGCACGACCCCGACCGCGCCAGCCCGGCGAGCCGGGTCGACGGCTCCGGGACCTTTGCGAAGGTCGCGTATGACTACGGCAACTGGCACGGCGCGTTTCTGGCCTTCACGGGCGACAACTTCGTGAAGTGGGAAGGGGACCCGAACTACGGCTCGCGGACGCTCGCCGGCACGCACGTGCCGGAGCGGGCGTACAAGGAGATGTCGGTTTCGCGGAAAGTGGCCCTCGGCTCAGCGGCGAATCTGATCGCGAATCTGCGTTTCTACAAGGTCGATGGCGACTGGGACTACGCCTACCGCATCGTCGCGGCGATCAAGCTGAGCCAGCCGCTGCGCCGCCGTCGTCCCTGACCGCGTTTTCGGGCGGAATCCCCCGTCGCCGTGACGGCGTGGCCTGGCGCCGGCCGGTATACTCGCCGGGTGCCGGATGCACGCAGCCAGACACGACGGACGGGCCTCCGGTCCGCGGTCCTCGGCGCCCTGAGCGTCCTCGGCGCCGTCGCGTTTCTGGGCGCCTCGGCGGGGTCGCCGGCGGCCGGCGCGAAGCCGGCCAACCCCAGGACGCGCGCGACGGCTTCGGCCAGGGCCAAAGCGCCCGCCCGCAGGCCGGTTCGCCGGCGCGCGGTGCCTCCACGGTCACCTGCTGAACTGCCCGCCGTCGACCGGTACGTCTCGACGACCGAAGGTTGCGTCGACACGGTCACGCCGGCCGTGCTCGGTCCCCGGCTCGGTACCGACGCGGATGTCGTGCGTGCCTTCTTCGACGCGAACGGCGTGCCCGGCGGAGCGGATGATTCCTGCGTGCCGTATGTCGCCGTCACCGGCGGCGCCGAGGGTGTGGCGTCGTTGCATCTGGCCGGGCCTGCGGCCGGGCAGCCGCCGCTTTCCAGCTGTGAACCTCAGCGTCGCGTGATCGAAGTGCCGACGCCCGCGATCAACCCCGAGCGGCTCGGGCCACTGCTCGACATCCCCGGCCGCATCCGCTGGCAGGTCGAAGTGCTGCTGCCCGAGATGGCGCCGGTGCCGGAAGCAGAGGGCGAGGAGGCGCCGGCTACCGTCGTCCGTCTCGTGCTGGAGCGGCGCGGAACCCAGGATCCGGAACGGTTGCAGAGCATCGAGGTGCTCGATGCAGCCACACGGCGGCGGATCGACGCCGCGTGGTGGGTCGAGCGTCCCGACGGCCCCGGCGTGCTCTTCGGGCTGAACGGCACCGACTACGAGCGCCTCCTGTGGAACTCCGCCGTGCACTTCGAACGCGTGTCACGCGGCGTCGGCCCCGCCACGCGCGTCGAGAGGCGCGTCGTGCGCCAGGGGAAGAGCCGGACGAAGAAGGTCGTCACGCGCGTCGTGAAACCGCGCGGGTACCACCTGGGGATCGACATGATGGCGGACCGCGGCGTGGACGTGCACGCCGTCGCGGACGGCACCGTCGCGTTCGCCGGCACCGCGCGCGGCTTCGGGAAACTGGTCATCATCGATCACGGGCGCGGCTACCGGACCTACTACGCGCATCTGGCCGCCACCGCGAAGGGCCTGCGCACAGGTGACGTGCTGCTGCGCGGCGACGTGCTCGGCCTCGTGGGCTCGACGGGGCACTCGACCGGGCCGCACCTGCACTTCGAGGCGCGTCTCGGCAACGACTACATCGACCCTCGCGATTCGTCGCGCCAGCTCGAGTTCTGGATTCTCAGCGCGGCCGAGCAGGCGTGGGTCGCGCGGCAGATGCTCGCGTTCGCGCCGCCGGTGCTGCCGGCCGGCGCGTCGATGGTCGTCGGGACGGATGGGTCGGTGGCGACGCATGCCGGGTTGTCGGTGGACGACCCCGCCGTGTGCCGGGCCTGGACGCAGGTGCTCGAACCCGAACGTCCGGAACTGCCGAAGCCAGTGGTCCGCAAGGCCGTGCGCAGGAAGGGCACGGCGAAGAAGGCCGCAGCGAAGGGACCGGCCGCGTCGAGGCCGAAGCCGGCTGCGAACGCGCATGGACGCTGAGCAAGCCCTGCGCGACGGCGAGGCGCTCGAGCGGGCCGGCAACCTTGCGGAGGCGGAGCGGCTCTTTCGTGCCGTCCTCGGCGCCACGCGCGAAACCGGGGGCGTCGAGGCCCGTGCCGCCACAGTGAACCTGGCCCGGCTCTGCGCCAACGACGGCCGGGAGTTCGAGGCCCTCGCGCTGGCCCATGCCGCGGCCGCGCTTGCCGAACGCGTGGATGACCGATGGGACCTGGCCCGCGCGCGCCTGCAACTGGCCACGGCGCTGCACGCCATCGAGGACTACGCGCGCATGCCTGCTGTCCTCGAGCAGATCGCGACGGCGGCCGAGGCGTTCGACGAACCGCACGCCGCGCGGCTGCGCCTGTCGCTCGCGCTGCAGCGTGCCCGACTGGCGGCCTATCTGGGTGATGTCGAGGCCGCCCGGGCGGCGCTCGACGAGGCGCACACGGCCTCGACCGCGGTCACGGGGCGACCGGCCACGGATCGGATCGTCTGGCTCGTCAACGTCGTCGCGCTGAACGTGGCCGGCCGGTACGCCGAAGCGGAAGCCTGGCTGGACAGAGCGCCGGCGTCTGAGGGCGTGGTCAGGCGCGAGTTGGAGTTCGCGGAACAGCGCGCGCGTTGTCTGCTGGGGTTGCGGCCCGAGACCGACGGCATCGCCGCGGCCGGCGCGCTGCTGGCGGGTTTGCGGGACGCGCCCGAAGGGACCGTCGGTTGTGCCTGGCGGCTCCGCGCCGCCGTTGCCATCGGAAGCCGTCTTGCCGAGCTCGTCGGCTCATCTTCCGTCACCAGGACCGCGTGGGACCTGGCGGGGCACGCGCTGATCGTCCGTGTGTCAGAGATCGACGCCTGCATGCGGACGCTTCCGGAAGTGGCGGCGGCCGGTCCGGAGGTCTTCGCGCTGTTGAACGAATATCGCGAACGCTTCCGGGATCGGCATCAGCGTCTGCTGCGCGAGGTGGCGGCCGCGCGGCCGTGGCCGCCGGTGGACGCGTCGCTCATCGACGCGCGCAACCTCGTGGTTGCCTGTGCGTGGTGCACGCGCGTCCGGGTTGCCGATGGCCACTGGGTGCCGATCCGGCAATTCCTGCCGCAGGAAGGTGAGCGCTTCACGCTCTCCCACGGCATCTGCGCGCTGTGCTGGGAGCACTCGGCGCTCGAGATCGACGCCCACGCCCGGACCGCCCGGCCGTCCTGACCTGCGCGTCAGGACGATGCGGACGGTCTCAGCGTTACGCCGTGCGGGGCGTCAGAACCGCAGCAACAGCGCGGCGCTGGCCCGGGTGAAGTCGAGCGTCGTGCCGTCGAGCGGCAACCACGGTACCGACAGTTCCTGGATCGCATGGAACCGGCGGATCTCTCCGCGAAGTCCCAGATGGTTGCCCATGAAGACCATCAGCCCGCCGCCCAGGTTGAAGCCCAGGTGGTTGTTGCTGTCGCTGACCAGCGACGGCGCGCTCAGTGCGACCCGTGTCTTGATCAGCCCGAATCCGCCCGTCCCGTACGGACGCACGGGACCGAACTTCGGCCCCACCAGCCCGTTTGCCATCACGGTCAGCAGGCTTGAGGAGTAATCCGTGGCGTTGCCGAAGAAGTCATTGGCATAGCCGACCTCGAGTTCGACTCCGAGCAGGGACCCGAACGTGCCGACCGCCGCGCCGGCATTGACCTTCCTGTCGGCGCAGTCATCGATCGCCGGGCATCCGGAGTCACCGCCGAAGTCATAGCCGATGAAGGGGCTCACGTAGCTCTGCGCGTGTGCCGAGGGCGTGATGCCGAACGTCATGACGCCCACGGCGCCGACGATGCCGAGGAGTCTTCCGAGTGTGATGCGTGTCATGGACCTGTCTTTCGGGTGTGGCCAGCGGCCGAATCGGCCGGCCTGTTTCAGGGACGAGATGTTTCATCATCCCCAGGCCGCGCCCCCGGCGCTGTTCGAAAGGGGTCACCGGAACACGGGCGTCAGTGGTGGCCTTCGTCCATCCCGATCGGCGCCGGCTCGCCCAGCACGCCGAAACCGGCCTCTTCCATCCCTTCGATCGCCGCGGAGCCGACGTTCACGTCGTCACGGAGCGGCACCTCGCGCAGGAAGAACGAGACCAGGAACGCGAGGACGGTGACCGGCAGCGCCCACTGGAACACCACGGCGACGCCCGCCGCCACCGCCGCCTGGATCGCCTGGAGGGTCGGCGCCGGCAGCGCCAGCACGGCCTTCGGGCTGTTGAGGATGCTGTCGCCGACCATCGCCGCGCCGGGAAGCCTGGCCGCGAGTACGGCATGGAAGCGTGCGCTCTGGATCGAGCCGAAGAGCGCCACGCCGAAGGCGCTGCCGAGCGACCGGAAGAAGTTCACGGCCGACGTGGCGGCGCCCATGTCGGCCTTCGCGGCGACGTTCTGGACGGCGAGCGTCATCACCGGTGACGACGTGCCGACGCCCAGCCCGAGGATGGCCATTCCGATCGAGACGAACGTGCGCGAGGCGTCCACGTCGATCCGCGCGAGCATGGCGATGCCGGCGATGCTCAGCAGTCCGCCGGCGATCGTCATCGGCTTGTAGCGGCCCGTGCGCGTGATGAGCCGTCCGCCGTAAGTGGAGCCGATCAGCACGCCACCCATCATCGGCACCAGCAGATACCCGGAATTGGTGGCCGATACGCCGCGCACGATCTGCAGGAACAGCGGCAGGAACACCGAGGCGATGACCATGACGGAGCCGGACAGGACGCCCATCACGACACAGACCGAGAACACGTCGTTCCTGAACAGCCGCAGCGGCAGCAGCGGTTCCTCCGCGCGGCGCTCCTGCAGCAGGAACAGGACGCTCACCACGACGCCGGCCGACAGCAGCCCGACGATGATCGGCGACGTCCATGGATACTCAGTGCCGCCCCACGTGGCGCCGAGCAACAGACTGGTGACCGCGATGCTGAACAGGGCGGAGCCGAGGAAGTCGATCGGCCGGCGCTCGGTCGGCGCAGGCACGCGGAGATACTTCGCCGTGACCGCGAGCGCCGCGATCCCGAACGGAATGTTCACGTAGAACACCCACCGCCAGCTCAGGTGATCGACGAAGAAGCCGCCGACCAGCGGCCCGATCACGCTGGCGGCCGCGAACACGCCCGTGAAGTAGCCCATGTACTGCGGGCGCTCGCGCGGCGAGAGGATGTCGCCGAGGATCGTGAACGTCATCGCCAGCAGTCCGCCGCCGCCGATGCCCTGGATGCCGCGGAAGAGAATCAGCTGCGTCATCGACTGCGACAGGCCGGAGAGCACCGAGCCGGCCAGGAAGATGACGATCGTCGCCTGGAACACCTGGCGCCGGCCGTAGATGTCGCTGATCTTCCCGAAGAGCGGCACGCTGATCGTGGACGTCAGCAGGTAGGCGGTGAACACCCACGCGATGTGATCCAGATCGCCGAGGTCGCCCACGATGGTCGGCAGCGCCGTCGCCACGATGGTGGAATCGAGCGCGCTCAGGAACAGGCTGATGAGGAGGGACCAGAGTATGAGCCAGAGGCCCTGGCGGGGTTGTGCCATGGCTGATCGTACCTCGGCCAATAGCCTCATTCACACCCCGTCCCGCGCGGCCGATTACCTGCGAAGCCATGCCTTCGCTGGAGATGCGGCCATGATCGTGCGGATGTGGATGACGCCGAAGGTCGTCACCATCGGTCCCGGCGCCCCCCTGGGTCAGGCGGCGGCCCTGATGACCGAGTACGGCATCCGCCGTCTGCCTGTCGTCGAGGCAACCGCGAAGGGCTCGCACCGGCTCGTGGGCATCGTGTCGCACGGCGACGTGCTCCACGCCGCGCCGGCGGCCGTGGACCCCTTCGCCGCGTCCGGTGGCGCCGCGTTCGCCGGCAGCCCGACCGTGGCGGCGGTGATGCATGCGCCCGTCATCACCACCCACCCCGATGCGCCCATCGAGCAGGTCGCCGAGCAGATGCGCACGTTCAAGATTGGTGCGCTGCCGGTTGTCGAGGGCGAGCGTGTTGTGGGCCTTGTCACGGAATCCGACATCTTCCGCGCCTTCGTGAGCCTGTTCACCGTGCCCGGTGAGCTGGCCCGCATCACTTTTGACGTGTCCCTGTGCGACGACCCCTTCGCCCTGGTGTCGGACATCGCGGGTCGTCACGGCGTTCGCGTGCACGGCATGATGTCATCGCTCATCGAGGGCCGTCCGGTGTTCGTCCTGTGGGTGCACGGCCCCGGCGTCGACGGCCTCCAGCGTGAACTCTGGTCGGGTGGCCATGTGGTGCTGAGCATTCTGCACGTCTGAACCCGGTTCCGGCGGCGTGGCGCCGTCCGTCCTGGCGTAGCATGGCGTCGGCCTCGGGAGGGCCGGGAGATGCGCGCAGCTCGGATGATGCGGGTGGCCGTTGTCGCGGTCGGGTTCGTCGTGGTTGTGGCGGTGATGGCGGTGGCGCAGGGCGCGCGCCCGAAGGCCGGCACCCAGATGATGCCGACCTTCACGTACGACCCGGGCTGGCCGAAAGAGCTGCCCAACAAGTGGATCGTCGGCAACATCGGCGCCGTGTGGGTCGACGCGAAGGACCACGTCTGGATCGCGCATCGCCCGGGCGGCACGACCAATCTGTCCGAACGGTTCGGCCTCACCGGAGAGGCCGAGTGCTGCTTCCCGGCGCCGCCGGTCATCGAGTTCGACCAGGCCGGCGCCGTCGTGCAGGCGTGGGGCCTCATCCACGATCAGAAGGGCGCGCCGCTCGGCAAGCAGGTGTCCGGTCCTTATCCGGACGGTGCGTGGCCGACTTCCGAGCACGGCATCACCGTCGACCACAAGGGAAACGTGTGGGTCGACAGCAGCACGCCGCCGTCTTCACTGCTGAAGCTGAGCCGCGACGGCAGGCTGCTGCTGCAGATCGGCAAGGCGCAGGGCAAGACGAACAGCGACACCGTGAACCTCGGCGGGCCGACCAGCATGCTCGTCGACCCGAAGACGAACGAGGTCTTCGTCGCCGACGGCTACGAGAACCGCCGCATCATCGTGTTCGACGCCGACACGGGTGCGTACAAGCGGCACTGGGGTGCCTACGGCAAGCCGCCGGTCGAGGAACAGGCTCCGTCCACGGGCGCCGTGGAGAAGATGGGGAAGCTGGACCCCGTGAAGCGCCGCGAGCAGTTCGACCACGTGCATTGCCTCGCCGAAGACAGGGCCGGCCTGCTCTACGCGTGCGACCGCGCGAACAACCGCGTGCAGATCTTCAAGAAGGACGGCACGTACGTGAAGGAGCTGCTGGTCGCGCCGGAGACGAAGGCGTTCGGCTCGGTGATGTCCGTCGCGTTCTCGCCGGACGCCGCGCAGCAGTTCATGTACGTCGCGGACGGCGCGAATCACAAGATCTGGATCTACAAGCGCGAGACGCTCGAGCTGCTCGGCAACTATCC
>CAYNUO010000002.1:63398-78680 GCA_964400405.1 uncultured Bifidobacteriaceae bacterium | reverse complement strand
CTAGAGGACGCCATGCCACTACTGGAACGAAACCCCGAAGTGCTGGTCGCGGACGGACCGCTGCTGGCCCTGAGCGGCGCCGAGCTGGACGACCTCGTGGCCCGGGTGCCGGCGGCACCGCGGGGGCGCGTGCGCATCTGTGCGCACCAGACCGACGACGCCGCGCTGCACGAGATGATCATCGCGATGGCCGGCGGCCGCTACATCCGCCCGCACCGGCATCGCGGCAAGGCGGAGTCCTTTCACCTGATCCGCGGCGAGGTCGACATCGTGTTCTTCGACGAGGACGGCACGATTGCGACGGTGCTGCCGATGACCGATCGGGCCGGCGGGCTCTTCTACTACCGGATCGCCGACGCGATTTACCATACGCTGGTCGTGCGCTCCGCAGCTGCCGTGTACCACGAAGTGACGACAGGCCCGTTCAAGCGGGAGGACACCGAGTTCGCGCCGTGGGCGCCGCCGGAAGGCGGTGCCGAGGCCGACGCCTGGCTCGGTGACCTGAATGCGCGCCTTCACGCGAGGACTGCCCACGCCGATGGCCGCTGAGCGCGTGCTCGTCATCGGCGGCGGTCGCGGCATCGGGCTGGCCGTGGCCGAGGCCTGGGCGGCCGGCGGGCACGACGTGACGGTCGTGGCGAGGCGGCGTCCGGAGCGGGCGGGGCTTCGCTTCATCGAAGCCGACCTCGAGAGTCCTGCCTCCACCGCCGCGATGATCGACGCCTACACGGCCAGCGCCGGTGCGCCCCGCGCCGTGGTCTTCGCGCAGCGTGCGCGTGCGCAGCGGCTGGAGTGGACATCCGAGATGCGCGTCAGCGTCGAGGCGACCCGCCAGATCATCGAAGGCGTCGCCGGGCCCATGCAGGCCGCGGGTGGCGGCGCCGTGGTGGTGATCGGCTCACACGCGCGGCATCTGGTCGCGGCGGAGCAACCGGCGGAGTACCACGCGTCGAAAGCCGCGCTTGCGCAGCTGGTCCGGTATTACGCCGTGACGCTTGGCCCCGCCGGTATCCGCGTCAACGGGGTCGTGCCCGGGAGTGTGGACAAGGGCACGCAGGGGTCGGGACGTCCGCATCCCGATGCCGGCATCATTCCGTTGCGGCGCGTGCCGGTTCCCGCGGACATCGCGCAGGCCGTGCTGTTTCTCTGCGGGCCTGGGTCGGCGTGCATCACCGGTCAGCACCTGGTCGTGGACGGCGGGCTCTCGCTGGTCTTTCAAGGGACGCTCGCGCGTCAGGTTGTGGAGGAGCGTTGACACAGGGCGGGACTGACGCGCGTCCGGGCGGACTGCACGAGTACTACCAGCGGTACGGCGAGCTGCCGACGTTCGCCGGTTTCACCGAGGACGCCGCGCTCGGCGAGTACGCGCGCAAGCGGGCGATCCTGATGGACAAGCTGCGCCTGCCCATCGACGTCTTCCGCGGCGCGCGCATCATCGAGTTCGGCCCCGACTCCGGCGAGAACGCGCTCGTGTTCGCCGGGTGGGGCGGGGATGTGACCCTCGTCGAACCGAACCCCGCGGCGTGGCCCAAGATCACGGCGTACTTCGACCGTTTCGACCTGCGGGCGCACCTGCAGGCGATACACGGGGAAAGCATCCAGGACTTCACGCCGGAGCGGGACGGGATCTACGACGTCGCCGTGGCCGAGGGCTTCATCTACACGGTGCGTCCGACGCGGACCTGGACGGACCTCTTCGCCCGCCTGCTGCGGCCGGGCGGATTCGCCCTCGTGTCCTATCAGCAGCGCACCGGCTCGTTCTTCGAGTTCCTGATGAAGCTGGTGCAGGCCCGCTACCGCGGCCTGACCGGCGCGTCCGCGCTCGACAGCGCGCGGACGCTGTTCACGGCCAAGTGGGCGTCGGTGCCGCACACCCGCCGCTTCGAGTCGTGGGTCATGGACGTGCTCGAGAATCCGTACGTGCGCCGCGAGTTCGCCTACGACGCGGGGGAGTTCTACGAGGAGATGGCCGCCGCCGGAATTCCCGTCTGGGGTTCGTGGCCCGAGTACACCGACGCGCTGCGGGTGCACTGGCACAAGCAGGAAGTGCCGAGGGACGTGCGCATCGCGCATGACCGCCTGCACATCGAGCGGAGTCAGTACAGCTTCGCGCTCGGCTCGAAGGCGTATCTCTGTCATCAGGATCCGGCCGGCATGCTCGCCGCGGCCCGCCTCGTCCATGACGCCGTGGACGCGATCGACGCGCTGATCTCGCACTTCGACCCGGCTGTCGCCGATCGCGCGCTGCGAGCGGTGGAGGGCATGGTCGGCGTGATCGAGCGTGGTCCGGTTCTCATCGAGGCCGTCGCGGACCGTCCGGCGCCGGCCGTCGCGCTCGCGAGCGCGGCCGCCGCGATCCGGGCCTGCGCCGCGGGCGATGCCGACCGGCTCGCCGCGTTCTGCGCCACCGACGCCGGCTTCATCGGCGCCTGGGGACAGCCCGCACACCTGGTCTCCCTCCGCAAAGATTGAAGATCGTCTTCTTCGTCTACCACGGCGGGTTCGTCCGGAACTTCGAACCCGTCCTGCGTGCGCTCGCGTCGGCCGGGCACGAGATCCAGATCCGGGTGGATGTCGTGCGACGGCCGTTCGAGCTCACCCTCGCGAACCGTCTCGCCTCGGACTTCCCCGGGGTCAGCGTCGGACGGACGCCCCTCGCGAGAGTGCCGACCACGTGGACCCGCCTGGCGATGGCGGTGCGCCAGACCCAGGACTATCTGCGGTACCTCCACCCGGACTGGGCGGAGGCGCATGGCCTGCGTGCACGCGCCCGGGAACAGGCGCCGTCCGCGGCGGCGCGGGCCGTGGACCGAATCGCGGCGCTGGGGCCCCGGTGGGTGTCCCGCGTGAGCCGTCTGCTCGCCGCGGTCGAACGGATCGTGCCCACGGTCCCGGAGATCGACGCCTTCCTGCACCGTGAGCGGCCCGACCTGGTCGTCGTCACGCCGCTCGTGGACTTCGGGTCGCTGCAGGTGGACTACCTGAAGTCCGCCGACCGCCTGGGCATCCGCACCGCGCTGTGGGTCGCCAGCTGGGACAACCTGACGAACAAGGGCCTGATGCGCGTCCAGCCGGGGCGGGTCTTCGTCTGGAATCACGCCCAGCAGCAGGAGGCGGCGAACTATCACGGCGTCGACCCGTCGCGGATCGTCGTCACCGGCGCGCAGATCTTCGACCACTGGTTCGGCCGCCGTCCGGTACGAACCCGCGAGGCCTTCTGCGCCCGCGTCGGGCTGGATCCGTCGCGGCCGTTCCTGCTGTATCTCGGATCGAGCACCCAGATCGCTCCGGACGAAGTGGGGTTCGCGACGTCGTGGGTCCGGCTGGTACGTGCGGCGGCCGATCCGGCGCTGGCCGGAGCCGGTCTGCTCTTCCGGCCGCATCCCGGGCGGGTCACGGAGTGGTCGTCGCTGGACATGGCGCGTCTGCCCGGCGTGGCGGTCTGGCCGAAGCGCGCGGACACGACGGCGTTCGACCCCGACTTCAACGACGACTACTTCGAGTCGATGTACTACGCGGCCGCCGTGGTGGGCGTGAACACGAGCGGCATGATCGAGTCCGCGATCCTCGGCAAGCCGGTGATGACCTGGCGCGCGGCGGAGTTCGAACCCGCCCAGCAGGGCACGCGGCACTTCCAGCACCTCGTCGGCGGGGAACACGCGCTGCTGCACGTGGCGGACACCGCGGAGGAGCATCTGTCCGGTCTCGCGCGGGCGCTGGCGTCGGCCGGTACCTCCGACGCGCGGTCGGCCGCATTCGTCGAGTCGTTCGTCCGGCCATTCGGCCGGGACGTCGTGGCGACGGACCGCTTCACCGCGGCGCTGCAGGCCTGGCTCGCCGAGCCGCCGCCACCGCCCCGGAGCAACCAGCCCTCGCGCCTGGCGCGGGCCATCGTGAGGGTGCTGGCGCCATTCCTGGTCATGGCCGCGAGTGAATACTCGCTCGGAGAGTCCATGCTTCGGGGGGCGGTGACCGTAATGGTTCGGGTCGCCACGCTCGGCTACCGCATTGCGGATCTCCTCGACTGGCGTACTCTGGGTACGCGGACAGTCAGCACGGCCGGCAAGTGGGTTGACCGGACGCGCCGGGACGCTGGCCGGTGGTTCCGCGAGGCATTCCGGTCGCTGCGCCGTTCCGTGCGGATGGGCCTGCATGAGACCGGGCGCGGGTTCGAACGCGGGCAACGGCGGCTCGTTCGCTCGGCCCGGGAGTGGCGGAAGTCCGGCGGCAGGCGCGTCGCGCGGGCAGGGAAAGGGTTTCGTCAGGCCATGGCCGTGGTCCGTCGCGGTGCGGCGTACGTGATGCGCCGGGCAGGCCTGCGGTGATGGAGTGGAGGCTGTCGTGAGTGTGTTTGCGCAGGAGGTCTTTGTCACCCCGGGTTTCTCCACCGGCATCCGTCTGGACGCCGACGAGCTGCGCGTGTTCGTCGGGGAAGTGGAAGCACAGTGGTGGAGCCGGATCGAAGAGGCCGCGCCGGATGCCGGCCGGTTCCGGGCGGACGGCATCGCCGGGTATCACCGGCACGCGGATGCCGACCTGCACCGGTCGCTGTGGCCCAAGCCGGCACGCGTGCTCGGCGACGCCGCCGTCGCCCGCATCAAGGGCCTTGGCTTTCTCGACCGCATTCGAAAGGAACTGGGCCCGTTCCGTATCGCAGAAATGGTGTGGGACAACCGCACGACGCCCGGCACGGAAGAGGTCTACTGGCGGCTGGTCAGGCCGGAGGCCGCCGACGATGTCGGGCCTCTGCATGCCGACAACTGGTTCCACGAGACCGTCAACGGCGGCGTCGGACAGTTCCCGCCGCACGAGGTCACGGTCAAGTTGTGGTTCGCACTCGTCACCGAACCGGGCAGGAACGGTCTGCTGGTCGTACCGGACAGCCACGTCGCTGGCGTCGGGCACTCCACCGTCGTGCGTGACGGGACCGCCAAGCCGCAGATCGGCGAGTTGCCGGAGGGGCTGCAGCCCGTGCTGGTCGAGGCGACGCCCGGGACGATCATCGCCTTCAACGACCGCCTGATCCACGGCGGCGCGCTGAACCTCGGGTCGCGGACGCGCGTCAGCGCCGAGATCACGCTGGTGCTCGACCGCGCCCGCGTGCTCCGTGACGTGCCCGGTGCCGCCATCGCTCCTCCCGTACATGCCTGACATCCCGGCTCACGCGGCCCTGGCGGCCACCAACCTCGGCAAGCGCTACTTCATCGGCGCGCCGGAGCCCGAGGCGACGCCCGGACGCTGGCGGCTGCCGGCCTGGCTCCGCTTTGGCGGCGGGGGAGCCCGCCGTGAGTTCTGGGCACTGCGCGACGTGTCCTTCGAGCTCGAGCCGGGCACCATCCTCGGGATCATCGGCGCCAACGGCGCCGGCAAGAGCACGCTGCTCAAGGTGCTCGCACGCGTCTCGCCGCCGACGACCGGTCAGGTGCGCGGCACGGGCCGCGTGGTCTCGCTGCTGGAGCTCGGCGCGGGGTTCGACCCCGACCTCAACGCCCGCGACAACGTGATCATGAACGCCGCGATGCACGGCATCCCCAGGGCCGAGGCCCTCGCGCGGCTGCCGGCCATCCTGGAGTTCGCCGAGCTGTCGGAGTTCTCGGGTGCGCCGCTTCGGCACTACTCGAGCGGGATGTACCTGCGTCTCGCCTTCTCGGTGGCGATCAACATGGAGCCCAGGATCCTGCTGGCGGACGAAATCCTGGCCGTGGGCGACATCGCCTTCCAGGAGCGCTGCCTCCAGAAGGTCGAGGAGGCCGGCCGCAACGGGCTCGTCGTGCTGTTCGTCTCGCACGACATGGAAGCCATCGCGCGCGTCTGCAACAAGGTCATGTGGCTGCACAAGGGGCAGGTGCAGAAGATCGGTGAGCCCGAGGACGTGATCGCGGACTATCAGGACGCGACGTGGGCCGACGACGATGCGTCGCAGTCCGAGCGGGGCCGCGGCAGCAGCCGGTTCGCCGTGCTGCGCGGCGCCAAACTGCTGTCCGCGCAGGGGAAGGAGATCGGCGCCGCGCCGACCAACGAGGACGTCTACGTGTCGATCGCCTTCGAGGCGTTCAAGGCCGTCTCGGTGAAGGGCGCCATCGATCTTCACGCCAAGCGCCAGCTGCTGTTCCGGGCCGTCGATGAGGAGTTTCGCGCGGTCCGTCCCGGCATGTGCGAGCTGCGGGTGCGCATCCCGGCGAATCTGCTCACCGACATCTCCTATACCGTCACCGTGAGCATGACGACGCTTCGCGAGGGGCAGGAGCGCCAGTACCGGCTCGTGATGTACAACGCGCTGACGTTCATGGCCTTCAGGTCGGAAACCAGCACGACGTCGGTGAAGGGGCGTGCGCCCCGCACCGGACTGCTGTCACCGCAACTCGAGTGGAGCGTGGAGGAGCACAGTGCCGTCGGGGTTTGAAGTGGCCGCCGAACAGGCCTGGACCATCGACCCCGTCAACCAGGGGCCGCGTGCCACCGTCCGTGAACTCTGGCGGTACCGTCGGCTGTTCGGGTTCTTCGGCGTGCAGTCGATCAAGGGGCTGTACCAGGGCACGGCGCTGGGGGTGTTCTGGCTGTTCGCGCGCCCGCTGCTCCCGATTCTGATCAGCACGTTCATCTTCGGCGGGCTCCTCGGCGCGCAGTCTGACGGCCTGCCCTACTTTCTCTTCAACCTGACGACGACCTCGGTCTGGATGCTGTTCGAGCGGTCGCTCATCTGGACGACGCGCAGCCTGGACATGCAGAGCGGCCTCATCAAGAAGCTCTACTTCCCGAGACTCATCGTCCCGCTCGCCGCCGTCGCGCCGGCCCTGGTCTACTTCGGGATCTACCTGACCCTGATCGTGGTCGCGTCGGTCTACTACCTTTTCACCGACCATCGCTGGTACCTGTCTTTCGGTCCCGGCTGGCTGGTGGCGGTCGGCGCCGCGGCGGGGGCGGTGATGATGGCCGTGGTCGTCGGCCTGTTCACGTCGGTCTGGATGACGCGCTACCGGGACGTGCGGTTCGGCATCCGCTACGTCACGCGATTCTGGTTCTATCTGACGCCGGTCCTCTACCCGATGTCACAGGTGCCGCCGGACCTGCGGTGGGTCATCTATCTGAACCCGATGGCGCCGATCGTCGAGGTCTACAAGTGGGGCCTGCTGGGCGTCGGGCATTTCCCGCTGCTGCCGCTCGCCGCCAGCCTCGGCGTCATGCTGGTCGTCGGCGCCGCCGGCGTGTGGTACTTCTCCAGGTCCGAAGCGACGTCCGTCGACAGCATGTAGGGATGGCGTCTCACCGCGAACCGTGATCTCGGATTTCTACAGGAAGCAGGCGCTCGCCCTGCGCGTGCTGCACATCGAGTCCCGCAACCTGCGGAAGAAGGTCATGAGCGGCATGCCCGCGGCTCAGGCCCGCCTGATCGAGCGCGAGCTGGAGCGTGTCGCGGCCAGCGGTGCCCCCATCGTCGTGGGTCCCTGGCTCACCGAGCCCGGCATCGAATTGATGTTCTGGGTGCCGTTCCTTCGCTGGTTCGTCACCCGGTTTGCCGTCGACCCGGAACGGATCGTCGTGGTGTCGCGAGGCGGCGTTCACGGATGGTACGAGGGCATCAGCGCCCACTACGTCGAGGCGTTCGAGTTTGCCGCGCCGGATCGGCTGAACGGTCTTGCGCCGGACTGGAACGTCAAGGGGAAGCCGGTCGAGATCCATCCCTGGGATCACGATCTGTTCGAACACGCCAGGGCGCGATGTGGATGGACGCGTGCCGAGTGGATTCACCCGGCCATGCTGTTCAACTTCACGCGCCTGATCTACAACGCCGGCGACGCCGCGAACCGGCTGCTCCTCGGCATGACCATCCACAGGTACCTGACGGACCCGCCCCCGCCGCCGGAGGCCCTGGCCGATCTGCCGAGCGAGTTCGTCGCCATCCGCTTCTACACGCAGGCCAGAAACGGCGCGTTGTGGCACACCGACGAGACAGCGCGGGTGATCCGGGAATTCGTCCGGCTCCTCTCTGAACGCATCGCCGTCGTCGACCTGGACCCGGGCGTTCGCCTCAGGGACAACGTCATCCCGCAGTGGGATTTTGACTACGGCCAGGAGACGAAGGTCTGGCGGCTGTTCGGCCGCGTGTCGCTGCAGCACAACCTGGGTGCGCAGACCTGGCTCGTCAGCCGGGCGAAGGCGTTCGCCGGCACGCTTGGCGGGCTCTCGTGCCTGGCTCCCGTGACAGGCGTACCGGCGCTGACGTTCACCTCGCTGGTGGGGTATCCGTTTCTCACGCCGTACCGTCGATTCAGTGATCTGGCGTTCGCCGAGCTGGCGGCGAAGTACGGGATCTCGAACCCCCTCCACGCGAACCTGCCGGTCCTGGTCGACGCGTTCGTCAACGACATCACGGGTGTCCGCGCGTTCCCGTGGCCGGTCGGGCCTGACACGCGGAAGGACGGAGGGACCGATCATCCGGACGACGCCGCCTTCGCCCTCGTGCGCGTAGGGAACGAGGACTGGCGCGACCGGAAGGTCCGCCGCGCGAAGGTCAGACGACGGCTCCGGGTTCACAGGGCCCTCGCGCCTGAGGCCTGAACGCTCCGGTCGGTCGTGGCAGAATGACGCGGGTGAGTACTCGATGGCGATAGTGAACAAGTACGACCTTGACCAGCCCTTCTGGGACGTGGACCTCGGTGGGGGCGTCAAGGCACACACCTACTGCCCGAGCAAGACCTCGTTCGCCCGGGCACACAAGCTCCTGCTGAAGGAGCCCGAAACCATCGGCTGGCTGGATGACATCGAGCCGGGTTCGGTGATGTGGGACATCGGCGCGAACGTCGGCACCTACACGCTGTACGCCGCCCTCCGGCGGCAGTGCCGCGTCGTGGCGTTTGAACCGGCCTCGGCGAACTACCTGACGCTCAACCGGAACATCGAGCTGAACGCCCTCCACGATCGGGTCACCGCGTACTGCGTTGCTGTGGCGCCCGTGACAGGTCTTGACGTGCTGTACATGCCCAGGACTGATTTCGGGTCGTCGATGAGCAACTACGGGTCGGCGGTCGACTTCCAGGGCACGGCGTTCGACGCGTCGTTCAAGCAGGGCTCCGTCGGCTATCGCCTGGACGACCTCACGCGCATGCTGCCGTTCCCGTCGTACATCAAGATCGACGTCGACGGGCTCGAGCGGGACATCATCCGTTCAGGGCCGTCGACGCTGTCGGACGAACGTCTTCGGTCCGTGATTGTCGAGCTGGACCGTGGCCGCCCTGAGCTGATCGACGAGGTTGTGACGACGATGGGTGGTCACGGGTACCGCCATGTCAATGCGGATGGGCCGGTGCGCAGCAAGGTCGTCATGAACGCGATCTTCGCCAGGTAGGCCCAGGCACGAGAACAAGCTCACCGAGTCACGGTGACAGCCTCACCTGACAGGGAACCCGCGTCACCGCCCAGGTGGCGAGCCGCGTAGAACGCGGCCAGACGTCCCTGCCGCTCGAACGGCGCCCGTGTGAAGCCCTTGTGCGCCAGCTTCGCCAGGCTGCGCGGCGATGTCTGGATCTGCCGGATGGCCCGCGCGTACTCGCCCTGGGCCGGTGTCGCCTCCGGCCACGCCCGCACCACCCCGGCCATTTCCGCCACAGCCTGCACGAGTTCCTCGCTGGAGTTGTCCACGAACGCGTAGCGCGCCGGATCCCCGGCATGGGTCGCTCCGTCTCGCAGCAGTTCCCGCAGCGTCAACTCGCGCCCGGTGCTGCGCTCGATGACGTGCTTGAGGATGTAGAGGTCCTTCCGGCGATGCGGATACGCGGCAAGCGGGTTGGCCACGTTCACCATCAGCACCGGCGTGTTTGTCAGCATCGCCAGCGCATACGGTCCGGACTGGCACGCGATGAAGAACTCGCTGCGCAGCAGGCACCACAGTTCGACCCATTCATCGCGCTGCGGTGACGTCGCCAGGTCCACCACCCCCTCCCGGCGCACCGGCGTCATCGTCGGGTCGCCGATCCGGACGATCGTCCGGCCGGTCCGGACGAGGTCGTCGATCGCGTCGAAGTACGTTTCGATGCGGCAGCTCCGGATTTCGTCTTTCCCGCGCTCGGCCTGGCCGACGGAACCCTTGAACCCGGCCTCGCGCGCGTGCAGCGTGACGATCGGGCCGTTCTCGGGAATGCCGAGGGCCCGCGCACGCGTGCGGGCATGATCGACGGCCCGCCGGTGCAGTGTCACCGGAATCGGTCCGCGCGCGATCGACTCCGACGTGTCGATCGAGGCCGCGGCTGCGGCGTCGCCGAGCCGCACGACGCGCGGCCAGCACCGCCGGAGCCAGCCGCTCACCCACGTGATCGCCGGAAGGATGCGGACGTCCGGGCTGCGCAGGTCGAAGAGCGCGCGATTCACGGCGCCCTCGGGCCGGATCAGGTACACCATCGCGCGGTGCCGCCTGGCCAGGTGAAGGGCGGTGGCGATCTGCGATGGAGGCTTGCCGTAGCTGGCGGCGTTGATGCGGCAGAGCACCAGCCGTACCGGCCCCAGGTGCAGCAGCACGACGTGCGGTGTCTTCTCGGAGACGGTCCGGGCGGGATCGGGCACGCGCATCCACTGTAACGCGGAAGGTTCGAGCGGACGTCGCAGGCGAGGGCCGACGCATATAATGGCCTCCGTTGCCCGGCTTCCTGGTCACGCTCCTGGCGCGCATGGGCCGTGCCCTGCGCCCCCTCTTCAACCCCGACGCCGACCGCGAGCGTGAGCGCATCGATGCGTTCGCGCGCGAGCAGCGCGAAGCCGCCGCCGCCACCGCGCGCCGCGCCGCCGCGCAGGACGAGCGGCTGACCGACGTCATCCGACAGGTCGAACAGCTCCACAAACTGCACACGGGCCTGCGGTCCAGCGTGACGCGCGAGCTTCAGCACAGCGAGCGGGTTCTTCAGCGGATCACCGAGCGCGGCGCCGAGGCCGGAAAGGACCTGCCGGCGGTGTCCGCGGCGCAGCGCCGCGCCGCGTCGCAGTCCGAACGGCTGAGCGAGGTATTCCGCGACGTGGACCTGCTGCGGACGTTGCAGGCCGGGCTGCGAGCGCGGGTGACGCGGGAACTGCAGTTCAACGACCGCGTGCTGCGGCGCATCAGCGAGCGCAGCGTCGACATCAGCGACGAGCGGGTGCTCGCGCGCCTCGAACGGCTCGCGAAGAGCGGCGGGCCCGTGCTCGTCGGGCCCTGGACCGGCGAGGTGGGCTTCGAGCTCGTCTACTGGATTCCGTTCGTCCGCTGGGCGCTCGAACAGACCGGCATCGACCCCGCACGCGTCACGGTGTTGTCGAGGGGCGGCGTACGCAGCTGGTACGACGGTCTCTCGAGTGCCTACATCGAGGTGCTGGACCACGTGACGCCCGATGAGTTCCGGGAGCAGGCTGCCGTCAGCCGGAAGCAACGGGGACTCACCGGGTTCGACCGTGTGCTGCTGCGCCGCGTGCAGCGCGAGCGGCGCACCGCATACGGCCTTCTGCATCCCGCGCTGATGTACAACCTCTTCTTTCCGTACTGGCGGCGCGATGCGCCGCTGTCGCGCGTGGTGGCGTCGACGCGCTTCCGGAAGCACGTCCCGCCGCCGCTCGGCGCGCTCGAGGGGCGGCTGCCTGGGCGCTACACGGCCGTGCGGTTCTACTTCAGCGAATGCTTCCCGGATACGGACGAGAACCGGCGCTTCGCCGCCCGGACCGTGCAGCGCCTGGCCGAACAGGGGGACGTCGTCGTGCTGCAGGCGGGTGGCGCGCTCGACGACCATTCGGACGTGACGGCCGCGGCGCGGCAGCGCGTGCATGTCATCGATGCCGGGCAATCGCTGCGCGACAACCTCGAGGTGCAGTCCGCGGTCATCGCGCGGGCCTCCCGGTTTGTCGGCACCTACGGCGGCTTCTCGTACCTCGCGCCGCTCTACGGCGTCGACACGGCGGCGTTCTATTCCCGCCGCACGTTCCAGGCGGTCCATCTGCACGCCGCGCAGCACATGCTGCAGGCCGTCGAGGGCGGTGCGCTGCTGCCGCTCGACATCGCACAGGAGCCGCTGCTGGCGTCCGTGTTCGGCGGATCCGAGGCAACGGCGCCCGGACCGGCCGGCCCGCATGGCGCCTGACACCCGCGTCCCTGGAGACGCCGACGGCACGCTCGTCGTGATGTATCACTACATCCGCGACGCGGAACGGTCCGGATTCCCGTCCCTCAAGGCGCTGCGGCTCGCCGAGTTCGGGGCGCAGCTCGACTGGCTGGGTTCGGCGCGCGCGCCCGTCGCCTACGAGACCTTCGAACGCTGGGAGCCCGTGCCGCATGCCGGGACGTTCCTGCTCACGTTCGACGACGGCTTCGTCGACCACTACACGGCAGCGTTCCCGGCGCTGCGGGCGCGAGGTTGGGGAGGCGTCTTCTTCGTTGCCGGCGCCGCGCTTGCCGGGACGCCGCGCCTGCTGAACGTCCACAAGACGCAGTTCCTGCTCGCGTCGCTCGGCGCGGAGCGATTCGCGGAGGCCGTCGCAGCCGAGGCCAGGGCGGACGACGCGACCACGGCACTCGGCCATCGCAGGGAGGTGTATCGCTACGACGACGCCCCCGACCTGGTCGCCAAGCATCGGCTGAACTACGAAATGCCCGCAGCGGAAGCGGACCGCGTGCTCACGACGCTCTTCGAGCGGCATCTCGGCGACGAACGCGCGTTCGCGCGGGAGCTCTACCTGACCCGCGACATGATCCGGGAGATGGCCGCCGGCGGCATGACGTTCGGCTTCCACACCGAGGCCCACCCGGTGCTGTCGCGGCTCGACCGCGACGCACAGGCGCGCGAGACCGCCAGGGGCGTGTCGCTCATCCGCGAGCTGACCGGACAGGCGGGCGTGCCCTTCTGCTATCCGTACGGTCACGCGCACACCTACAATACGGACACGCTCGCCGTGCTGGATCAGGCGGGATACTCACTGGCGTTCACGACGGCCCGCCGGCTCGCACGTCCAGGACTGGATCAACGGCTCGAGGTGCCGCGGATGGACACACGCGACCTGCCGCCCTTCGAGCCCCGCGCGACGGCGTGATGCCGCGCCCGATGCGACCGGTCAGTCGCGGTTAGGGCTTCGATTCATTCATGCGCAAGGTCTGCGTCGTCATCGGCTCCCGCGCCAACTACAGCAGCATCAAGGCCGTGATGCGCGCCGTCGAGGCGCATCCGGACCTCGCGCTGCAGCTCATCGTCGGCGCGTCGGCCGTGCTCGATCGCTTCGGCGCCGTGGTCGAGGTGATCGCCCGTGACGGTTTCCGCGTCGATGCGCGGATCAACGTCATCATCGAGGGCGAGACGCCCAATACGATGGCCAAGTCGACGGGCCTCGCGCTGCTCGAACTGCCGACGATCTTCGACATGCTGAAGCCGGACGTCGTCGTCAGCGTGGGCGATCGGTTCGAGACGATGGCCACGGCCGTCGCGGCCGCCTACATGAACATCCCCGTCGCGCACACGATGGGTGGAGAAGTCACCGGCACGATCGACGAGAGCATCCGTCACGCCGTGACGAAGCTGGCGCACCTGCACTTCCCGGCGAACCAGGACGCGGCCGACCGCATCATCCGGATGGGCGAGGAGCCTTCGACCGTGCACGTCGTCGGATGCCCGCGGATCGACCTGATCTCGGAGCTGCTGAGCGAGGCCGACGGCGTCGACGAGGCCTGGATCGCGAAGGAGGGCGTCGGCGCGCACGTCGATACCCGGCAGCCGTTCCTGCTCGTCTCGCAGCACCCGGTCACGACGGAGTACGGCTCGGGCGAAGCGCAGATCGGCGAAACGCTGGCCGCGCTCGAGGCGCTCGGCATGCCGACCATCATGCTGTGGCCGAACGTCGACGCCGGGTCGGACGACGTCTCGCGCGGCATGCGCAAGTTCCGCGAGACGCATCGGCCGGAGCACATCCGCTTCTACAAGAACTTCCCCGTGGAGACGTACGCGCGGTTGATGTACCGAGCCGCGTGCCTCGTCGGCAACTCGAGCGCGCCGATCCGGGAGGGTGCGTTCCTCGGTACGCCCACGGTCAACATCGGCACGCGCCAGCAGGGGCGCCAGCGCGGCGCGAACGTCGTGGACGTCGGTCACGATCGCCGCGCGATCGTCGACGCGGTCCGCGCACAGGTGGCGCACGGGCGGTACGCGTCCGAGCACATCTACGGCGACGGCGCCGCCGGACCCCGCATCGCGGACATCCTGGCGACCGCGCCGCTCGTGCTCCAGAAGCAGATCGCGTACTAGACACTGATGCGTATCATCGGCGTCGTGCCCGCGCGCGGAGGGTCGAAGGGGCTGCCGGGCAAGCACCTGCGCCCGCTGGCCGGCCGGCCGCTCATCGCGTGGACGTTCGACGCGGCGCGGGCCAGCCGGATGCTGGATCGCGTCGTGCTCTCGACCGACGACGACGCCATCGCGCAGGTCGCGCGCGAGCACGGCGTCGAGGTGCCGTTCATGCGCCCGGCGACGCTGGCGACCGACGACGCCCCGATGCTCGACGTCCTGGTGCACGCCGTCTCCGAGCTGACCGCCGCGGGTGATGCGCCGGACGCCGTGGTGCTGCTGCAGCCGACCTCGCCGCTCCGGACCGCGGCGCACATCGACGACGCCGTCCGGCTGCTCGAGTCGAGCGGAGCGGACGCCGTGGTGAGCGTCGTGCCCGTGCCGCACCGCTTCAACCCCGTGTCGGTGATGCGTCTCGACGGCGACCGTCTGCTGCCCGTGACGGACGGGCCGGCCGTGACCCGCAGGCAGGACAAGCCATTGGTGTACGCGCGGAACGGCCCGGCCGTCGTCGCCGTGCGCACGCACGTGCTCGTCGACGGGCGCAGCCTCTACGGACGCGACACGCGCGCGCTGCCGATGAGCGAGCCCGACTCGGTCGACATCGACACGGAATGGGATCTGGCCGTGGCCGAGCTCGCTCTGGCGCGCAGGCGCGCCGCGGCCGGCTGATGCGGATCCTGTTCTGCTCCCGCCATTTCGGCGCGTTCCGGAACTACGAGCCCGCCATCCGGGAGCTCGCCGCGCGCGGCCATCACGTCCACCTGACCTGCGACGTGCCCGACGTGCTCGGCGGGCAGGCCCTGGTCGAGCGCCTCGCCGCCGCGTTTCCGTCGATCACGTGGAGCGTGGCGCCGGATTACTTCAACTGGCCCTGGCAGCGGCTGACCGACCGTGTGCGCGGCGGCCTCGAGATGGTGCGCTTCTCGGCCCCGGCCTATGACGGCCAGCCGAAGTACCGGCACAGGTCACTGCCCAGGTCTCCGTGGCTGGTGAACGT
>CAYNUO010000002.1:57891-63298 GCA_964400405.1 uncultured Bifidobacteriaceae bacterium | reverse complement strand
ATCGTCCCGTCGCAGGTGCTGGTCTGGAACGAGACGCAGCGGGACGAAGCCGTCGCGCTGCACGGCCTCCCGGCGGAGCGCGTCGCGGTGACCGGCGCCTACGGCTACGAGCAGTGGCTGTCGAGGGAGCCCTCGTGTTCCCGCGAGGAGTTCTGCCGGGCGTGCGGTCTCGACCCGGCCCGCCCGGTCTTCGTCTACGTGTGCTCGGTGCTCTCGCGGCCCGCGCCTCCTGAAGCGCCGTTCGTGCTCGAGTGGATCCGCGCGCTTCGCGGATCGCCGGATCCGGCGCTGCGTGAGGCCGGCGTCATCGTGCGCCCGCATCCGGAGCGTCTGGCCGAGTGGGAGGGCGCGTCGTTCGACGGCCTGGGTCCCGTCGTGCTGCGGGGCCGCAATCCGATCGATCCGGACGCGAAGCAGGACTACTTCGACACGCTGCATCACGCGACGGCCGTCGTCGGCATCGTCACGAGCGCGTTCATCGAGGCCGCCGTCGTCGGCCGTCCGTCGCTGGCGATCGAGTCGCCGGAGTTTCGCGAGCACCAGGACGGCGCCCCTCACTACCACTACCTGCGCGACCCGGAGGCCGGCCTGCTGCTCACCGCGCCTGACGTCGAGGGACACCTGACGCAGCTGTCGGCCGTCGTGGCCGGCGATGCGGCCGCGCTCGCCAGAACCGCGGCCTTCGTCGACCGCTTCGTGCGGCCTCCGGCCGGCCGGCGCTCGGCGAGCGAAGCGTTTGCGCTCGCGGTGGAGGCCCTGGCCGGGAGCCGGGCAGGCGACGGTGTTCGTCGGTCCGAACGCTTCGGAGAAGGAGTCCCGCGCCTGGTCGCCGAGCTGTTGCGCGGGCTCGACCAGACGCCGCTCGCCCGACGGCTGCTCTGGAACGAACGGGACCGCGTCGTGGACGCCCGCGAGGACGAAGTGCGCCAGCGGCGGGAAGATCGCATCGCCGACCGTACGCAACGCGAGGCGGCGGAGGAGCGCGAACGCGCCGAACGGCTGCAGGCGAAGGCCGAACTGCGCCGCGAGAAGCTGGCCCGGGCCGACGCCAGGGAACGGGACCGCGCCGCCCTCAAGGCCCAGCGCGAGCAGGAACGCGCGGACAGGCAGAAGGCGCTCGAACAGCGCAACCGCGAGCGCGCGGCCGAGAAGGCGCGCGCGGCCCGGAAGCGCCGCGTGCGTGCGCTGCTGCGCCGGCTGGTCGGTCTGGGTTCGGAGGAGCGCTGAGTCATGCCGAAGGTCATCGTGCTCACGAGTACGTTCCTGCGCCATCAGTACGTCGTGAACACCCTCGCGGAGATGCTCGACGTCGTCGGTGTCTGGCAGGAGGAGAAGTCGTTCGCGCCGCTGTCGCACGCCGGGACGCCCGAGGAGGCCGCCGTGATCCAGGCGCACTTCGACGCGCGGGATGCATCAGAGGCGGAATGGTTCGCCGGGCACGCGGCGCTGAGGACCGGCGACGCGCGCAGCCACCGGGTGGCGCCGGGCGCGTGCAGCACGGCGGCGGAAGTGGAGCAGATGCTGGCCTGCGGTGCCGACGCGATGCTGGTCTTCGGCACGGGCATCCTCAAGGAGCCGCTGCTGTCCGCGTTCGAGGGGCGCATCATCAATCTGCACCTGGGACTCTCGCCGTACTACCGCGGGGCGGGCACGAACTTCTGGCCGCTCGTCAACGGCGAGCCCGAGTATGTCGGCGCCACGATTCACTACCTCGACGCAGGCATCGACACCGGCCCGATGATCGCGCACGTGCGGCCGGTGATTGAGGCGGCCGACGGTCCGCACGAGATCGGCAACCGCACGATCACGGCGGCCGCGCGCTGTCTGGCGGCGGCCGCCCACGCGCATGCCGAGGGCCGCGTCCACGCGGTGGTCCAGACCGGCGGCGGGCGCCTGTACAGGCGGCGCGACTTCAACGCGGCAGCCGTCCTGGCCATGCAGGCGAACTTCGCGGGCGGCATGGTGCCCGCCTATCTCGCCCGGAAGGCCGAACGGGACGCCCGGGTGCCCATCCTGGCGCTGGATTCCGGCCGGATCTGACCCGTCTCCAGGCGTGGCCGAATGCCGCTAAGCCATTGAAAATGCGGCACGAAGTCACTAAAATTCATCAATTGCGCCGAGCCGTTTCGCCGCCCCCGCTTCGACCGGTTTCTCGGTCGGCCGTTCCCGCAGCTAGCCTTCGGTTTCGTCAGCAGGCCCGTTCGAGCGGCCGTCCTTCGCGGCGCGGACGTCAGGGTTAGGCGATCGCACGGTCCGGCGTTCGTCGCCGGACGGGCGCTCGCAGAGGCGCGCTCGGCGCCTCATCGATCATCGCGCTCCTGAATGGGAGTGAGAGGACGGGAGTCTGTCCCGTGCCTGGATGAAGATTCTCTTTTACGTTTCCCACTTCGGATTCCTCCGGAACTTCGAGCCGGCGCTGCGGCTTCTCGCCCAGCGGGGGCACACGGTGCACCTGCTCGCCGACCGGCAGGATCGGCTGGGCGGCACGCGCACGATCGACAACCTCACCGCCGCGGTGCCGGGTGCCTTCACGAGCAGCTACGTGCCGTCGCGCAAGGGCGATCCGTTCCATCTGCTCTCGCTGAAGCTGCGGTTGAGCCTCGACTACTGGCGCTATCTCGAGCCGCGCTACGACCGGGCCACGAGCCTTCGGGCCAGGGCGGCGCGTCAGGCTCCGGCGGCGGCGGTCACGGCTGCCGGGCTGCCGCTCGTCAGGTCCCGCGCCGGACTCGCGCTGATGCGCGCGGCCGCGCGGCGCGCCGAGCGGGCGCTCCCGGCCGGCAGCGTGCCGGCCGCGGTGCTGGACGAGTTCCGCCCGGATGTCCTCCTCGTGACGCCGCTGCTGTACTTCGGCTCGCCACAGGTCGACTTCGTCCGTGCGGCCCGTGACCGCGGCATCCCGGTCTGCCACTGCGTCGGGAGCTGGGACCACCTCACCACGAAGGGCATGATCCACGAGATCCCGGACCGCATGACCGTCTGGAATGAGATGCAGCGCCGCGAGGCGGACGAGATCCACGGCGTCGCGCCGGACAAAGTCGTCGTGACCGGCGCACAGGCCTACGACCACTGGTTCACGCAGCGGCCATCGACCACGCGCGCGGAGTTCTGCGCCAAGGTCGGACTGCCGGACGAATCGCCGATCCTGCTGTATCTGTGCTCCTCGCCGTTCATCGCGCCGCACGAAGTGCCGTTCGTGCGGCGCTGGATCGCCGCGCTCCGTGGCTCGCGCGACCCGCGCATCCGTGAGGCCAACATCCTCATCCGCCCGCATCCGCAGAACGCCGAACAGTGGCGCGACGTCGGGTTCGACGACCACCGCGTGGCCATCCATCCTCGCGGGGGCGCCAATCCGGTCGATACCGATGCCCGGGCGGAGTACTTCGATTCGATGTTCCACGCCGTGGCCGTCGTCGGCATCAACACGAGCGCCCAGATCGAGTCGGGCATCGTCGGACGCCCCGTGTGCGCGATCCAGGCCGAGGAGTTCGCGGGCACGCAGGAGGGCACGCTGCACTTCCAGCATCTGAAGGACGTGAACGGCGGGCTGCTGCATCTCGCGCCGACGCTTGATGCCCACCTCGAACAGCTGTCGCCGATCCTGGCCGACCCGCAGACCTTCGCGGCACGCAGCCGCGCCTTCGTGGAGGCGTTCGTCAGGCCGAACGGCATGGCCGCGCCGGCAGCCGAGCACTTCGCCAGGGCCGTCGAGTCGCTGCCGCAGCTGCGTCCCGTGCCTCATCGCCGCTCCGCGCTCGACACCCTGTTGACCCGTCTGCTGGCCCCGGCGGCCCGGTCGGCCGAGCAGGCCGCGGCCAGGCGCAAGGCCGAACGCAAACGCGAGGACCGCGAGGGAGCTCCGGCGTGAGGTTCCTCTTCGTCGTCGCGTCGGCCGAATACCTCCGCTACTACGACTCCGTGCTGCGGCTGCTGGCCTCGCGCGGGCACGACGTCTCGATTGCCGTCAATCACGTGCGCGAGGAGAAGCAGGCGACCTTCGCGGACGTCAGCGGCGCGGTGCGCGTGCTCGGTGTCGTGCCGCCGCGTGCGGACCGCTGGTACGCGCTCGCGCGGGGCCTTCGCGGCACGTTCGACTTCGTCCGCTACCTGCACCCGGACTACCGTGACGCGCCGGCGCTCCGCGACCGCATGAAGCGCAAGGTCCTGCCCCGGCCGCTCCGCTGGCTGGATCGGCTGCCGACGCTTCCCGCCGGCGTGCTCTCGGGCGTCTACGCACTGCTGCGCCGGCTCGAACGTGCCGTGCCCGTCTCGAACGCGATCGTCACGTTCCTGCGGCAGCAGAAGCCGGACGTCGTCGTCGTCTCGCCGCTCATCGATGCGGCCTCGGACCAGGTGGACGTCGTCCGCGCGGCACGCCGCCGCGGCATGCGCGTCGTCGCCGGCATCGCGAGCTGGGACAACCTGACGAACAAGGGGCTGCTGCGCGTCGAGCCGGACCTCGTGATGGTGTGGAACGAGGCGCAGAAGGCCGAGGCGATGCGCTACCACGGCATCCCTGCCGGCCGCATCGCCGTGACGGGCGCGCAGCTGTTCGATCGCTGGTTCGAGCGCACGCCGAGCACGACGCGCGAGCAGTTCTGCGCGACCGTCGGCCTGCCGGCGGACCGGCCCTTCCTGCTCTACACGGCGTCGTCGGTCTTCATCGCCCGCTCCGAGTTCGAGCTGCCGTTCGTCCGGAAGTGGATCGAGGCGCTGCGGCGCTCCGAGGATCCGCGCGTGCGCGACATCCCCGTGCTCGTCCGCCCGCATCCCTACAACTTCCACGCGTGGGAACACGCGGACCTGAGCGACCTCGGGCAGGTGCAGGTCTGGCCGCGAGGGGTGTACAGCGCGGTCACCGAACAGAACCGGTCGGGCTTCTTCGACTCGATGTATCACGCCGCCGCGGTCGTCGGCGTCAACACGAGCGCGATGATCGAATCCGCGATCGTCGGGCGCCCGGTCTTCTCGCTGACGGGTGAGTTCGGCGGGACGCAGGAAGGCACGCTGCACTTCCATCACCTGCTGCCGGAGAACGGCGGCTTCCTGCGTGTCGGACGCACGCTCGACGAGCACATCGCGCAGCTCGCGGACGTGCTGAATCGTCCGGAAGCGGCGAAGGCGGAGACCGAGCGCTTCGTCGCGTCCTTCATCCGTCCGCATGGCGTGGACAAGGCCTGCACGCCGGTCGTCGTGGATACGCTCGAACGCGCGGCTGCCGCACCCGCCAGGCCCGCCGATGTGGACGGTCTGGTGGACCGCGGGCTGCGCCTGCTGCTGACGCCGGTCCTGCGGCTCATCGAGATCTGGCCCGCTCCGAAGTCGAAGAAGGTGTCCCGCAAGATCGGCAAGCCGCTCACAGCGGACAAGGCCGCCTCGGGCGCGAAGCGCGCGAAGGCGGAGAAGC
>CAYNUO010000002.1:22853-57791 GCA_964400405.1 uncultured Bifidobacteriaceae bacterium | reverse complement strand
CCGCTCACAGCGGACAAGGCCGCCTCGGGCGCGAAGCGCGCGAAGGCGGAGAAGCTGGACAAGGCGGACAAGCCGGAGAAGGCGGAGAAGCCCGCTCCGCCGCGCGTCGCGACCAGCGGCGCCATCGCGGTGAGCGACGAAGCGAGGCAGGCCTTCGGGGTCTATGCGGGCGTTCGCGACGCCGTCCTCGCCGTACTCGAGGCCGACCGCCGCGCCGGGTCGAACGGCACCGGGACGCCGAGCGCCTACTGGACCGAGGAGCTCGGCAACATCGACTACATGACGGACGCGACGCCGATCATCCTCGCGAAGCTCCGGCATCACGCGTTCCACATCACCGGGTTGCGCCCGTACGACTACCGCATTGCCGACGACGAGAAGGCCGGGCTGTTCGCCGACCGGCTCAGGACACTTGTCGAGATGGGTGGACGGGAGCTGGTCGTGCCGGAGCATCCGGCGCTTGGCGGCTTCGGCTACCGCATCGACGGCGAGCTGTACAACCTCGACGGGCTGAAGTACCTCGAAGTGCTGGTCGGCATGAAGCGCGCGGGTGTGCTCGACGCCTTCCGCCACGTGAAGGGCCGCCGCGTCGCGTGGGAGATCGGCGGAGGCTGGGGCGGGTTCGCCTATCAGTTCACGCGCCTGTTCCCGGACACGACCTACGTCATCACGGACCTGCCGGAACTGTTCCTCTTCTCGGCCACGTACCTGAAGACGGTGGTGCCCGGCGCCCGCACGTTGATCGTCGGACCCTCGACACCGGACGACGAGCTCCGGCACTGGCGCGACTACGACTTCGTGTTCGTGCCGAACACGCGGGCCGCGTCGCTTCCGGGCTTCGAGCCGCACCTGCTGGTGAACATCGCGTCATTCCAGGAGATGACGGGCGCGCAGGTCGCGGCCTACGTCGACCTCGCGGCGCGCGGGCGTTGCCCGTGGGTCTACAGCCTCAATCGCGAGCGGTCGCGCTACAACGACGAGCTGGAGTCGGTCAGCACGCTCCTCGCGGCGCGCTACGACGTGGCGGATGTCTCGCCGCTGGACACCGACTACACGCGCGCGATGAAGAAGGCGTCCAAGGCGAAGAACAAGGCGGGCGCCGGAGACGGTGCCGCCGATCGCGCCGCGGAAGCCTTGACCTACCGTCACATGACGGGCCGGCTCCGGGGGACCGCTGCGCAGTGAAGATCCTCTTCTTCGCGCGGCACTACACGTACCTGCGGAACTTCGAGTCCGTGCTGACGGGCCTGGCACGGAACGGTCACCAGATCCACGTTGCCGTGGACATGGACGAGGCGTTCGGCGGGACGTCGATCGTCGAGCGCCTCGAGGCCGAGTTTCCCGGGCAGGTGACCTCCGGTCCGGCGCCGCGGCCGAGGCGCCGCGAGTACACGCTCGGCACCCGTCTGCGGTTCGGCATCGACTACCTGCGGTACCTGTCGCCGCCCTACGAGAAGATGCCGCGCCTGGGTCAGCGCGCCAGAAATCGAGCGCCCATCGGCGTGCTGTGGCTGACGGAGCGGTGGCCGTTCCGCACGGTCGCCGGGCGGCGGTTCCTCGCGCGCTGGCTGGCGGCGGTCGAGCGCGGGCTGCCGTCGCACGGCGAAATCCTCGGGTTTCTCGATGCGCAGAAGCCCGACGTGGTCCTCTTCACGCCGCTCATCGGCGTGGTGGCCTCACCGCAGCCCGACTACCTCTACGCGGCGATGGCGCGGCGGATCCCGACGGCTCTGTGTGTCTGGAGCTGGGATCACCTGTCGAGCAAGGCGTTGATCCGGACCGTTCCCGACCGCATCCTCGTGTGGAACCCAATCCAGCAGCGGGAGGCCACGACCCTGCACAAGGTGCCGGCCGAGCGCGTCGTGGTGACCGGTGCGCAATGCTTCGATCAGTGGTTCGACCGCGAACCGTCGCGATCGCGGGCCGAGTTCTGCCGGCGCGTCGGGTTGCGGGACGACCGGCCGTTCCTGCTGTGGGTCTGCTCGTCGCTCTTCAAGGGCAGCCCTCCGGAGGCCGGCTTCGTGATGCGCTGGATCCGGGAACTGCGCGAGAGCGGACATCCGGAGCTGCGCGACGCCAACATCCTGGTCCGGCCGCATCCGGCCCGGTTCCCTGAGTGGGAAGGCGTGGACGTCTCGTCCGAGCCCGGCGTGGCGCTGTGGGGCAGCAATCCTGTGGACGTCGAGTCGCGCTCGGACTACTTCGACTCGTTGCACTACAGCGCGGGCGTCGTGGGCCTCAACACGAGCGCGTTCATCGAGGGTGCCATCGCGGGCCGTCCGGCATTCACGATCCTGCTGCCGGAGTACTTCGAGAATCAGGAAGGCACGATTCACTTCCACTATCTGTTCGACGGCGACCAGGGCCTGCTGCACGGCGCGCGGTCGTTCGCGGACCACGCGGCGCAGCTGGCCCCGGCGCTGCGCGGCGAGGTGGATGGCCGGCGCAGCGCGACGTTCGTCAGCCGGTTCGTCAGACCCCACGGCGTGAACTACGCGGCGACGCCGTTCGTGGTCGGCGCCATCCAGCAGCTGCCGACGGTCGCGCAACGGAAGAAGCCGGAGCGGCAGCGTCTGCTGACGCGCCTCGCGGTCCGTGTGTTCCTCGCGCTGGTGATGACGCCTGCCGGGTGGCTGCTCACCTACGACGAAGCCGGCGCCGCGCAGGAGCGCCGGAAGCAGGCAGAAGGCAGCGCGAAGCTGACGTCGACCACCTGATGCGCATCCTCTTCCTCGTCCGGCACTACACCTACCTGCGGAACTTCGAGTCCGCGGTGCTGGAGCTGACGCGGCGTGGCCACGACGTCCACGTCTCGGCGGACAAGTGGGAGCTGCTCGGCGGCGACCAGCTCGTGCGCCGGCTGGCCGCGGAATCCGGCGGGCGGCTGACGTTCGGCTGGACGAAGGGCCGCGATTCGGGCGCGTGGGTCGAGATGACGCGGCGGTTGCGGCTCGCGCTCGACTACCTGCGCTTCGTCGATCCGCTGTACGACGACACGCCGCATCTGCGGGCACGGGCGCGTGAGCGCGCGCCCCACATGCTGCTGCGGCTGCAGCGGCTGCCGGGACTCGGGGGGCTGCAGGGTGCGCGGCGGCTCGAGCGCTGGCTGCGTGTGCTCGAGCGCGCCATCCCCAGGAACGCGCCGCTCGAAGACTTCCTCCGTGAGCAGCGGCCGGACGCCGTGCTGATCACGCCGCTCATCGAGCTGGGCGCGCCGCAGCTCGACCATCTGATCGCGTCGAAGGCCCTGGGCCTGCGCTCGGTGCTGGCCGTCGGCAGCTGGGATCACCTGTCGAGCAAGTCGCGCCTGCGCGAGCTGCCCGAGCTCGTCATGGTGTGGAACCCCGTGCAGCGCGACGAGGCGATGCGTTTTCACGGCGTGCCGGATGCGCGCATCGTCGTCACCGGCGCGCAGTGCTTCGACAAGTGGTTCGACCGCGGGCCGTCGCGTGCGCGTGAGGCGTTCCTCGACCGCGTCGGTCTCCCGCGCGACAAGCCGTTCCTGCTGTACGTCTGCTCGTCCCTCTTCAAGGGCACCGGCAACGAAGCCCGGTTCGTCGAGCAGTGGATCCGGGAGATCCGCGCGAGCGCGGATCCCGCGCTGCGGGACGCCGCCATCCTCGTCCGTCCGCATCCGCAGCGCATGGACGAATGGGCGTCCACCGACCTGTCCGGCTACCGCGACGTGGCGTTCTACGGCGCGCATCCGATCGACGCCGGGTCGCAGGACGACTACTTCGACTCGATGCACTACGCCGCGGCGGTCATCGGCCTCAACACGAGCGCATTCATCGAGGCGGGCTGCGTCGACAAGCCGGTCTTCACGGTGCTGCTGCCGGAGTTCTCCGGCAGGAACCAGGAGGGCACGCTGCACTTCCGGTATCTGCTCGAAGTGAACGGCGGCCTGCTGCACGCGGCGCGCAGCTTCGACGAGCATCGCGCGCAGCTCGCGCGGGCGCTGGCCGGCGAGACCTCCGACAAGAGCCGCCGCTTCGTGGAAGGGTTCGTGCGCCCGTTCGGCCGGGATCAGGCCGGCACGCCGCGCTTCGCGGACGCGATCGAGGCGCTGGGCGCACGGCCCGCGCCGGCGCCGGTTCGCGTGCCGACGGTGTCCGCGCTGGCGGCCCGCGTGCTGCTGCTGCCGTGGCTGCTCGTGGCGGGTGCGCAGGTGTGGACCGAGCTGGGCCGCAAGAGCGCACGGTCCCTGGTGCAGCGGACGAAGCGGCGCACCATCGAGTACGCGTGGGCTCCGCTCCGGCGCCGGCTGCTCGTGCTGCTCGGCGCGGCGCCGCCGGTCCCGCATCAGGGCACGATGCTGCCGAAGGTGGGGAAGGGCGCGGACCCGGCGAAGGTCGAGAAGTTCCCGAACGTCCCGGAGGTGCAGGAGGTCCGGGCGCTGGTGACGGCGATCGGCCGTATCAGCGAGCCGATCATCCTCGGGCCGTGGGTCTCGGAGACCGGCTTCGAGCTGCTCTACTGGATTCCGTTCCTGAAGTGGGCGCGGGCCTACGGCAACATCGACGCCGACCGGCTCGTCGTGATCTCGCGCGGAGGTACGGCCTCCTGGTATCGGGACATCACGAGTCGCTACGTCGACGTGTTCCGCTACTGCACGCCCGACGAGTTCCGCCGCATGAACGAGGAGCGGCAGACCACGTACGGTGGCCGCCTGAAGCACCTCGAGATGACGGCGTGGGATCGCGAGATCGAGCAGCGGGTCGTGTCGGACCTGGGTCTCGGCAAGGCCCACCGGATTCATCCGTCGACGATGTACCGGCTGTTCAACGCCTACTGGCGGCAGCTGGCGCCGGTGACGCTCATCGATGCGTTCACGTCGTTCGGTCCGCTCGCGCGGCCCGACCGCCCCGACGTCCGCGCCGCCCTGCCGGCCCACTACGTCGCGGCGAAGTTCTACGCGAACGGCGCCCTCCCGGACACCGGTGAGAACCGGCGCTTCATCGGCGACACGCTGCGCACGTTGGCCGAGACCTCCGACGTCGTGCTGCTCGACACGGGCGTCCGCTTCGACGACCACGCCGACCTGCCGTCGGACGTGCGCGGACGCGTGCACCGGGTGTCGCAGCTGATGCGGCCCGAGGACAACCTCGAGGTCCAGTCGGCCGTGATCGCGGGCGCCGATGCGTTCGTCGGCACCTACGGCGGCTTCTCGTACCTGGCGCCGCTGCTCGGCGTGAACACGGTGGCGTTCTACTCACATCCGACCGGCTTCCGCTTCGACCACCTCGACGTGGCGCGTCGCGTCTTCTCGGCGCTGCAGGTCGGGGCGTTCGTGCCGCTCGACCTCCGGGAACTGCCCGTGACGCGGCTCGCGCTCGGCGCGGGGGGTGTCGTGGCGGCGGCCGCCGCGTCGCGAGGTCCGTCCCGGTGAGCGCGCGCTGGCTGCCCGCGCCCGTCCGATCGCTCGCGGCCGGCGCGTGGCGCGAATGGACGGGCCGCGCCGTGGTCCAGGAGCTCACGCGCATGGCGCGGAGCGGCCGCCCGGTGGTGGTGGGGCCGTGGCTCGGGGAGGTCGGCTTCGAGCTGCTCTACTGGCGGCCGTTTCTCGAGTGGGCCGTCGACGCCTGCGGCTTCGACCGATCGCGCCTGCTCGTCGTCTCGCGCGGCGGCACGGCGGCCTGGTACGGCCGTGTCTCGTCACGGTACCGCGACGCGTTCGACGTGCTGGCGCCCGAAGACCTCGCGCGGATGGGACAGGAGCGCATTGCCGTGTTCGGTGAGCAGAAGCAGGTGCGGCCGACGGCATCCGAATCGGCGCTCGTGGCGAGCGTCGCGGCGGCCGAGGGCTTCGACCGGCCCGAGGTGCTGCATCCCGGCGTGATGTTCCGGCTGTTCAATCCGTTCTGGTGGAAGCATGCCGACGAGTCGTGGATTCGCGCGCACGCGCGGTTCGAGCCGCTCCCGCCGGCCGCGGCACCCGACGTCGACCTGCCCGAACGCTTCACGGCGGTGCGCTTCTATTTCAACGAGGCGTTCCCGGCGACGGCGGAGAACCGCGCCGCCGCCGAGCGCATCGTGCGCACGCTCGCGGAGGACGGCCCGGTCGTGTCACTCGGCACCGGCCTTCGCGTCGATGACCACGCCGCGTGGGACGAGGAGGCGCAGTTCGCGCAGCGCGGCCTCCCGGCGCCCACGCCCGCGACGAACCTCGCGCAGCAGGACGCGATCGTGGCGCGGGCGACGTCCTGGGTCGGGACCTACGGTGGTTTCGCGTATCTCGCGCCGAGCCGCGGCGTGCCGGCCCGCGCCATCTACTCGAACCCGGCGGGGTTCTCGAAGACCCATCTCGCGCTGGCGCAGTCCGTGTTCAGGGGATTCGGTCACGACCTGCTGACGGTCTCGCCCGCAGGTCCGGCACCGGTGGCGGTGGCGTCGTGAACGTTCCCGCGATTGCGTACAACCTGACCCGGAAAGCGCTGCTGCAGACATGGGGCCTGCGCCGGCCGTTCGTGCGCTGGCAGTCGCGCCGGCAGCGCGTGCAGGAGCGATGGGCGGCCGTACGCACCGAGATCGACCTGGAGCAGGAGATCGAGCGGCTCGCCGATCCCGGTGATCCGATCGTCGTCGGGCCGTGGCTCTCCGAGGTCGGCTACGAGGCCCTCTACTGGGTCCCGTTCGTGCGCTGGTTCAAGCAGACGTACCGCATCAAGCCGGAGCAGCTGCTGGTCGTGTCGCGCGGCGGGGCCGGCGCGTGGTACTCGGACATCACGCCGAACCGGTTCGAGGTGTTCGACCACGTGACGCCGGACGCGTTTGCCGCGTCCGCCGCGTCCCGCGCCGCGGGCGCGGCCGGCACCCTCAAGCAGCTCGAGATGCCGCCGTTCGAGCGCGACCTCGTGGAACGGGCGCGGGCGCACTGGGGCGTGCCGCGCGTCCAGGTCCTGCACCCCGCGCTGATGTACCGCCTGTTCCAGCAGTTCTGGGCCGGGCACCGCGCGCTCAGCTTTCTCGACGAGCACACCAGCTATCGCATGGTGACGCCGCCAGCTGCGGCCGACGTGCCGCTGCCGGGCCTTCCGGATGCCTACGTGGCGGTGAAGTTGTATGCGGCGCAGTCGCTGCAGGACGTTCCGGATACCCGGCGCCTGCTCCGGCAGCTCATCGACGCGCTTGCCGAGCGGCATCCGATCGTGATGCTCGACACCGGTCTCAGGCTCGACGACCATGGCGACTACGATTTCCCGCGCACCGACCGCATCATCAGCGCCAGGGAGTGGATGACGCCACGGAACAACCTCGCCGTGCAGTCCCGGCTCATCGCCAACGCGCGGGCGTTCGTCGGCACGTGCGGCAGCATCGCCTGGCTGGCGCCGATGCTCGGTACCGAGACGACGGCGGTGATGACCGACGTGAAGTTCCTCAACGTGCATCTCCACGTGGCACGCCGCGTCTACCGCGTGCTCGGAGCCGCGCGCTTCACGCCCTTCGACCTGGGTGCGCTCGGCCCGCTCGGCCTCGAGCTCTCCGCCGGAAAGGTGACGGCGTGAAGATCCTGTTCATCTCGCGGCACAGCGGTTATCTCCGGAACTTCGATGGCGTCATCCGTGCCCTGGCCGCCCGCGGGCACCACGTGCGGATCGCGCTCGAGAAGCAGGACCATCCGTCGGGCAGTCCGGAGCTGATGGCCGCCCTGCTCGCCGCATCGCCGAACGTGTCGGTGACGACCGCGCCGGTGCGGGCCAGAGGGGAGCACGCCTCCCGCGTCCGTCAGTTGCGCCTGGCCATCGATTACCTGCGCTTCAGGGAGCCGGCGTACGAGAAGGCGCCGCATCTGCGCGAGCGCGCGGAGGCCCGCGCCCCCGAAGCGGTCGTGCGCTGGCTCGAGCATCCCATCGGGAAGCGCCGACAGGGCCGGCAGGCCATCGGGGCGTTCCTCCGCTGGCTGGAGCAGGCGGTGCCGGTGAGCCAGCCGATCGCCGACTGGCTGCGTGACGAAGCGCCGGACGCCGTGCTCGTGACGCCGCTCATCGAGCTCGGCTCTCCGCAGTTCGACTACCTGCAGGCGGCCCGGTCGCTCGGGCTGCGGACGGCGCTGCCGGTGACCAGCTGGGATCACCTGTCGAGCAAGGCGCTGATCCGGCTGGAGCCGGACCTGGTGCTGGTGTGGAACGGCGTCCAGAAGCGGGAGGCCGTGACGTTCCACGGCCTGCCGTCGAAGCGCGTGGCGGTCACGGGCGCACAGGCCTACGACCACTGGTTCGGCTGGACACCGCGCAGAACCCGGGCGCAGTTCCTTGCCGAACGCGGCCTTCCGGCGGACAAGCCGTTCCTGCTCTACGTCTGTTCGTCGCTGTTCAGGGACACCGTCGACGAGACGGTCTTCGTCGAGAAGTGGATTCGCGCCGTCCGCGAGTCGGAAGACCCGGCTGTCCGGGACGCCGGCATCCTGATCCGGCCGCATCCGTCCCGTATGGACGAATGGCGCGGCTTCAACTTCGCGCAGTACCGCGACGTCGTGTTCTGGGGGAGCCTGCCGGTCGACGAGAAGAGCCGCGGTGACTACTTCGACTCGCTGCACTACAGCGCGGCGGTCGTCGGCCTGAACACGAGTGCCTTCCTGGAAGCCGGCATCGTCGGGCGGCCCGTCCACACCGTCGTGCTGCCGAAGTACTCGCGGGCGAATCAGGAAGGCACCATCCACTTCCACTATCTGTCCAGCGTGAACGGCGGCCTGCTGCACGTGGCGCGGTCGTTCGAGGAGCACGTCGCGCAGCTGGCGGCGCCGCTCACCGAGCGCGTGGAGCACGACGAGAAGAGCCGGCGGTTCACCGAGGGCTTCATCCGGCCGAAGGGGCTCGACGTGCCCGCGACGCCGCTGTTCGTCGACGCGATCGAGAAGCTCCTGTCGAAGCCGGCGCGGCCGCCATTCTCGCCGCCTGCAGTCGGCGTGGCCCGGCTGCTGCTGCCGCGCGTGCTCGAGCGCCTCGGCAGTCCCCGGGAGCGGACGCGGGCAGAGCAGGCGCCGGCCGCCGATGGCGGCGAGATGCACGGTGCCCGCAAGCGTCAGGCCTCCGCGCGCGCCAAGGTCGAGGCGATCGGCGGCGCGTCCCCGCTGGCGCCGCGCGTCGGCAAGGTGCGCGAACAGAAGGTGCTCGCCGGCAGCGAGACGCCGGAGGCGCAGGCCGTCCGCGAGCAGGTGCTCCAGATGGCGGCCGACGGCCGCCCGATCATCGCGGGGCCGTGGCTCTCCGAGGCCGGGTTCGAGCTGCTGTACTGGGTGCCGTTCGTCAGGTGGGTCGCGCGCTACGCCAGGCTCGACCCCGCGCGGCTGTACATCGTCTCCCGGGGAGGTACCCACGCCTGGTACGGCGGCGTGGCGGCGCACTACGACGACGTCTTCCGCTACTACTCACCGGACGAGTTCCGCACGCGGAACGAGGAACGGATCTCCGAGCAGAAGGGCGTCCTCAAGCACGTGCAGCTCGCCGGATTCGACCGCGCGATCGTCGAGCAGGTCGCCTCGACGCACGCGCTCGCCGACTATCACGTGCTCCATCCGTCTCTGATGTACGGCCTCTTCCAGCTGTTCTGGAAGCAGCATCAGCCGGTCACGCTCGTGGAGCTCTTCACGCAGTTCGGCCTGATACCGGAATCGGAGGGCGAGGCCGCGATTCGCCGGCAGCTGCCGGAGCGGTACGTCGTCGCGAAGTTCTACGGGAACCTGGGCATGCCGGCGACGGCCGAGAACCGGAGCTTCGTCGACGCGCTGCTGGCGGACCTGTCCGCGGAGACCGACGTCGTGCTGCTCAACCCGGGCGTCCGGTACGACGATCACGACGACTTCCAGGTGCCGGCCGGCGGGCGTGTGCACCGGATCGACCATCTGCTCGAACCCGCGACCAACCTGGCCACGCAGACGGCCATCATCCGCGGCGCCGACGCGTACGTCGGCAGCTACGGTGGCTTCTCGTACCTGGCGCCGCTGGTGGGCACCGACACCGTGACGTTCTACTCCGACCCGGGCGGCTTCCGCTGGGATCACCTCGAGGTCGCCAAACGCGTGTTCGCCGGTGTCGGCGCGGGCGGCTTCTCGGAACTGGATGTGCGGCACCTGCGCGGCTTGCAGACCGCGTTCGGCGTTCGCACCGCGGAGTCCCCGTCACGCGCCCGATGAGCACGGCCCCGCACAGAGAAGCGATCGACTGGCGTCGATGGGCGCCGTGGTTCCCGGCGGCGCTGTTGATCCTGCTCGCCGGCGTCCTCGTCGTCGCCCGCGTGCCGGCCGCGGCCGTCAACGTCCGCTGGGTTTCAGACCTGCCGGTCGCCGAGCGCGCCCGGCTCGAACGGACCTTCATGCTGTCGCGCCCGGATCGCCGGACGGAGGACACCTGGGCGTACACGCTCCTCGACGTGTCGCGTGGCAACGTCCGTCGCCTCGTGGAACACGGGCGCGTGGACGATACGCACGGCGTCGACCGGAACACCTTCACCGTGAACACGGCGAGCGATGTGATGACCGTCCGCGGCCGCTGGCTGGCGTGGGCTGATGCCCGCGGTCTGCTGGGTGGCGCCGCCGGTCTGCTGGCATTGCTGACCGTCTGGCAGGTCGCGCGCATGGCTCTGCGTACGCCACCCGGCACGGCGCGGGGACGCTGGTCGCGCCGCGCGCTGGCGGCGCTGCTCTTCGCGGTATTCGTGACGGCCGCCTATCTCACGTCGAGCCGGACGCTGACGGCCGACGACAGCTTCTCGGTGTGGATCGCGCAGGCCGTCCTGAGAGGGGACCGCGTCTATCAGGACGTGTTCGACGCCGGGGCGCCGCTGCTCTGGTGGCTGTCGCTGGCGGGACAGTGGGTATCCGGTGGGCGCGTGATCGGCGAGGTCGGACTGGCCGTGCTGCTCGGGGCGGCCGGCTGCGTCGTCTCCACCGTGCTGGCGTGGCAGGCATCCAGGTCGGTGGCGCTCGCCGCGTGGTCCGGCGCGCTGGCCGGCGCGGCGTTCTGCGCGAGCCAGCTGTACAGCTATCCGAAGGTGGCGCTCTATCCGGTCGCGCTGGCCGTTCTCTGGTGGTTCGCCGGCCGGCCGACGCGGATCCGTGCGGTCGCGCTCGGGCTCACGGTGGCGATCGCCGTGCTGACCCGCCACGACCACGGCCTCTACGTCGGCCTGGCCGCGGCGTCGGCCGTCGTGCTGGCCGATGGGCCCACGCCCTTCTGGCAACGGCTGGCGACCGTCGCGGTTGCCGGACTGGTGCCGCTGCTGCCGTGGCTGGTGGTGGTGGCCAGCCGCGAGGGGATCGTGAGCTACCTGAGCTCGCGCATGCAGGTCGCGCAGTCCCTCGGCATCGAGGACGCGCGATCGTGGCCGGCGCTGCGGCTTGCCTGGCCGCTGATTGGCGCGGACGAGGCCTGGCCCGTGCGCGTGCAGGTGCAGTGGCAGGCCGGCCTCGCGGCCGACGCGCGCGCGACGGCCGAGCAGGCGCTCCGGTTACGGCCGGTCGGTGCATCGACCGAGCGCTACACGCTGCACGACACGTCGACGCGGGCGGTGGAAGCCCTGGCGCGACACCAGAACGTCGTCGCGGTCGGTGGCGTCGACACGCTGGCCGGGCGTCCCTCGGGCCTCGTCGGGTCGGTGACGGCCCTGCGCAACTGGCTGGCGGCGCGGTCGCTCGCGCCGCTGCCGCGCGTGCTCGGCCGTCGCGAGGCGTCGGTCCTGCTGTACAGCATCCTGATCCTGCTGCCGCTGGCCGTGCTGGTCCTGGCCGTGCCCGCGCTCCGCAACGTGCCCGGACCGATGGGCCAGGCCCGCTACATGATTCCCGCCGTGGTGCTGCTGGCCGGCGCGCACTTCGGGCTGGTGCGCCGGCCCGTGCAGATCCTCGAAACACTGCCGCTCGACCTCGTGCTGCTGGCGGGCGTCGCCAGACAGTGCTGGGGCGCCGCCGTGCATCGCCTCGCCAGGCCGGTGCTGCGGGTGGCCGTGGCACTGGTGGTCGCGATGGTCGCCCTGCTCGGAGCCGACGCCGTGCATGCCGGCGATCTGCTGACCGGCTCCGAGGTGCTCAACGGCGGAGCGGCCATCCGGTCCCGTGCCGCGCGGCTGTGGACCGCGCACGTCGCCGCACCTCCGCTCGACGTCTTCGCACCCGAGGGCGCGGAGAACGATCGGACGTTCGTCCGCTATCTGCAGGCCTGCACCAGACCGGCGGACCGCATCTGGGAACCCACCGGCAACTTCGCGACGCCGTATTACGCCGATCGCGGCGTGGTCCAGCACCTCTTCTGGTACACCGGCTTCCGCTCGAGCGATGCCGAGCAGCGGCAGACGCTGCGGTGGCTCGAGACGCAGCGGGTCCCGCTTGTCCTCATTCGCCAGGTCGGGTCGGCGCGCGACGTCTTCGCCGGGCATCCGCTCATCCGTGACTACATCCGGGACCGGTACGTGGACGTGACGTCGCCCCGGGCCCGGAGCGACGTGTTCACCGAAGGACGTCCGCTGACGATCCTCGCGCGCCGCGACCTCGTGCCCACCGGGCGGTACGAGATGCTCGACCTTCCGTGCTTCGCGGGCTGATTCGATGTTCAACACGATTCTCGCGGCGAGGAATCTGACGCTGAAGCAGGCGCGTCGCGCGCAGACGAACGCGCGCCGGCGGTGGAGGGTCGTCACCGATGCCGTGGCCGACGCGATGCCGAGAGTCCGCGCGGCCTGGCACGTGCTGCTGAAGCAGGCGCGCCGCGCGCAGAACCGCGCCCGCCACACCCGGAAGGTGCTGATCTCGGGCGTCAAGGATGCGAGGCACGCCGTCGGCCGCGTCCGCGAATCGGTGAAGAACCGGAGCGTCAACGCGTGGAAGGCCGCCTACCGGGCCGTGCGCCGGCCGCTGCTGGCGCGTCGCGACCGGCGGACGAAGCTCCGCGAGCAGCACGGCTGGAACCAGACCGAGTGGGCCGTCGAGCGCGAACTGGCCGGACTGCTGGACGGGGACCATCCCGTCATCGTCGGGCCGTGGCTGGCCGAGGTCGGCTACGAGGTCCTGTACTGGATTCCGTTCCTCCGATGGGTCACGGCGGCGTACCAGCTCGACCCGAAGCGGGTGACGGTCGTCACGCGGGGCGGCGCCGGGGCCTGGTACACGGACATCGCCACCCGTTCGGTCGAGATCTGGGACCTCATCACGCCCGAGGAGTTCGCACGCCGGAACGCCGAACGTGGCGAGCTCAAGCAGCTGAGCGGCTCGGCGCTGGAAGCGGACATCGTCGCGGCGGCCAGCCGGGCGCAGGGTCTCGACGGCGCGCGCGTGCTGCACCCGTCGCTGATGTTCCGCCTCTTCAAGCTGTTCTGGTCGGGCCACCGGGCGAGCGGGTTCCTGGACAGCCACACGCGCTTCAGGCTGCACACGCCTCCGGGCGTCATCGCGCGCAGCAGCCTGCCGGAGTCCTACGTGGCCGTGAAGTTCTACGCGGCGCGCTCGATGCCGGACACGCCCGCGATCCGGCAGACGCTGCAGCGGATGGTGCGAGAGCTGGCGGAGCAGCGTCCGGTCGTGCTGCTGGACACGGGGCTCGCCATCGACGACCACGCGGACTACGCGTTCGCGGGGAACTCCCGGATCATCAGCGCGCGCGAGTGGCTCACGCCGAGGACGAACCTCGCCGCGCAGACCGACATCATCGCGCACGCCTCCGCCTACGTCGGCACCTGCGGCAGCCTGACGTGGATGGCGCCGCTGCTCGGCGTGCCGACCTCCGCGGTGCTGGCCGACCCCGAGTTCCTGCACGCGCACCTCTCCGTGGCGCTGCGCGCGTGCCACCGCCTGAAGGGGGCGGCGCGCTTCTCGCCCGTCGACCTGCGCGGGCTCGACCCGCTGACGATGCTGACGCCGTGACGATTCTCTTTCTCGCGCGGCACTACACGTACTTCCGCAACTTCGATGCGGCCATCCGGCTGCTCGCGGAGCACGGGCATCGCGTCCATCTGGCCGTCGATCGGGAGGACAACCGTGCGTTCGTCGAGGGTCTCGCGGCGTCGACGCCCGGGGTGACCTTCGGCCTGACACCCGAGGTGCCCGTCACGCGGACGACGCGGCTGGCGGAAGGGCTGCGGCTCAGCCTCGACTTCCTGCGCTACGAGGAGCCGCGCTACGCGGACGCGACGAAGATCCGCCAGCGCGCGGCGGAGCGCACACCACGCCTGGCCGCGTGGGCGCGGGATCGATGGGGCGTCGATGGCGCCACCGCCCGTGTCGCCGCGGTGGAGCGGGCGATCGAGCCGCCGCCGCGCCTGCGCGAGTTCATCGCGTCGATGAAACCGGACCTCGTCGTGGTCACGCCGCTCATCGAGCTCGGGTCTCCGCAGCTCGACTACCTCCGCGCCGCGCGCGCGCTCCGGATTCCGACGGCGCTGGCCGTCTGGAGCTGGGACCACCTCACCAGCAAGGCGCTGATTCGTGTGCGGCCGGACCGTGTGCTCGTCTGGAACGAGACGCAGAAGCGCGAAGCGGTCGACCTCCACGGATTGCCGCCCGGGATGGTGGTCGTGACCGGGGCGCAGTGCTTCGACCAGTGGTTCGACCGGACGCCCGCGCTCGACCGCGAGGCGTTCTGCCGGCGCGCCGGGCTGCCGGACACGCGGCCGTTTGCGCTCTATGTCTGCTCGTCGCTCTTCAAAGGCAGCCCGCCCGAACCGGCTTTCGTCCGCCGGTGGATTCGCGCGCTCAGGCAGCACGCCGACCCGCGCCTTCGCGAGCTGCCGATCGTCGTGCGTCCGCATCCGCAGCGGCTGACGGAGTGGGAGGGCGTCGACCTCGCGCGGGAGTGCCCGGGCGTGTACGTGTTCGGCTCGAACCCGCTCGACGCCGCCGCGCGCGCCGACTACTTCGACTCGATGTACCACGCCGCGGTGATCGTCGGCCTCAACACCAGCGCGCTCATCGAGTCGGCGATCGTCGACCGTCCCGTCTACACCGTGCTGCTGCCGGAGTTCCGCGAGAACCAGGAAGGCACGCTGCACTTCCAGTATCTGCTGCGGGTCGGCGACGGCTTCCTGCACACGAGCCGCTCACTCGATGAACACGCGCGGCAGCTGCTCGAGGGCCTCGCGGGCACCACGGCGAAGAGGAACGGGCCGTTCGTCGAAGCGTTCATCCGGCCGGCGGGCCTGGGGGTCGCGTCCACCCCGCGCTTCGTCGACGCCGTCGAGGCGTCGGCGGCGTTGGCCCCCGGTGCACCGGAAGCGGTCACGGCGTCCGGGCGGCTGACCGCGGCGGCGCTCGCGCTGGTGATGGACACGCCGTGGGGACTCCGATGGCTTGGCGACCCGCGCGGCATCCGCGAGCGTGAAGGCAAGGCCGTCGTGCAGGCCGAGCGTGCGCGGCGCTACGCCGAGAAGTATCGCGAGCAGCGCGTCACGCGCTGGCGCCACCGCCGGGCGCGGCTCGTGGCCGCCGCCAAGACCGTCGTGCTCAGAGTCGCTCCTGGACTATCGTCGAGAGGATCCATTCACTGATGAGCATTCCTCAGCCACCGATCGGCACCGGCCGCTGCTTCGTCATGGGCGAAGTGGCCCTGACCCACGACGGGTCGCTCGGCCAGGCGCACGCGTTCATCGACGCGATCGCCGCGGCCGGCGCGGACGCCGTGAAGTTCCAGATGCACATCGCGAGCGCGGAGAGCACGCCGGCCGAGCCCTTCCGCGTGAAGTTCAGCCGCCAGGACGCGACGCGCTACGACTACTGGCAGCGGATGGCGTTCACGCCGGAACAGTGGCAGGGGCTTGCGGACCACTGCGCCGAGCGTGGGGTCGCCTTCATCTGCTCGCCGTTCTCGCAGGCGGCCGTCGACATCCTCGACCGGATCGGGCAGCGCTTCTGGAAGGTGGCATCAGGCGAGATCGGGCATCACGCGCTCGTCGACCGCATGGCCGCGACCGGCACACCGGTTGTCTTCTCGAGCGGCATGAGCCCGCTGGCCGAGACGGACGCCGCGGTGGCGCGCGTGAAGAAGGCCGGCGTCCAGGTCGGCGTGCTGCAGTGCACGACGGCGTATCCGTGCCCGCCTGACAAGATCGGGCTGAACCTGATTCCCGAGTTTCGGGCGCGCTACGGCGGATGGGTCGGGCTGTCGGATCACTCGGCGACCATCTACCCCGGGCTTGCGGCCGTGACGATGGGCATCGACATCCTCGAGCTGCACGTGACGCTCAGCCGCGAGATGTTCGGGCCCGACGTCATCGCGTCGGTGACGACCGCCGAGCTCCGGCAGCTGGTCGACGGCATCCGGTTCATCGAGACGATGAAGGCCTCGCCCGTGGACAAGGACGGGGCCGCGGCGGCGACCGCGCCGCTCCGCGCCATCTTCACGCGCAGCCTCGTGGCTGTTCGCGCACTCCCCGCGGGACATACACTGGCTGCTCTGGACCTCACGCTCAAGAAGCCCGGCACGGGCCTCCCCGAGTCGCGCCTCCCGGACGTCATCGGGCGCCGGCTCGCGCGGGGTCTCGACGTGGACGAACTGCTGACGGAAGACCATCTGGCATGAAGGGCATGAAGCGGAAGATCTGCGTGGTCGTGACGGCGCGACCGAGCTACTCGCGCATCCGGACGGCCCTGACGGCGATCCAGCAGCACCCCGATCTCGAGCTGCAGCTCGTCGTCGCCGCCTCCGCGCTGCTCGAACGCTACGGCAACGCGATCGGCGCGATCGAGCGTGACGGCTTCGTGCCGGCCGCGCGCGTCTACATGGTCGTCGAGGGCGAGAACCTGGTCACGTCGGCGAAGTCGACGGGCATGGGCCTGGTCGAGCTCGCCACCGTGTTCGACAACCTCAAGCCGGACGCCGTCGTCACGATCGCCGACCGGTACGAGACGCTCGCCAACGCCGTCGCGGCGTCGTACATGAACATCCCCGTGGTGCACGTCCAGGGCGGGGAGGTGACCGGCTCCATCGACGAGAAGGTCCGCCACGCCGTCACGAAGCTGTCGAACATCCACCTGGTCTCGACGGCAGGGGCGCGCGAGCGCGTGATCCGTCTGGGCGAGGAGCCGGCGTCGGTGATTCTGACCGGCTGCCCGTCGATCGACATCGCGGCCGAGGTCGCGGCGAAGCCGGCCATGGATTTCGACCCCTTCGTGAAGTACGGCGGCGTCGGCGCGCGCGGGGATCTGTCGAAGGGCTATCTCGTGGTCATGCAGCACCCGGTGACGACCGAGTACGAGGAGGCCCGCCACCAGGTCGACGAGACGCTCTACGCGGTAAAGGACGCAGGCCTGCCCGTGCTGTGGTTCTGGCCGAACGTCGACGCGGGCAGCGACGGCACGTCCAAGGGCATCCGCGTGTTCCGCGAGAAGGAAAAGCCGGAGCACTTCCACTTCTTCCGCAACATGTTTCCGGAAGACTTCCTGCGACTGCTGGTCGGCGCGACGGCCATCGTCGGCAACTCCAGCGTCGCGATCCGCGAGTGCTCGTTCCTGGGCGTGCCGGCCGTCAACATCGGGTCGCGCCAGCAGGGCCGCGAGCGCGGGCGGAACGTGATCGACGTCGAGCACGACCGCGCCGCGATCGCCGGGGCGATCCGCGAGCACCAGCGGCGCGGGCGTCCCGCGCCGGACCATCTCTATGGCGACGGCCAGGCCGGCCGCCGCATCGCGGACTGCCTGGCGACGGTGGCACTGACCGTCGAAAAGCGCCTGACCTACTGAGACTTCGTGCCGAGGAGCCATTCGTGAGCAGCGTGAATCCAGAGCGAGCGGCCCGGATCGCCGCCCTGCCGTTCGACTTCGCGGCGCAGCCGAAGATGCCGGTGCAGACGTGCAACCTCTGCCACGGCGACCGCTTCGTCGTGATCACCCATCGTGACCGTTACGGCTATCCCGCGCCCGCCTCGGCGTGCGCGGACTGCGGCCTGGTGTTCCTGAGCCCCGTGATGACGGCCGACGCCTACGGCCAGTTCTACAACGGCACGTACCGGCCGCTCGTCAGCGCGTTCCACGGCCGGCTCATCGACGCGAAGTCGATCCAGGGCGAGCAGCTCGATTACGCGAAGGAGCGCGCCGAGTTTCTGGCGCCGTACATCGACGGCGCCGGCTATGCCTCGCTGCTCGACATCGGCGGGTCCACCGGCGTCGTCGCGCACCATCTCTCGGAGCGGTTCGGCCTGAAGGCCACGGTGATCGACCCGGCGCCGCTCGAAGTCGAGGAAGCCCGCGCGCTCGGCCTGGAGACGATCACGGCCCTCGTCGAGGATTACCAGCCGGACGGCCGCCACTTCGACGTCGTCGGCCTGTTCCAGACGGTCGACCACCTGCTCGACATCGAGCGCACGCTGCGCGTCGTCCGTTCGCTGATCTATCCGCTGGGCCTGCTGTTTGTCGACATCGTCGACTTCCGCGCGGCGTATCTGCGGAACTGGTCGGTGGAGGACGCGGTCAAGATCGACCACCCCTACTACCTCACCGAGGACACGATGATCGCGTATCTCCGCCGTGCCGGCTTCGAGCCGCTCCGGGCGGACTATGCCGCCGACCATCTCCACATCAGCTACGTCTGCCGGCCGGTGCAGATGGGCAGCGACATGCTGCCCGCACGCGACGGCGTGCGCGCGCTGCTGAACGAGATCCGCTACGTGCAGAACGCGAAGCGGTCCGTGTGATGAACACAGCGTTGTGATGAAGGTGCTCGGGCTCGTCCCCGCGCGGGGCGGCTCCAAAGGACTGCCGGGCAAGAACACGCGGCCGCTCCACGGCAGGCCGCTGCTCGCCTACGCCGCTGAAGCGGCGAAGGCATCGGGCGTCGTCGACCGCGTGATCCTCTCGACCGACAGCGAATCGATCGCGGACGTCGGGCGCGCGTCGGGCCTCGAGGTGCCGTTCCTGCGCCCGGCCGCGCTGGCCGCCGACGACACCCCGATGCTGCCGGTCATCGAGCATGCCGTGGCGCACCTCGCCGGCGAGGGCTGGCAGGCTGACATCGTCGTCCTGCTGCAGCCGACGTCGCCGCTCAGGACGCCCGCGCACATCCGCCGGTCGGTGGAGCTCCTGCGGGAGACGAACGCGGACTCCGTCGTGAGCGTCGTGGAGCTGCCGCGCCACCTGTCGCCGGACTACGTGATGCGCGTCGAGGACGGGCGTCTCGTGCCGTTCCTGCCGGAAGGCGCGCGCGTGACGCGGCGCCAGGATGCCCGGATGGCCTGCGTGCGCGACGGCACGGTCTACACGTTCTGGCGGCGCACGCTCGTCGAACAGCACAGCATCTACGGACGCGACTGCCGGCCGATGGTCGTGCCCGCGTCGGAATCGCTCACCATTGATGGCCCGGAGGACTGGGCCGACGCCGAGCGCCGGATGGCGCCGGCACACCGCTAGGTACTTTCAGCCACGCAGAGGAGCGGAATGGCAATACGGAACGTACTGGTTACCGGGGGCGCCGGCTACATCGGATCCCATCTCGTCGACGCGCTCGTGCTGCGCGGCTACAACGTCGTGGTGCTCGACAGCCTGGTCCCGCAGGTGCATCGCTCGGGGACGTGGCCGTCGTATGCGAACCCGAAGGTGCAGTACGTGCGCGGCGACGTGCGCGACCGCGCCGTCTTCGAGCCGCTCGTGCTGGCCGCCGAGGCCGTCGTCCACTTCGCGGCGGCCGTCTCGATCGGCCAGAGCATGTACGAGATCGACCGCTACGTCGACGTCAACACCCGCGGGACGGCGCTGCTGCTCGACATTCTGGTCAACACGAAGCACAAGGTCGAGAAGGTGATCGTCGCCTCCTCGATCGGCGTCTACGGCGAAGGCGCCTACGTCTGCGCGACGTGCGGACCGGTCGCGCCGGGCATCCGCAGCGAGGCGCAGATGGCCGCGAAGGACTGGGAGCAGAAGTGCCCGTCGTGCGGCGCGCGCGTCACTTCCGTGCCGACGCCCGAAGGCAAGGCGCTCTACCGCGACAACATCTACTCGATGACGAAGTATCACCAGGAAGAGATGGTGCTCCTCATCGGCAAGCACTACGGCATTCCCGCCGTCGCGCCACGGTTCTTCAACGTCTACGGCCCCCGCCAGAGCCTCAGCAATCCGTACGCGGGCGTCGCGGCCATCTGGATCAGCCGCCTGATGAACAACAAGGCGCCGATGGTCTTCGAGGACGGCGGCCAGCTCCGGGACTTCGTGTCGATTCACGACGTCGTGGCGTGCCTGACGCTGATGCTCGAGAAGCCCGGCGCCGACTACCTGCCGGTGAACGTCGGGTCCGGCACGACCGTGACGATTCTCGAGATCGCGCAGATGCTGAAGCGGCTCCTCGGCAGCACGGTGGAGCTGAACGTCACCAACGTCGGCCGCACCTTCGACGTGCGCCACAACACGGCGGACATCACCCGCGCGCGCGAGACGCTGGGCTTCGAGCCGAAGGTGTCGCTGGAACAGGGCTTCACGGAGCTCATCGAGTGGGCGAAGACGACGCCGGACGTCGCGGTCGACTTCTTCGACAAGGCGCTCGACGAGCTCAAGGCGAAGGGGCTGCTGGTCCAGTCGTGATCCTGACGTTCGACCAGCTTCCGGCCTACCACGGCGCCGTCGCGATGGTGGACGGCGCCTTCGACCCGCTGCACAAGGGCCACATCGAGTACTTCCGGGCGGCCGCGGCCGCCGTGGACGTGCCGCTGCTGTGCAACGTCGCGTCGGATCGGTATGTCCGCACCAAGCATGCGCCGCTGTTGCCCGAGGACCAGCGTGCCGTCGTGATCGACGCGATCCGCTACATCGACTACACGCACATCAACACGCACGATACCGAGACGATTCTCAGGCACCTGCGCCCGAAGTACTACGTGAAGGGCAAGGACTGGGACGGCCGGCTGCCCGCGGAACAGGTCCGCATCTGCGCCGAGCACAACATCGGCATCGTCTATCTCGACACCGTGCTCGATTCATCCAGCAGGATTCTCGAGCGGTTCCGGCAGGAGGCCGGACAGCCATGACCATCACCGAGTTCGAACGCCGCATCCTGGATCAGAAGCCGACCGCCTCCGCGCACTACGACGCGGAGTACTTCACGGGTGAATGGCGCGACGCCGGCAACAACTACAGCCTGGAGGTCCGCCGCGGCATCGAGGGCAAGAACCCTCAGCTCATCAAGGACGTGTTCCAGCCCGTGCGGGCGCTCGACCTCGGTTGCGGCCCCGGTGCGCTGATGCACCTGCTGTGGGAGCTCGGCGTGGACGTCGAGGGTATCGACTTCGCCGAGAGCAGCAAGCGGCTCGCGACCCCGGAGGTGCGCGACCGCATCTCCATCGGTACGGTCACGGACGCGTCGCTGCTGCCGGCCAACTGCGTCGACCTCGTGATCTGCCGCGAGGTGATCGAGCACCTCACGGTGTTCGAGGTCAAGAAGGCCGTCGCCAACATGGTGCGGATGACGTCGAAGTTCATCTACGTGACGACGCGGTACCACCCCAACCCCGCCGACCTGCTGGACTTCAACCAGAAGGACGACCTCGACCCGACGCACATCACGCTGCTCAACAAGGATCTGCTGCGGCTGATGTTCGTGCTGGAGGGCTGCAGGTCGCGCCCGGACCTCGAGGCGAAGATGGACTGGGGCGGCAAGGGCCGCGTGATCGTCGTGGAGAAACTGCAGGGCTGATGACGCCGTCCGTGGTCTTCGGCGTGACGCTGTACAACAACGCGCGTCATCTGCCCGAAGCCCTCGACTCGCTGCTCGCGCAGACGGACCAGGACTTCGGCGTGGTCCTGGTCGACGACGCCTCGGCGGATGCGACCGCCGAGGTGGCGGCACGGTATCTCGGGCACGACCGCATCCGGTACGTGCGGCACGCGGCACGCCAGGGCATGGTGCCGACGTGGCGGGATGCCTTCGACCACGCGGTCACGGCGTTTCCGTCGGCCCGCTACTTCGCCTGGGCCAGCGACCATGACTGGTGGCATCCCGCCTGGCTGGCGCGCGTGCGGGCCGCGCTCGAGGCGAAACCGGGGACCGTGCTGGCCTACGCGCTCACGCAACGTGTCGACGACGCCCGGCAGCCGCTGGACAAGCCGCCGAAGGCGTTCGACACGACTGCGCTGGCACGGCCCGCCGATCGCGTGCTCGCGTTCGCCGCGGAGCCCGTGGGAGCCGGCGACATGGTCTACGGCCTCATGCGCATCGACGCGCTCCGCCGCGCGGGGATCTTCCGTTCCGTGATGCAGCCGGATCGCCTGTTGATGGTCGAGCTCGCGCTCGCAGGTTCGTTCGCCCAGGTGCCCGAGCCGCTGTGGTTCCGTCGCCAGCCCGCGGAGGCGAGCGTCGGAAAGCAACGCACATCGCTCTTTGCCGGTGGCGGGCCCCCGGGCATCGATCAGCCGGTCTGGCTGCAGCATGCGCGCGTGCTGTTCGGCGAGTACGTCGCGGGCGCACGGCCTTCAGGCCTCGGCCGTGCCGGGATGGCGTTCCTCGTGCTGCGCTATCAGGCCACGTACCTGTTCCGGCACCACGCGAAGCAGGGTCTGCTGCTGCACCGGATCGATCGGCAGTGGGAAGCCGTGGTGCAACGGTGGAAGAACGTGCGCGCGGACGTCCGCTGGACCTGGTACCGGATGCGGGTCCAGCTGCACCCGCGCCGGGTGTCACGCGTCATCGGCAAGTACGTCCTGCACGTCGCGCACCGGGCCGTCTATCACGCGGCCGTGGCGCGCCGGAAGACGCGCGCCTGGAGCTACGAGGCGGGGCAGGAACTGCGCAAGGGAACGAACCAGGTGAAGCGTGCAGCGAAGCGTCTCCGCTACGACCTGGCGATGCTGACGCACCGGCTCGGTCTGCGGGGCCGTTAGTCACCGACTGTCAGGAGCCAGAACGTGAGTACATCGGATTCCACCGAGGCGCCGCGGCGCCCCCAGGACGGCGCGGCGGACGACCCGGCCGGCCTCGACCGGCTGCTGGACGCCGTGCGGGCCGCGGTGCGTCGCGAGGTGACGGACGCGCGCAGCGCCGTGAACGCGCTCGTCAGCCAGCAGGTCGCCCAGGCTCTCGCGCCGGAGTTTCTGAAGCGCGACCGGCCCTACGAGACCAACGCCCAGCTGGCGGAGCTCATCGATCGCGGCATCCTCGACCGCGCCGCCTTCATCCAGAAGCGGCCGTTCATGCTGCAGTTCTACAAGCGGCTCCTGCTGGCCTTCGACCGGCCCGTGCGCTCCGTGCTCGAGATCGGCGTCAAGGGCGGCGGCAGCACGGCGTTCTGGAAGGCGATCTTTCCCGACGCGCGCGTCGTCGGCATGGACATCAAGCTGCAGCCCTGGCTGACGACACCGGCCGCCGATGGTGTCATCTACCTGCAGGGCGATCAGTCCGACAAGGCCCGGCTCGCCGAAGTGGCCGAGGCGCACGGACCATTCGACATCGTCATCGACGACGGGTCGCACGTGTCGGCACACCAGTCGCTGACGCTCCGCGTGCTGCTGCCGCACATGACCGACGGCGGTTTCTTCGTCATCGAGGACGTCCACGCGAACCTCAAGGGCACCGAGGGCCACAGCGTCGACTACGGCGAGGACATCTGGGCGGACTTCGTCACGGCGCTGTTCGCCCGTCTCCGCAGGGGCGAGTTGCCGCCCGAGACGACCGGCAGCAAGCTCGCCGGCCACGTGGCGCGGCGCGTCGGCGAGGTGATCCTCGCCAAGCGGGCGCTGGCGCTGCGGATCATCGCGCGCGAGACCGAGACGGACGCCTGATCATGCCGATTGCCGCCAGCGTGACGCTTGGTGCGGGCGTGAGCATCCCGCACCCGGATCTCGTCAACCTCTACGGCTGCTCGATCGGCGCGGACACGAAGATCGGCACCTTCGTCGAAATCCAGAAGGGTGCCTCGGTCGGTGCCCGCTGCAAGGTCTCGTCGCACACCTTCGTCTGCGAAGGCGTCTCGATCGCCGACGACGTCTTCATCGGCCACGGCGTGATGTTCATCAACGACCGGCACCCCCGCGCGACGGCGGACGGCCGCCTGCAGACGGAGGCCGACTGGACGGTCGTGCCGACGCGGGTGGAGAAGGGGGCGTCGCTCGGCAGCGGCGTCGTCGTGCTGTGCGGCGTCGTGATCGGTGCGGGGGCCATGGTCGGCGCCGGCGCCGTCGTGACGAAGGACGTCCCGCCGGGCGCGGTCGTGGCCGGCGTTCCCGCGCGCCTCCTGGCCCGGGAAGGACAGCGGCCCTGACGCCACGTCGACTGGCCTGGGCGTTCGCGTGCTCGGTCGCCGCGACGCTCGCGTGGTTCATGACCCGCATTCCGATTCAGTGGCCCGACGGTGCCAGCAACATGATCGGCGTGGTGGACAGCGGACCCTGGCAGTTGTTCGTCGCGAAGATGGACAACGCAGGCTTCTTCCGCCCGCTCATGTGGCCCCCGTACCTGATCGTGATGAAGCTCTCGGGAGGCGCGTATTTCGCGTGGTTCAAGGCCATCCATGTCGCGCAGGTGACGTTGCTTCTCGCCCTGTTCCTGCGGTGGCTCCGCGTGGAGTCCGTGACGGACACCGTCGCGTTCGCATTCGGTGTCGCGGTGCTCGTCGGCGGGCACACGTTCGCGGGCACGGTGCGCGAGGCGTATCCGATCAACCATTTTCTTGCGGTCGCGATCTGCGCGCTCGGCGCGGCCGTTCTCGCCGCCGAGCCGCACCGCCGGTTGAATGACGCGCTGGTGCTGCTGCTGTTCGTCTACGCCGCGCTGACTCTGGAATCCGGTCTGCTGGTCTGGGTGGCGGCCGCCTCGGCGTTCGCCCTCGGCTGGCGCGGCGTGTCCCGTCCGGCCATCGCCCTGATGACGGCAGGCGTCGTGGCCTATTTCGTCGTCCGTTTCGGCTGGTTCCAGAACGGCACGCCGGAGCTCGCCGACCGCGCCTCCGGGTTCGGCTTTTCAGCAATCCAGGCCTCCGATATCCAGCAGCGCTTCGCCGACCGCCCGCTGGTCTTCTACGCCTACAACCTGTCCGCGGCCTTGCTGACGCTGCTGACCGCGGAGCCGCGCAACGCCATCTACCTTTTCGTGCGCGGGCTCGTCGAAGGCGCGCGCGAGTCGTGGGTGGAGCTGAACGTGTTCTGCGCGACGGGCGTGACGCTGCTCGTCGCCGCGGCGTACCGCCTCAGGTGGCGCGCCTGGCGGGACGGTCTGGCCCACCACGACCGCATCCTGCTGATGGCGCCGGTGATGGTGGTCGCGAACGCCGCCTTCTGCTACGCGTACGTCAAGGACGTGGTGCTGTCCACCGGGGGCGTGTTCATCGCGGCGGCGGCCGCCGTCTCCATGCGGGAGATGTTCGTGCGGTTCGCCGCGGGCGGGTGGCGTTCGGCGACGGCGCCGGTGGCGATGGCACTCACGCTGCTTTCCAGCGCCTGGGCGGTCAAGCTGGTAGGCGTGCACTTCAGTCTCCGCACCGAAGCCCGGGCGGTGCTCCGTGAGTGGGCGGTCGTCGATGACTGGATCGCGCGCGAACGGTTTCCGCTCGATTCGCCGGCGAAGCAGGCGCTCAAGCAGGCGCTCGAAGACGACGCGCTCCGACGGGCGCCCCTTGCCCCGTGGCCGGAACTCCCGTGGTCCGCGCGGTGGTTCGACGAGACGCAGTAGACGCGGATGTCATCCCGGACGGTTCTGCCCGCGCTCGTCGCCGCGCCGCTGGTCGCGGCGACCGGACTGCTGCTGGTGCTCAGCGTTGGGGGCGCGACGCCGGCTGGTCCGTTCGCGCCGGATCCGCCACGCAACCTCGCCGAAGCGATCGCACTGTCGGACGCGGCCACGGCCTCGCGACTGTTCCGGGCCGGTGCGGACCCGAATGCCGTCTACGAGATCAGGCCGAGGCTGATTGAAAGCGAGGTCGGGCTGCGGGTCCGTCCGCTGGCTGCGGCGGCCTATACGTCCGACGACCTGATGGTGCGCATCGCACAGCGCTACGGCGCGCGGCTGCCGCCGGACGAGGCGCGCACCGTTGCGTGCTGGATGACTGGCAAGGGTCGCGGAGAGATCGGACGCATGGTCGCGCCACCGGACTGGACAGCCGGCGACTGCAGCCCCGGAGCGAAGCCGTGAACACGGCTCTGACCCCTCGTCGATGCGCGTGGCTGCTTGTGATCACGGTCACGGCGACACTCGCCTGGTTCATGACGCGCCTGCCCATCCAGCCGACGGACGGCGCCAGCAACATGATCAGCGTCGTCGACAAGGGCCTCTGGCAGCTCGTCGTCGAGAAGGCCGACAACAAGGGCTTCTTCAGGCCGCTGATGTTTCCCGCCTACCGGATCGTGATGGATCTGTCCGGCGGCGCCTACTTCCTGTGGTTCAAGGCGATTCACGTCGCGCAGGTGTTCGTGCTCCTGGCGCTGTTCCTGCGGTGGCTCCGTGTGGAGACCGTGACCGACGCCGTCGCGTTCACGTTCGGCGTCGCCGTGCTGGTCGGCGGGCACACCTTTCCCGGCACCGTGCGCGAGGCGTTTCCGATCAATCACTTCCTCGCGGTGGCGATCTGCACGCTGGGCGCGGCCGTCCTCGCCGCCGAACCGCGCCGCCGGCTCAACGACGTCCTGGCGCTGCTGCTGTTCGCCTACGCGGCGCTGACGGTGGATTCCGGGCTGCTGGTGTGGGTGGCGGGGGCCGCGGCATTCGTCCTCGGCTGGCGCGGCGTGTCGCGTCCGGCCATGGCCGTGATGACGGCAGGCGTCGTGGCGTATCTCGTCGTCCGCTTCGGCTGGTTTCACAACGGCACGCCGGAGCTCGCCGACCGCGCGTCCGGCTTCGGCTTCGCGACCATCGAGGCCGCCGACATCCAGGGGCGGTTTGGTGACCGGCCGCTGCTGTTCTACGCCTACAACGTCTCCGCGGCGCTGCTGACGCTGCTGACCGCCGAGCCGCGTAATGCCATCTACCTCTTCGTGCGCGGGCTCGTCGAGGGTGCGCGCGAATCGTGGGTGGAGCTGAACGTCTTCTGCGCCACTGGCGTGACGATCCTCGTCGCCACGGCGTACCGGCTGCGGTGGCGCGGCTGGCGGGCGGGCCTGACCCACCACGACCGCATCCTGCTGATGGCGCCGGTCCTGGTGGCCGCGAACGCCGCCTTCTGCTACGCATACGTCAAGGACGTCGTGCTGTCGACGGGTGCCGTGTTTGTCGCCGCGGCTGCCGCGGTCGCGATGCGTGAGGTCCTGATGCGTGCCGGCTCGGGGGCCTGGCGCCGCGGCTCCGCGTTCGCCGCGGTCGCGCTGCTGCTGCTGTCGACCGCCTGGGCGGTCAAGTTCGTCGGCATCCACTTCAGCATCCGCAAGGAGGCGATCTCCATCCGTCGCGAGTGGGCCGAAGTCGACCGGTGGATGGAACGGACGGGCATCGTCCTCGATTCGCCGCGGAAGCGGGCCCTGAAGCAGGCGCTCGAGATCGACGCGTTGCGGAAAACGCCGGTCGCACCGTGGCCGTCGCTCCCGTGGCCGACGAGCTGGTTCGACGAGACCCAATGACCCCATGACTCCCCGGACGATTCTGCAGACGCTTGTGGCGGCACCGCTGGTCGCGGCGGCCGCGCTCATGGTGGTGATCAGCGTCGGTGGCGCGCTGCCGGCCGGGTCACTCGCCCCCGACCCGCCACGCAACCTCGGCGAGGCGATCGCGCTGTCCGACGCCGCGACGGCGGTCTGGCTCCTCGAGACCGGCGCAGACCCGAATGCGATCTACCAGGTCAGACCAGGCATGCTCCCCGAAGAAGTCGGGCTGAGCGTCCGGCCGCTCGCCGCGGCGGTGTACACGTCGGATGATGTCGTGGTGCGCGTCGCGCGGCGGTACGGCGCGGAGTTGTCCCGGGACGAGGCGCACGCGGCGGCCTGCTTCATGGCCGGGAGAGGCCGTGAGGCCATCGGGCGCCTGGTGGCCCCTGCTGATTGGACGGCGGAGTCCTGTGGTTCCGCGGAGGCGCGGCGATGATTCGTGTCGGTGTGATCGGGTTCGGCTACTGGGGACCGAACCTCGCAAGAAACTTCAGGGAATGTCCGGCGACCACGCTGGTGGCGATTGCCGATCCGCACCCGGCCCGCCTGGCCGATGCCGCGCGCCGGTTTCCCGGCGTCGCGACCGTCGACAGCGCCGAGGCGCTCCTCGCTCGTCCGGACGTGGACGCCGTCGCCATCGCCACGCCCGTGGCCACGCACGCCCCGCTGACGCTCGAAGCGCTCAGGGCGGGCAAGCACGTACTGGTGGAGAAGCCGCTGGCGGCGTCGGTCGCCGATGGCGAGGCGATGGTCGCGGAGGCGGCGCGGCGCGGCCTCGTGCTGATGGTCGACCACACATTCGTCTACACACCGGCCGTGCGGCGCATCAGGCAGCTCATCGACGACGGCGAGCTCGGCGACATCTACTATTACGACTCGGTGCGGATCAATCTCGGCCTGTTCCAGCACGACGTGAACGTGCTGTGGGACCTGGCCGTGCACGACCTGTCGATCATGGACTACGTGCTCGGCCGGCACCCGGTCTCCGTGTCCGCGACCGGCATGTCGCACGTGCCGGGCAAGCCCGAGGACGTCGCGTATCTGACGATGTTCTTCGAGGGGACGCTGCTCGGTCACGTGCATGCGAGCTGGCTCGCGCCGGTCAAGGTGCGGCGGACGCTCATCGGCGGCAGCCGCCGGATGATCGTGTTCGACGACCTCGAAGCCAGCGAGAAGGTGAAGGTCTACGACCGCGGCATCTCGGTGGACCCGAGCCCCGAGGACCGCTACCAGGTGCTCGTCGGCTACCGCTCGGGCGACATGTGGGCGCCGCACCTGCCCGTGGCGGAGGCGCTGCAGTACGAAGTGCGGCACTTCGCCGAGTGCATCGCGAACGGCACGGCGCCGTTGACGGATGGTGCCGCCGGCCTGCGCGTCGTGCGGCTGCTCGAGGCGGCGACGGCCTCGCTGGCGTCGCGCGGAACGGCGGCGTTGACGCAGCCGGCCGCCGGGGTCACCCGTTGAAGCAGGGGCGGCTGGTATCCGCGGTGCACGGCCTGCGCCCGATCGAACCGGATCCTCCGGAGGATCTGGCGCTCTGCGCACGCCTCCGGCGAGAGAGGCCGCTCGCGGACCTGCTGGCGTTGGCCGGCGCGCACGCGTGGGGAGACTCCGACGCCGACGCCCGGATGCGACGGGTCGCCTGGCGGGCCATGCTGAAAGGCTGCGGCGACGCGCTGCGCGTCGGCCGCGGCGCCATGATCCGTCATCCCGAGACCGTGGAGATGGGTGACGGCGTCTTCATCGGCGAGATGGCCTTCCTCCAGGGCAGGTTCGATGGACACTGCCGGATCGGGCATCGCGTCTGGATCGGCCCGATGGCGTATCTGGACGTGCGGGACTTCGAGATCGCCGACGGCTCCGGCCTGGGACCTGGTTCGCGGGTGCTCGGGTCCGAGCACACGGCGCAGCCGGCGGACGTGCCGGTCATCGCGACCGACCTCGTCATTTCCCCTGTCCGGATCGAGACCGGCGTGGACGTCGGCGTGAACGCCGTCATCCTGCCCGGTGTGACCATCGGGCGCGGCGCCATCGTCGGCGCCGGCGCCGTCGTGACCACTGATGTTCCTGCCGGCGCCATCATGGCCGGCGTTCCCGCCCGTTTTCTCCGGTGGCGCGACGGCTGGACGCCCGCGCGGGCCGAGGAGTCCCGTTCGTGATGAAAGTGCCTTACCTGGATCTCGCCGCGCAGTACCGAAGCCTCAAGTCCGAGATCGAACCGGCGGTCCTCCGCGTGCTGGAGAGCACGCAGTATGTCCTCGGTCCGGAAGTCACCGCATTCGAACAGGAGTTCGCCCGCTGGTGCGGCGTGTCCGAGTGCGTCGCTCTCAACTCGGGAACGAGCGCGCTCCATCTGGCGCTGCTGGCGTGCGGCATCGGACCCGGCGACGAGGTCATCACCGTGCCGTTCACGTTCGTCGCGACGGTCTCGGCGATCGAGTACGCCGGCGCGACGCCGGTGCTCGTGGACGTGGAACCGCGGCACCTGACGATGGACCCCGCGAAGGTCGAAGCGGCCATCACGCCGCGGACGAAGGCCATCATGCCGGTGCACCTGTTCGGCCATCCCGCGGACATGGAACCGATCCTCGCCATCGCGAAGCGGCATGGCCTGCGCGTCATCGAGGACGCGGCGCAGGCGCACGGGGCGTCGTATCAGGGCCGCACATGCGGGTCGATGAGCGATGTCGCGTGCTTCTCGTTCTATCCGGGCAAGAACCTCGGCGCCTGCGGCGAGGGCGGCGCGCTGGTCACCGATGACCCGGAGATCGCCCGCACGGCGCGCCTGCTCCGCAGTTGGGGCGAGGAGCGGCGCTACGAGCATCTCCTCAAGGGATTCAACTTCCGGATGGACGGCATCCAGGGCGCGATCCTGCGCATCAAGCTCCGGCATCTCGACGCGTGGACCGAGGCGCGGCGCGCTCGCGCGGCGGCGTATGGCGCGGCCCTGGCCGGCACCGGCGTCCGGGTTCCGGAGGAGCGGACGGGCGACCGGCACGTCTATCACGTGTTCGCGGTCCGGCTCCAGGGGAGGGACGACGCGCGGGCCCGGCTCGAGGCCGCGGGCGTGCAGACCGGCGTGCACTATCCGATCCCCGTGCACCTGCAGCCGGCCTATCGCAATCTGGGCGGCCGGCCGGGCGACTTCCCGGTCGCGGAGCAGGCGGCGGGTGAGGTGCTCTCGCTGCCGATCTATCCCGAGCTGACGTCCGAACAGGTCGCCTACGTGGCCGGCGTGCTGCGGGAGGCACGCGTGCAGGCGTGACGGCCCTCTCGCCGCGCGCGGCGGCCTGGCTGTACGCCGCGGTGGCCGCGGGCCTGGCGTCGTACTTTCTCGTCGACATACCCGTTCAGCTCAGCGACAGCCTGCAGAACATCTTCGCCGCGGACCGGCGGACGATCAGGGAACTGATCGTCGGCAACCTGTGGGCGGGCGGGTACATGCGTCCGCTGCTCTTCGCGCCGATTCGACTGGTGTACCTCGTGTCCGGCGGCGACTACACGGCGTGGTTCCGCGGCGTGCATGCGGTGCAGCTCACGCTGACGATCGCGGCCGTGGTGGCGGCCCTTCGGGTCCGCACCTGGGCGCAGGCATCGGCGGCCCCGCTCGCGGTGGCGATGCTGCTGTCCATTCACACCTCCGCCGACACCATCCGCGAAGCCTTTCCGGTCAACGCGTACCTGACGATCGTGCTGTGCTGCGTGCTGACGGTGCTCATCGCCAGCGCGCCGCACCGCTGGTGGTCGGACGTGGCGGCGTTCGTACTGCTGGCTGTGGCGGCGCTCTCGGTCGAGAGCGGTCTGCTGGTCGGCGTGATCGTCGTCGCGGGATACGTCGCCGGCTGGCGGGGCCTTTCGCGCTGGGGCGTGGCGGCGACCGTGGCCGGAGTTGTCGCGTACCTCGCGGTGCGGTACCTGGTGTTCAACGTCGGCACGCCTGGCCTCGACGAGCGCGCCACGGGCTTCGGCTTCGCGATTCTCGAGCCGGAGACGATCCAGGCACGGTTCGGTGCGAATCCGCTGCCGCTCTTCGCCTACAACGTGCTGGCGTCCATGGGCTCCGTACTGTTCGCCGAGCCCAGGGCCGGCGTGTTCTGGGTCGTGCGTCAGGTCATGCGGGGTCAGATCGAGCCGTGGGTGGCTGTGAATCTCGTGGCCTGCACGTCGGCGACGGTGCTGCTCGTGGCGCACATCGCGGCCGGGCGGGAGCGGTGGCGCCGTTGGGCGCTCTCCGACGCCGATCGGATGATCGTCGTGTTCATCGCGGTGCTGGGTGGCAATGCGGCGATGAATCTGGTCTACACGAAGGACGTCATCATGAGCCCCGCTGGCGCGCTCTTCGCGCTGGCCGTGGCTGGCGCCCTGGCCGCGCGTCTCGACGAACGCGCCCCGTCCCGGATCCCGCATGCGGCCAGCGCGCTCGTCGCGGTGCTGGCGCTGACGTGGGGCATCAAGATGATGGGCGTGCACTACAGCCTGCGCGACAGCGCGCACGCCACCCGCAAGGCCTGGGCGTACGCCGACTCGTGGCTGGAAGACCAGGAGGTGAGCCTGGCGAGTCCGCGTGAGCGGGCCATCAAGGACACGCTGATGGCCGACGCGCTGTGGCGCGGGGAGGCGCGGCCCCGTATCCAGATCCACTGGCGGTGGCCCGGCGCATGGTTCGATACCACCCAATGACGGTCACGCAACTGCGCCTGATCGCGGCTGCGCCCATCGTGGGCGCGACGCTGCTGGTTGCGGCCTACAGCGGCCTCGAACTCCTTGGCGCGCGCATCCTCACGGACCGGCCGCTCAACCTTGCGGAGGCGGTCATGGACGACGATCCGCCGGCGGTCATGCGTCAGCTCTACGCGGGTGCCAGCGCCGTGGACCGCTACGACATCGGCGCCGACGTGCTCATCGTTCCGCACGGCCGGATGACGCCCCTTGAAGCGGCGACCGTGAAGGACCGCGCACCGTTGCTGAAACTGCTGCTCCGGCAGGGCGTGCCGCTTGACGGTGCGACCCGAGTCCACCTGCTGTGCCTCGCGGGCCGCGCGAACGCGAGGGATGTGGCGGCCGTTCTCGCCGCCCCGGGTGTGGAGCCGGTCTGCGGCGTCGAGGCTGACCGCGTGCTGCCGTCCCCGGCGGGAGCCCGCTGATGGCGCGCGTGCTTGTCACGGGTGGAGCCGGATTCATCGGGTCGGAGCTGGTGCGCCAGCTGCTGGACCGCGGCGACGAGGTCGTGGTCGTCGACAACTTCGTCAACGGCTCGCGTGCGAATCTGCCGGCCGGCCAGCCGCGCCTCACCGTGGCCGACGCGGATATCCGGGATCTCGCGGCCGTGACGCCGCTGCTCGCCGGCACCGCCGTCGTCTATCACCTCGCGTGTCTGGGTGTCCGGCATTCGGTCCACGCTCCCGACGAGAACCACGCGGTCAACGCCACCGGCACGCTCGGCCTGCTCGGCGCGTCGAGGGCCGCCGGTGTCGGCCGGTTCGTCTACGTGTCGAGCTCGGAGGTGTACGGCACCGCGATGCACGTGCCGATGACGGAGCTCCATCCCACGTTTCCGTGCACGGTCTACGGCGGGTCGAAGCTGGCGGGCGAGTCGTACACGCGCGCGTTCCACCGCACGTACGGCTACGACACGGTGGTGGTCCGTCCTTTCAACACCTACGGCCCGCGCAGCCACCACGAGGGCGACAGCGGCGAGGTGATTCCGAAGTTCCTGCTGCGGTGCCTGGCGGGGAAGCCGATGGTGATCTTCGGCGACGGCACGCAGACGCGGGACTTCACCTACGTCTCAGACAGCGCGCGGGGCATCGTGCTGGCCGGCAACCATCCAGACGCGGTCGGGCGCACCATCAACCTCGGATTCGGGTCCGAGACGACGATCGCCGCGCTGGCCGGCATCGTCGCGAAGGCGGCGGGGCGGCCGGATGCGGCCGTCGAGCGTGTCGAGGGCCGGCCGGGCGACGTGTTGCGGCTCTACGCCGACATGACCCAGGCACGCGAGCTGCTCGGGTATCAGCCGTCCATCACGCTCGAAGACGGACTCGGCCGCCTGCTGGCGTGGTATCGCGAGCAGGGCGTCGACCCGGCGACGCTGCTCGAGCGCGAGGTCGTGCGGAACTGGATCCCGGCATGATTCCGGTCGCCAGGCCCTGGATGGGCGAGGAGGAGGCCGCGGCCGCCCGCCGCGCGATCCTCTCCGGCTGGGTCACGCAGGGTCCGGAAGTCGCGGCCTTCGAACGCGAGTTCGCGGCGGCCGTCGGCGCGCCGCACGCCTGCGCCGTCTCGAGCTGCACGACGGCGCTGCATCTCGCCCTGGTCGCGCTCGGCGTGGGACCCGGCGACGAGGTCATCACCGTCAGCCATTCCTTCATCGCGAGCGCCAACGCCGTCCGGTACTGCGGCGCGACGCCGGTGTTCGTGGACGTCGAACGTGCGACCGGCAACATCGACCCCGCGCGCATCGAGGCGGCGATCTCGCCGGCCACGCGCGCGATCCTCTGTGTGCACCAGCTGGGGATGCCGTGCGACCTGGCGGCCGTGCTGGCGACGGCCGCACGGCACGGCCTGCGCGTGGTCGAAGACGCGGCCTGTGCCGCCGGGAGCGAGACCCGCGAGCCGGACGGCACCTGGGTGCGCGTGGGCCGTCCGCACGGCGACATCGCGTGCTTCTCGTTTCATCCCAGGAAGGTCCTGTCGACCGGCGACGGCGGGATGCTGACCACGCGCGACGCCGCGCTCGACGCGCGCTTCCGCCTGCTGCGCCAGCACGGCATGGACGTGCCCGACACGGTGCGGCACCAGTCGGCCGAGGTCGTCTTCGAGACGTACCCGGAGCTCGGGTTCAACTACCGGATGACGGATATCCAGGGGGCGATCGGGCGGGCGCAGCTCCTCCGGCTCCCGGCCATCGTGGCCCGCCGGCGGGCGCTGGCCGCGCGGTACACCGCGGCGCTGGCGGGCGTGCCCGGCATCGAAGTGCCGCACGAGCCGGACTGGGCGCGCAGCAACTGGCAGAGCTACGCCATTCGCGTCGAGCGCCCGGCGCTCCAGCGCCCGCTGATGCAGCGGCTGCTGGACGACGGCATCGCCACCCGCCGCGGCGTCATGAACGCCCACCGGGAGGCGGCCTATCCGGCCGGCACGTGGCGTGAGGCCGGAGGCTTGACCGTCGGCGAGTGGATCCAGGACACGGCCGTCATCCTGCCGCTCTACCATCACCTCGAGGAGTCGAGTCAGGACCGCGTGATTGACGCGGTCACGACCGCGGTGCGCCAGTGTCCCGCCCCGGAGGTTCGGTGACAGATATTCCTGGCGCGGCGCCCGGATCGCAAGGCGCGAAGAGCGAGCTTATTGGGCATAAGCGAGTGATGAGCAACGCTGCGAACCGGGGCCCCCGGCACGCGGACTGTGCGTGCTGGGGTGGGAGGCGGGATGCCCCGCCGGGAATATGTCAGCGAATCTCCGGGGCGGGACACTAG
>CAYNUO010000002.1:0-22753 GCA_964400405.1 uncultured Bifidobacteriaceae bacterium | reverse complement strand
GAGGCGGGATGCCCCGCCGGGAATATGTCAGCGAATCTCCGGGGCGGGACACTAGATGCTGACGCTCGTCACGCCGGCGTACAACGAGGCGCTGAACCTCCGTGCCATGCACGCGCGGATTGCCGCGACGATGGAGGCCCTCGGCGAGCCGTGGGAGTGGATCGTCGTCGACGACCACTCGGCGGACGGGACGTTCGACGTGGTCCGCGAACTGTCAGCGGCGGATGGCCGCGTGCGCGGGCTGCGGCTGGCGAGAAACGAGGGGTCGCACATCGCGATCACCGCCGGGCTGCACCACGCGCGCGGCACGGCGGCGGTCGTGCTGGCGGCCGACCTGCAGGACCCGCCCGAAACGATCGGCGCGATCCTGACGGCGTGGCGCGGCGGCGCGCACATCGTGTGGGCGACCCGCCGCGAGCAGCCCGGGGCGAGGGCCCACGCGGGATTCGCGGCCCTCTACTACTGGATCATGCGGAAGGTCGTCGGGTTGACGGTGCTGCCCGAACGCGGGGCGGACTTCTTTCTCGCGGACCGGCTGGTGCTCGACGCCTTCGCGCGGTACGCCGAGCGGCAGGTCAGCATCTTCGCGCTGGTCGGGTGGATGGGATTCCGCCAGGCGACGGTGGAATACGACAAGCAGCCCAGGGCCGCGGGCCGGTCGGGCTGGACGCTCGCGAAGAAGGTCGCCCTCGTCGCCGACTCGGTCACCGCGTTCTCCGCGCTGCCGCTTCGCGTCGTGACGGCGGCCGGCCTGCTGCTGCTGGCGGCGGGTTCGGCGGGCCTCGTGGCGTGGGCGGCCCGTGGCGGCCCGCGTCTGGGCGTGGTGGCGGCCGTGGCCGCCATCGGCGGGCTGCAGATCAGCGCGCTCGGGGTGGTCGGTGAATACCTCTGGCGTACGCTCGAACTGGCGCGGCGGCGGCCCGTGTACCTGGTGGAAGCCTCAGCCGGGGCCGTCCCGGACACGGGTCCCTGGAAACCCTAAGTTAGAATGGACAGTCCGTTCATGTCTGCCGTGCCGACCATCGACTGCATCGCCGGGTACCACCTGAATCCCTGGACCTGCGGCATCGCCAAGTTCAACACGATCCTGTCCTCCCACCTCGAGGTGCCGGTGGTCGGGATACGTGCGGTCGAGCTCGGCCGCTACCGCCGGCCCCTGCTGTCGATCAAGCTGGAGGAGTTCTCGCCGGCCGACGCGGCGGACCTCGACGTGTGGAGCCAGGCCCACGCCGGGGACTTCGAACTGTTCCTGCACAACTTCGGCGGGGAGCCGGTCGAGCAGCGCCTGCTCGCGGCCGCCGGCAAGGTGTACGTCGGCAATTCGGAGTTGGCTCGTGCACTCAGGCCAGCGCGCCCCGATCTCTCCGAACTGTTCTGCCCGGGCACGATCCTCGGTCCACAGCGCTTCGAGGAGACCGAGCTGAAGGTCTTTACCTTCGGGATGGCGCACAAGATTCGCGTGCCGCTCTATACCCGCCTCCGTGAACTGCTCGACGCCACCGGCAAAAGCTACTCTGTGTTCGTCTCGACCGCGCTCCACGAAGGCAAGAACTTCGACGGCTCGTTCGTGGTCCGCTTCGAGGAGCTGCAGGCCCTTTTCAACGGCCGCGTCTATTTCATGGGCTATTTGTCCGACACGGCGGTCTACAACCAGCTGCTCGACTGCACCTACCTGGCGGCGTTCTTCGAGAAGGGCTTCCGCGCGAACAACACCTCCGTGAACGCCGCGATGGAGTGCGGGTGCACGGTGATCACGAATCTCGACGGCCACTCGCCCGAGGGCTTCGAGCACATGACGAACATCATCGACATCAACCGGTGCGAGCGTCTGCCCGAGGGGGAGGCGTCCGCGCGCATCGGTCGGGCCGCGAGCGAGATCGCCCGATCGCAGTACGGGTGGGAACGCCTGGTCGCACAGTTGCGTCCGGCCGTCCTTGCCTAGCCTTCCGGTCAGAGGAGCCTCAGAGTGTCAGCAACCATCAGGATCGGGTCGCGGGAGATCGGCGACCACACGGACTGCTACGTCATCGCCGAGATCGGCCACAACCACCAGGGCAGCGTCGCCCAGTGCCGCGAGCTGTTCCGTGAGGCCAAGGCCGCAGGCGCCCACGCCGTCAAACTGCAGAAGCGGAACAACCGCGGACTGTTCACGAAGGCCGCCTACGACAAGCCGTACGACAACGAGAACAGCTACGGCGCGACGTACGGCGAACACCGCGAGTTCCTCGAGTTCGGCCTGAAGGAGTACACCGAGCTGCAGGCGTACGCCGCCGAGCTCGGCATCGACTTCTTCTCGACCGCCTTCGACTTCGAGAGCGCGGACTTCCTGGAGGGTTTGCACGTGCCGGCCTACAAGCTGGCGTCGGGCGACCTGAAGAGCACGCCGCTGCTGGCGCACGTCGCGCGGTTCGGCAAGCCGATGATCATCTCGACCGGCGGCGCCACGCTCGACGAAATCCGCCGCGCCTACGACACGATCATGCCGATCAACCCGCAGCTCTGCATCCTGCAGTGCACGGCGGGCTACCCGGCGAAGTTCGAAGAGCTGGACCTGCGCGTCATCACGCAGTTCCGCGAGGAGTTCCCGGGCGCGGTCATCGGCTTTTCGGGCCATGACAACGGCATCGCGATGGCCGTGGCGGCGTATGTGCTCGGCGCGCGCGTCATCGAGAAGCACTTCACGCTGAACCGCGCGATGAAGGGCACCGACCATGCCTTCTCGCTCGAGCCCCTCGGCCTCAAGAAGATGGTGCGCGACCTCGAACGGACGCGGATGGCGCTCGGCGACGGCCTGAAGAAGGTCTACGAGAGCGAGCGCGCGCCGATCGTGAAGATGGGCAAGAGCCTCGTGATCGCGCACGACATCCCGGCCGGTCACGTGCTGACGGCCGCGGACATCGTGCTGAAGTCGCCGGGTGGCGGCATCCCGCCGTACGAGCTTGACACCGTGCTCGGGCGGACGACGACGAAGGCGCTGCGCGAGGACGACTTCCTCAGCACAGACGTGCTCAAGTGAACCCGGCGTTCAGCCTGGACGGCCAGGTGGCCGTCGTCACCGGGTCGTGCGGCAAGCTGGGTCCGGTGTGGGTCGAGGCGCTCCTCGAGGCCGGCGCCACCGTGGCCGCCCTCGACCTGCCGGGCGCGAAGGCCTCACCCGCGTTCGCGGCGCTCGAGCGGACGTGGGGCGCCAGCGTCGCGCGCTACGACTGCAACATCACGGACCGCGCCTCCATCGAAGCGGCCTGCCGCGCGGTCACGGCCGCGCACGGCGTCCCGTCGATCCTCGTCAACAACGCCGGCGTCGACCAGGCGCCTGATTCCGGCGGCAGCCGCAACGCGATCGAGAACATCCCGGTCGAGCAGTTCCGGACGATGGTCGAGGTCAACCTGCTCGGCACGCTGCAGATGATCCAGGTCGTCGGCGGCGCGATGGCCGCGGCCGGCCGCGGCTCGATCATCAACATCGGCTCGCTCTACGCATCCGTGTCCCCGGATCAGCGGTTCTACGACCACATGCCCGGCAATCTGCCGTTTCTGAAGACGCCGGCCTACGGCGCGTCCAAGGCCGCGGTCGTCAACATGACGAAGTACTTCTCGACGCTGTGGGGCCGCACCGGCGTCCGCGTGAACACGCTGTCACCGGGAGGCGTGCTCGGCGGGCAGGATGCGGATTTCAAGGCGAAGTTCGGCAGCCGCGTGCCGCTCGGGCGGATGGCGGAGGCTGCGGACCTCAAGGGGCCGGTCGTGTTTCTCGCGTCCCAGGCGTCGTCCTACGTGACGGGCCATGAACTCCGCGTCGACGGAGGATTTACCGCGTGGTAGCGCCGGATCTCCGCGCGTTCCCGGCGGTCGTGCCGAATCAGATCGGCCACCAGGAGTCCCTCGCGTCGACGGGCGGCACGTTCGCCAAGTTCGACCCGGCCACGGGCCGGGAACTGTGCCGGGTCACCCGTTCCACGAAGGCGGACATCGATCGCGCCGTCGCGGCCGCTCGGGCGGCGCAACCCGCCTGGGCCGCCCAGACCGTGGTGTCGCGTGGCGACGCCCTCCGCCGCATCGCGATGCTGATGCTGGAGCACAAGGCCGCGATTGCGTCGCTCGTCGCGCGTGAGACAGGGAAGTCGATCAAGGACGCGACGGGCGAAACCGATGCGGCGATCGAGATGGGCTTCTTCGTCGCCGGCGAGGGCCGCCGCTTCTACGGCACCACGACGACCAGCGCGGTGCCGAACAAGGCGGCCCTGGTGGTGCGCCAGCCGCTCGGCGTCGCGGGTCTCATCATCGCGGCCAACACCCCGATCGCGAACGTCGCGTGGAAGGCGTTCCCCGCGCTGCTGTGCGGCAACGCAGCGATCCTGAAGGCGTCGGAAGACACGCCGCTCTCCGCCTGGGCGTTCGGCGTGCTGGCGAAGCTCGCGGGCGTGCCGGACGGCGTGTACAGCACGGTGCATGGCCTCGGCGAGGAAGCCGGCGCGCCGCTGGTCGAGCATCCGGACGTCGACCTCATCAGCTTCACGGGCTCCACGTCCGTCGGCCGCTGGATCGCGGAGACCACCGGCAGAGCGCTGAAGAAGACCTGCCTCGAGCTCGGCGGCAAGAACCCGCTCATCGTCTGCGACGACGCGGACCTCGACAACGCCGTGAAATGGACGCTCGGCTCCGCGTTCAGCAACGCCGGACAGCGGTGCGCGGCCGGCAGCCGCATCATCGTGTTCGACGCCGTCTACGACGCGTTCAAGGCAAAGCTCGTGACCGCGACGAAGGCGCTCAAGGTCGGTTCCACCGACACCGACGACTACGGCCCGGTCATCAACGAAGAACAGATGACGAACATGCTGGCGACGGTCGACCGGGCGAAGAAGGCCGGGGCCACGATCCTCACCGGCGGGCACCGGATGACCGGGCCCGGCTGCGACGGCGGCTACTACGTCGCGCCGACGCTCATCGAGCAGGCGGCCCCCGACGCCGAGATTTCGCGCCACGAGCTCTTCGGCCCGATCACGTGCCTCTATCGCGTCCGTGATTTCGAGGAGGCCATCGCGCTCGCGAATGCGTCCGACTTCGGCCTGACCGCCGCGATCCACACGCGCAGCATCCACCGGGCCATGACGTTCACCGGCCGCATCCAGTCCGGCGTGGCCGTCGTCAACGGCGGCACGTTCGGCAGCGAGGCGCACATGCCGTTCGGCGGGCTGAAGCAGTCCGGTAACGGCTGGCGCGAAGCGGGCACCGCCGCGATCGACGTCTATTCGGACCTGAAGACCATCTACATCAACCACGACCCGGCTCAGCTCTGAGCCCGTCCTTCCTGATGCCTGATTCCGTCCGCACCCGTGCCGTCGCGCTGATTCCGGCGCGGCAGGGGTCCAAGCGCGTTCCCGGCAAGAACATCCGCCCGCTCGGCGGGCATCCGATGCTCGCGTACACGATTGCCGCGGCCCGCGCGAGCGGCGTGTTCGAGGCGGTGATCGTCTCGACGGATTCGGAAGAGGTCGCGCGGATCGCCCGGCACTACGGCGCCGAGGTGCCGTTCCTGCGCCCGGCCGAGTTCGCGGGCGACAAGTCCCCCGACATCGAGTGGGTCGAGCACACGCTGGCGACGCTGGCCTCGTCCGGGCGTCCGTACGACTGCTTCAGCCTGCTGCGTCCGACGAGCCCGTTCCGCACCGCGGACACGATCCGCCGCGCGATGACGCTGTTCCTTGCGCAGGAGGGCGTGGATTCACTGCGCGCGGTGGAGAAGTGCACCGAGCACCCCGGCAAGATGTGGGTGGTGCGCGGCGCACGCATGTTTCCGCTGCTGCCGTTCGGACCGGCCGAGCAGCCGTGGCACAGCACGCCGTACCAGGCCCTGCCGCTCGTCTACGTGCAGAACGCGTCGCTCGAGATCGCGTGGACGGCCGTCGTCCGCGAGCGGCGGACGATCGCGGGAGACGTCGTGGTCCCGTTCATCACGGAGGGCCACGAGGGGTTCGACATCAACGATCCGGTGGACTGGCTGGTGGCGGAGCGCCTGCTGGCCGACGGCGCCGTCGCGCTGGAGCCCATCGCCGACACACCGTTTGTGCCGTAAGGAATCTTCATGGGTGACCTTCAGACCGACCAGGGCGAAAGCCTCGACCTCCGCTACGTGCCCGCGCCCGAGTTCGCGCGGGTGTGCTCGGCTCCGGGCCTCGCCCCGGCGGCCCGCGCGGCGGCCTTCGCCGCGCTGGCGCGCATCAACGCGCTCTACATGATCGCGGGCGCGTGGTCGGGGCACATCGGCACCAGCTTCAGCTCGCTCGACATCATGAGCTGGCTGTTCCTCAACGAGCTGCGCGACCTCGACAAGGGCGACGAGGCCTGCGACATCTTCTTCTCGTCGAAGGGCCACGACGCGCCGGCGCTTTACGCGGTGCTCATCGGCCTCGGCCTGCTGCCGGCGGACAAGCTCCACGAGCTGCGGCGTCTGCACGGGCTTCCGGGGCACCCGCACGTCGAGACGCCGTTCATCCAGGCCAATACGGGTTCGCTGGGCATGGGCATCTCGAAGGCCAAGGGCATGGCGATCGCCAACCGGCTGGCGGGACGCCCGCGGCGGATCTTCGTGCTGACCGGGGACGGCGAGCTGCAGGAAGGCCAGCTGTGGGAGTCGCTCGCGACCGGTGTGCACCGCGGCCTCGGCGAGATCGTCGCGATCGTCGACCACAACAAGGTGCAGTCCGATACCTGGGTCGAGAAGGTCAACGACCTGGGCGACGTCGAGGCCAAGTTCCGCGCCTTCGGCTGGCACGTCAGCCGGTGCGACGGCCACGACCTGGAGGCGTTCTCGAAGACGCTGCGCGCGCTCGACGCGATCACTGATCGGCCGAAGGTCATCATCGCGGACACGGTGAAGGGCAAAGGCGTGTCGTTCATGGAGGCGCCGACGGCGCTGTCGGGTGGCAACGACCTCTACCTCTTCCACTCCGGCGCCCCGCCGGAAGCGCAGTATCTGGACGGCCTCGCCCAGCTCTCGGCCGAGGCGAACCGGCAGTTCGCGGCCGCCGGCCTCGGCACCGTCGCCATGGAGACGCGCGTCCGGAACCCGCGGCGCGAACCACGGCAGACCGACAACCTCGTGGCGGCCTACGGCAAGGCACTCGTCGCGGCCGCGAAGGCGAACCCGTCGCTCGTCGCCCTCGATGCCGACCTGATCAAGGACTGCGGCCTGCTCGACTTCGCCGCCCAGTTCCCGGACCGGTTCATCGAGTGCGGCATCGCCGAACAGGACATGGTGTCGATGGCGTGCGGTCTCGCGCACCGCGGCGCGCTGCCTGTCGTGCATTCGTTTGCCTGCTTTCTCGCCGCGCGGCCGAACGAGCAGATCTACAACCAGTGCAGCGAGTCGACGAAGGTCATGTATGTCGGGTCGCTCGCCGGCCTGCTGCCGGGAGGCCCGGGCCACTCGCATCAGTCCGTGCGCGACATCTCGGCGCTCGGCGGGGTGCCGAACCTCGTGATGGCCGAACCCTCGAGTGAGGCCGAGACGGCGGCGCTGGTGGCGCACCTGACCGGCACCGTCACCGAGAGCAGCTATCTGCGTCTCGTGTCGGTGAAGTGGCCGATGCCGTTCGAGTACGGCGCCAAGGGGCCGCTGACCGTCGGCGCCGGCTGGACCATCCGCGAAGGGTCGGACCTGGCGGTGATCGGCTACGGACCCTGGATGCTCGCCAACGCGTGGCATGCGGCCGAGGCGCTCGCGGCTGAAGGCATCAGCGTCCGCCTGATCAACCTGCCGTGGCTCAATCGCATCGACCGCGGCTGGCTCGCGAAGACGGTCGGCTCGACGCGTCGCGTCGTGACCCTCGACAACCACTACCTGCCCGGCGGCCAGGGCGAGATGGTCGGCGCCGCGCTCGCCGAGCTCGGCCTCGACCCCGGCGTGCGGCTGCGTCGCGTCGGCGTCACCGAGCTGCCGGAGTGCGGCACGAACGACGAGGTCGCGGCGTACCACAAGCTCGACGTCGCCGGTCTCACGGCCGCCTTCCGCGAGCATGCGCGCGCATGAGCCCTGTTCTCTTCTGGGATATCGACGGGACGCTTCTCGCCACCGGCGGGGCCGGGATGTTCGCGTGGAACGACGCGGTCAAGGAGCAGACCGGGCGTGACTTCGACCTGAAGACGGCGCTCCGGAGCGCGGGCTTCACCGACTACCAGATCGGGGTCCGCACGTTCGAGGTCCTCGGTATTCCGGCGACGGACGCCGACGTCGATCGGCTGGTGCGGCGCTATGAGGAACTGCTGCCGGCCAGCCTCTTCCGCGTCGAGGGGCGTGTGCTGCCGAACGTCCGAGCGATCCTCGAGCGCCTCGCCGCTGACCGGCCCGACGTCCGCTCGTACCTGCTCACCGGCAACACCGCGGCTGGGGCGCGCGCCAAGCTGACGCACTACGGCCTCTGGGACCTGCTGTCACGCGGGGCCTTCTGCGTGGATGCGACGGCCCGCGCCGGCATCGCCGCCCGGGCCGTGGCCCTCGCCCGTGAGGACGGCCCCGTCGATGACGGCGCCGCGATCGTGATCGGTGACACGCCGCACGACATCGAGTGCGCGAACGCCGTCGGCGCGCGGACGCTGGTCGTGGCGACCGGCGGGTACGACCTGCCGGAACTGCTCGCGCACCAGCCCTGGTACGGCTGCAGCGAACTGCCGGCCCCGGACGATTTCCTGGCGCTGATCGACCCGGTCCTTCAGACCCTCGGATGAAGCGTGCCCTCATCCGTCGCTTCCCGCGCCTCTGGCGCCTGACGCGACTCATCCGCCGGTGGTACTACGCCCGGCGTGATGCCTATCCCGACTGGACAGCCACGCTCGCAGCCGCACCGGCGCTCTGGAGTGCCGCCCGTGGTGCCTCAGCCGGCGGCCCGCGCGTCCTGCTGGCCACCTCGATCGGCTCCACGGCGCACGCCGTGTCGGTCGAGAGCGCGCTCGCCGTGGCGCTGACGCTGCGGGGCGCCGAGGCGCACGTGCTGCTCTGCGACGGCGCGCTGCCGGCCTGTGCGGAGTGCGAGGCGTCGCTCTATCCCGACATCGGGCGGTTCGCCGAGCGGGGTCCGAGCCCGGACCTGTGCCGCGACTGCACCTGGCCCGCCGAGCGCGTCTACCGCACGCTCGGGCTGCGCATCCATCGCTACAGCGAGTATCTGACGGCCGAGGATCGTGCCGAGGCCTCGCGCCTGGCGCGTGACTGCGCCGCCGGAGCGATCGGCACCTTCGTCTGGCGCGGGGTGCCGGTGGGGGAGCACGCCGTCGCCGGCGCGCTCCGCTTCTTCGCCACCGGGTCGCTGGCGGACGAGCCGCACGGCGAGCGCGTGCTGCGGAGGTATCTGGAGGCCGCGATGCTCACGGCCGCGGCCACCGCGCGGCTGATCGACGTGCTGCGGCCCTCGTCGATGGTCGTGACGCACGGCATCTACGTGCCGTGGGGTCTGCTGAGCGAGGTGGCGCGCCGCGCGGGCGTTGCCGTCTCGACGTGGAACGTCGCCTACCGCAAGCGGCGCTTCATCTTCAGCCACGACGACACCTACCACCACACGCTGCTCTCCGAGCCGCGCGACGCCTGGGAAGACACGCCGCTCTCCGAGGGCCAGGAGCGCGAGCTGATGGACTATCTGGCGAGCCGGCGGGAAGGCCTGTTCGACTGGGTCGTCTTCCACCGCGCGGTGCGCCAGCGTCCCGAGGATCTCGCACGCGAGCTGAAGCTCGACACCGCGCGGCCGGTCGTCGGCCTGCTCACCAACGTGAGCTGGGACGCGCAGCTGCACTATCCGGCCAACGCGTTTCCGACCATGCTCGACTGGCTCGTCGAGACCTGCCGGTACTTCGCCGGCCGTCCGGACCTGCAGCTCCTCATCCGCGTGCATCCCGCCGAGGTGAGCGGCTTCCCGCCGTCGCGGCAGCCGATCCTCGCCGAGCTGCGCCGGCAGCTGCCCGACCTCGCGCCGAACATCGTCGTGGTGCCGCCCGAGAGCGGCATGAGCACCTACACACTGATGTCGCTGTGCAACGCGGCGATCATCTACGGGACCAAGACGGGCGTCGAGCTGGCGAGCGTCGGCCAGCCGGTGATCGTGGCCGGCGAGGCCTGGATCCGGAACAAGGGGCTGACCTTCGACGCGTCGACGCGCGACGAGTACCGGGCGCTGCTCGACAGGCTGCCGTTTGCCGGACGCCTGGACGCGGAGCAGACCGCACGCGCCCGCCGCTACGCCTACCACTTCTTCTTCAACCGGATGATTCCGGTGCCGTTCTTCGAGCCGAAAACGGGGTATCCCCTGTTCCAGCTGAAGCTGGCGTCGCTCAGCCAGCTGCTGCCCGGTGCGACGCCCGGATTGGATACGATCTGTGACGGCATCCTGCACCGGCAGCCGTACGTGTTCGACCGGTCCAGGGCCGTGCGTCCGCCCGCGCCCGCGCACGCCTGATTTCGGCCCACCGGCGCAGGTGGGCACGTCCGACTCGTGTTGATCACCATGCTCCCCCTCGCCGCCACCTTCGCGGTGGCCACGGTGACGGCCCTGCTGCTCGGGGCCGCCGTGCGACGTCTCGCGCCCTCGTGGGGCGCGGTCGTTCCGCCCCGGCCGGATCGCTGGCACGACCAGCCGACGCCGACGATGGGAGGCCTCGCCATCGCGGTGGCCGTCGCGGCCGGCGCACTCTGCCTCGCGGTGATACCGGAGGCGGCGCGCTCCGGACCGTGGGTGCCGATCGCGATGGCCGGGTTCGCGATGTGGGCGCTGGGGCTGGTCGACGACCGCATCCAGCTGTCGCCGCTCGCCAAGCTGGTCGGGTCGCTCATCACCGGCGCGTTTCTCGTCTTCGCCCTCGCGAGCACCGAACTCGGCGGCCTCGGGCTGGGCGGGACGGTGCTCGCCATCATCTGGTTCGCGGGCGTCTGCCACGCGATGAACCTGCTCGACAACATGGACGGCCTGGCCGCCGGCGTAGGGCTCATCGCGGCGCTCGGGCTCGCCGCCACGGAATGGGTGGCGCTCGGCCCGGTCCTCGCAGGCCTGCTCGTCGCGCTCGCCGGCGCGCTCCTCGGCTTCCTCTACTGGAACCGCAACCGCGCGCGCCTCTTCATGGGCGACTGCGGCAGCCTCTTCATCGGCGCCGTGCTGGCCGGGGCGTCGCTCGTGCCGGTGTTCGCGGCGGGGGACACCCTCGCCGAGCCGTCGCTGACGGCCGTGCTGCTGCTGGTGATGCCGCTGTTCGACACGGCATTCGTGCTGGTGCTCCGGCGCCTCGCCGGACGTCCGGCGACGCGAGGCGGCACGGACCACGTCTCGCACCGGCTCGTCTCGCTGGGCTTCTCGGAGCGCAGCGCCGTCCGCGCGCTGTGGGGCATCGGCCTGATCGGGGTCGCCGTCGCCATGGGGCTCACGCGAGGCAGCCAGGACGTCATGCTGCCGACCGTCGCGCTGTTCATCGTGTCGCTGACGCTGCTCGGCGTCTTCCTGGCCCGCGTGCCGGTCTACAACGCGCAGGACTTCTCGGCCCTGGAGAAGTCCTCCTACGCGCCGCTGATCAAGGACCTGACCTTCCGCTGGCACGCCGGCGAGGTCCTGCTCGACCTCATCCTGATCAGCGCCTGCTACTACTTCGCCTACTGGCTGCGGTTTCCCGACGACGAGCTGATGCACTTCCTGCCGTTCTTCGGCTCGTCGCTGCCGGCGGTCGTCGGACTCAAGCTGGCGTCGCTCTACACCTCGGGACTCTACCGCCGGAGCTGGCAGACCTTCGGCCTGCGCGACGTGACCGCCGTGCTGCGCGGTGTGGGCATGGGGTCGCTGCTGTCCGTGCTCGTGGCGGCCTTCGTCTACCGGATGGAGGGTTTCTCGCGCACGGTGTTCGCGCTCGACGCGCTGCTGCTGACGACGGCGGTCGTCGTCACACGGGGATCGTTCCGCGCGATGAGCATGGCCGCGGCGGTCAAGAGCAAGCGGAGCCGCAAGGTGGTCATCTACGGCGCGGGTTCGTTCGGTCAGCTGCTCGTCAGGGAACTCCGCGCCAACCCCGACTGGGAGATGAAGCCCGTCGCGTTCATCGACGACGACCCGGCCAAGGCCGGCTCGTGGATCGACGGCATCCCGGTCGAAGGCGGGCTCGACCAGCTCGACGCCGTGTTCAAGCGTCACAGCGCGGGGGCCGTCGTCGTCAGTTCGCGATCGATTCCCGCGGCGCGCGAGGCGCAGGCACGCGAGATTGCCGGCCGCACGGGCCGCGTGCTCCGCCGGCTGCGCATCGAGATCGATTGACCACGCCGGGCCACCGCTCGATCCTGCACGTCGGCATTGATGGCCGCGCGTTCGCGTCGCCTGCCGCGGGCGTCCGCCGTTATGCGCGCGGGCTGACGCGCGCCCTGATGGAACTGGCGGACCTTCGCGTCACCGTCATCGGCGGTGGAGACGGCGGCGTACCCGACGGTGTCGCGCGGGCCGGTGAGGCGTGGCACCCGCCGGGGAATCCCGGATGGGTGCTGATCGGGCTGCCGCGCTCGGCCGCGCGGGCCGGTGTCGACGTGCTGCACACGCTCGCCTACACGGCGCCGTTCTTCGCCCCGATGCCGGTGGCCGTCAGCGTGCACGACGTGTCCTACGCCAGGCACCCCGAGTGGTACCCCCACCAGCGCGATCCGCTCCGCCGCGCGTACTACCGGATCAGCGCCCGGCGCGCGGACGCCGTCATCGCGCCGTCGCATTTCTCGGCGTCCGAGATTCAGGCGGCCTACGGGCTCGGCCCGGACCGCGTGGCCGTGGTGCCGCTGGCGGTCGACCCGATCGTCGCGGGCGCAGCCGTCGAGGCGCCGCTTCCCGGCGGCATCCGTGAGCCGTTCGCGCTGCACGTGGGCGAGATCCACGCGCGCCGCAACCCCGATGTCGTGCTCCGGGCACTCGCCGCGATCGAACAGCGTGGCGGCCCGTCCGTGCCGCTCGTGCTGGCCGGCGTCGACCGCGGAGAAGTCGCGTCGCTCTCGTCCCAGGCGCCCGGTCGTGTGTGCGCACTCGGCGCCGTCGATGAGGCCGTGCTGGCGACGCTCTATCGGCGGGCGGCGCTGCTCGTGTATCCCTCGCGCTACGAAGGATTCGGTTTTCCGATCATCGAGGCAATGGCGGCGGGGCTGCCTGTCGTCGCGTCGAACGCCGCGTCGCTCCCCGAGGTAGCGGGCGATGCGGCGCTGCTCGTGGACCCCGAGGACATGGACGGCTGGGCCGGTGCCATCACGCGTCTTCTGCACGACGCGGCGTTGCGCACGGATCTCATTGCGCGCGGAAAGGCGCGGGCGGCCGAGTTCACGTGGGGGCGCACCGCCAGACTCACCGCCGACGTCTACCGGCGCCTGGTGCGCGCGTGAGTCACGGCCCGGGCCCTGCGCCGCTCGTCTCCATCGTGATCGTGTCGTGGAACGGCCGGGCGCACCTCGACCGGTGTCTCCGGGCCGTGGCGGCGCAGCGTCCCTTTGTTTGCGGGGTCGACACCGAGACGATCCTCGTCGACAACGGATCGGTTGATGGCACGGAGGCGTTCGTCCGCGAGTCGTTCCCGTGGGTGCGCGTGCTCCGCCTCGAGGAGAACACCGGCTTCACGGGCGGCAACAACGCGGGCGTCCGCGAGGCACGCGGCCGCTACGTGGCGCTGCTGAACAACGACACGGAGGCCGAGCCGGACTGGCTCGCGCGGTTGCTCGCCGGGCTCGACGAAGCGAACGGCGTGACGCTGGTCACCTCCCGCGTGGTCTACATGGACGCGCCCGGCGTGCTCGACAGCGCGGGCGACGGGTTCACGCGCGCGGGTGGCGCGTTCAAGCACGGGCACGGCCAGCCGGCGTCCACGGCCGGCGTGTCGCGCGAGGTGTTCGGCGTCTGCGGCGCGGCCTGCCTGATGCCGACGGCGCTCTTTCGCGAGCTCGGCGGATTCGACGACGCGTTCTTCGCGTCGCACGAGGACGTGGATCTGTCGTACCGCGCGCGGCTCCGTGGTCACCGGTGCCGGTATGTCGCGGATGCCATCGTCCACCACAAGGGCAGCGCGACGCTGGGGCGGATGAGCGGGTACGCGGTCTTCCACGGCCAGCGGAACCTGGAGTGGGTCTACGTGAAGAACACGCCCGCCGGCCTGCTGTGGCGCACGCTTCCGGCGCATCTCGTCTACAACGGCGCCGCCGCGCTGCACTTCGCGCGGCTCGGCCTTTTCTCCGTGTTCCTGCGGGCCAAGGCCGCGGCGCTCCGTGACCTCGCACGGGTGCGGCGGCAGCGCGCGGAGGTGCAGCGCACCGCCGTGGCCGGGGCGGCCGAGGCCGTCTGGCGCGTGATGGAGCCGCGCTGGCTCGGGCTCAAGCTGCGCGAGAAGCGCTTCGACCGGACGATCCGCGGTACCGGAGGCGCGACGCGTGCCTGAGATCGCCGCCGTTCTCGTGGACTACAACGCCGGGGACGAGCTCGTCCGCGCGCTCGAGTCGATTGCCGCCGAGCTCAAGGGCCGGAGCTGGGAAGGGGTCGTCGTCGACAACGCGTCGAACGACGAGAGCACGGCCGGCGTGGCGGCGTTTGCCCCGACGGTGCGGCTGATCCGGAACGCGGCGAACGTCGGCTTCGGCACGGCGGTCAACCAGGGCATCGCCGCGACGACGGCGCCGCTCGTGCTGATCATGAACCCGGACGCCCGCCTCGAACCCGGTGCCGTCGCAGGCCTTGAAGCCGTGCTGGCCGCGCACGACGCGTGCGCGCTGGTCGGCCCTCGCATCCTGAATCCGGACGGCTCGGTGCAGGGGAGCGCGCGGGGCGACCCGGACATGCTCACGGGGCTCTTCGGCCGGCGCCAGGTCCTGACGCGCCTGTTTCCGTGGCTGCCGGTCGCGCGGCGAAACGTGGTCGACCTCGCCACGCTGCCGCCGGGCGAGAGCCACATCGTGGACTGGCTCTCCGGCGCGTGCGTGCTCGGCCCGCGCGCGGCCTTCGAGCGCGTCGGTGGCTTCGACGAGCGCTACTTCCTCTACTGGGAAGACGCGGACCTGTGCCGCCGGCTCCGGCAGCAGGGGCTGCACGTGCGCTACGTGCCATCGGCCACCGCCGTGCACCGGGTGGGTCACTCAAGCCGCACCGCGCAGGCGGCCTCCATCCGCGCGTTTCACGCCAGCGCCCGTCTCTACTACGACACCCACGTGGCGCCCGGCCGCCTGAACCCGCTGCGGGCCGTCGCCCGCGTGCTGCTGGCCCTCCGGCAGTGGTGGCACCTCCGCCGCCTCACGCTCTAGCCTCCTTCTCCGCGACAACCTGCTCCCGTTGACGAGTCCACGGACTCCGCGAGGCCGGAGGCACGTTCGGTGCGTTCGCGTACACTCCGGCCATGTCGGGAGTGCACGTCCGCGCGATCGCCGTTCTGCTCGCGGCGACGGCCGTGGCGTTCGTCGGTGCGCAGCAGCAGATCGTGCAGACGCCGTTCGGCATCGATCCGCTCGGGCGGTTTCCGCGGAATCAGCTGCCTGTCGTCGAGCGGGAGCTGCCGCCTGCCTACAACGGCCAGTTCCAGATCTGCCGGCTGCGCTTCCGCCAGGCCGCGGATGGTGACGGCGGCGGCTGGTTCGTCGACTATCCGCGTGCCGACGAGAACCTGTCCACGCGGCTCACCGAAGTGACGAAGATCGCGATCGAACGGGACCAGCGCGGGCGTCCCCGGCACATGGTGACCACTGCCTCCGATCCGTTGCTGCTGCTGTGCCCATTCGTCGTGATGACGGAGCCGGGCGGCGCCTTCCTGGATCAGAACGAGGCCGAGCAGTTACGCACGTATCTCCTCAAAGGCGGCTTTCTGTGGGCCGACGATTCGTGGGGCGAGTACGCGTGGAACTGGTGGCGGCAGCAGCTCGCCTTCATCCTGCCCGGTGGCGAGTATCCCGTGGTCGACCTGCCCCTCGACCACCCGCTCTTTCACACGGTCTTCAACATCGAGCGTGTACCGCAGATCCCGAACGTCGGCCTGTGGGTGAACCAGCGCCAGACCTCCGAACGCGGCGCCGACAGCCCCGAGACGCCTCCGCGCGCCGTGCTCGAACCCCGCACGGGCCGCGTGATGGTCTTCATGACGCACAACACGGACTTCGGTGACGCCTACGAAGAGGAGGCGGTGAGCCCGGACTACTTCCGCCGCTTCTCGACGGTGGCCTACGCGGTCGGCGCCGACCTCGTCGTCTACGCGATGACGCACTGAGTCCGTCTCGTCCGGAGAAGCCGGTCGCGGGCGGGCAATCCGCGTTTCGTGCGCTCCCTGGGCGCATGGAAACCACACCTGGCTCGTATCTTCTTTAGTCGCGCTCGAAACGCGGATCGCCCACCCACGCCCGGCGGCGCCGGACGGTGGTCACGCAGCGCGGGCACCGTCGTCTCGTTTCCAGACGGCGCGCGGCGAGCGTCGGCGACCCCCACGTAAAACGCGGCGCGGAGCGCGACTGAAGGGTACGAGCCGGGTGCCTTTCTGATGCGCCCACGGAGCGCGAGCACCGCGTTTTACGTGGGGGTCGCCGATGATCGCGGGGCGTACGGCCGGGCGATCCTCGACAGGCCGGTACAATGGTCCGCATGATCAATCGCATCTTCATGCGCCTCGGACTCGTGCTGGCCGTCGCCGCCGGCGTCACGCTGGCGGCCTGCGGGTCGCCGACCTCGCCGTCCAGCTTCCAGACCTCCGTCGGCACGTACTCCCAGACGGACCTCACGGCCGGCACCGGCGCCGTGGCGGTGACCGGGAACCGCGTGACCGTGGCCTACACGGGCTGGCTGTACGACACCAGCAAGACCGACGGGAAGGGCAGCGCGTTCGACTCCGGCACTTCCTTTTCGTTCACGATCGGCGCGGGCCAGGTCATCTCCGGGTGGGACCAGGGCGTGCCCGGCATGCGTGTCGGCGGGCAGCGCCGGCTCATCCTGCCGCCGAACCTGGCCTACGGCAGCCGCGGCTCGGGCAACGTGATCCCGCCCAACGCCACGCTCGTCTTCGACATCACGCTGCTCGCGATCAACTAGGCGCGCCGGCCCGGCCCCGGCGGTCAGCGGGGAACACGTCGAGGGCGATGCGCGGGAGTGCAGGCGTCCCGCCTTGACCCCCGGATCAGCGCATGTTCGAATCCTCCGATGCTGACCCGCCTTCTCTCCGCTGCCGCTGTCGCGTGCGCGCTGTCCACCGCCGGAGGTGGACTGGTGGCGCAGTCGTCGATTCCGCGGACCGCCGACGGCACGCCGGACCTTCAGGGGTTCTGGCAGGTGCGCGGGCGACCGGACCGGGGGCTCGAGGCAGGCTTCGTCGTGGGCGGCGCGATCCCGTATCTCCCCGAGGCCGCGGCACTGCGGACGAAGAAGGCGGCGGCGCGGGCATCGGACGACCCGCTCGAGCACTGCTACATCCCCGGCGTGCCCCGCATCATGGGCCTGCAGCGGCCCTTTCAGGTGCTGCAGACGAAGGACCATCTCGCGATGCTCTTCGAGTGGACGCTGAACTACCGGCTGATCTTCACCGACGGCGGAGACCACCCGGAGCCGTTCACACCGTTCATGGGTTATGCGCAGGGCCGGTGGGAGGGCGACACGTTCGTCACCAACGTGACCAACCTGAACAACCGGACCTGGCTCGACCAGACGGGAACGCATCACAGCGACGCGCTCCGTGTCGTCGAGCGGTACACGATGACCGGCCCGAACACGATTCGCTACGAGGCCACGCTCGAGGACCCCGCCGTATTCGCGCGGCCGTGGACGGTCCGGATGACGTTCGACCGGCAGAAGGGCGCGGACCGCATCCGGGAGTTCCACTGCCAGGCCGAAAAGGAAGAGCGGAACGGCGACTTCGAGCGCGAGGTGCGGACCTGGTACCCCGGGCCCAGGGGGGTGCCGAAGGCGTTCGCATTCGCACCACCGCCCGAGGTGCACCGGCCCTCGACCGCGCCCGCGTCCGTCCGGCGGACGGCGGACGGACGGCCCGACCTGAACGGGGCGTGGGAGGCGGACGGCGGTGGCGCGAACTTCGGCCTTGAGGCGCACCCCAGGGTCGGCCTGATGCCGCCCGGAAGGGGGATCGTCACAGACCCGCCGGACCGGCAGCTCCCGCTGCAGCCCTGGGCGAGAGAGGAGGCCTCCGCGCGCAACTCGTCGCTGCGGGGCTACGACGACCCGACGGCGCACTGCTTCCCGGCCGGCGTCCCCAGAGCGATGTACGTGCCGGCTCCGTACTTCATCGTGCAGACGCCGCACACGGTGGCCACGCTGCACGAGCGTATGTCGTGGCGTGCGATCGCCCTGAACCGCTCGCGCCACCTGCCGGACGCGACCCGGTTCTGGCAGGGCGACTCCGTGGGGCACTGGGATGGCGACACGCTGGTCGTCGAGACGACGAACCTCAACGGCAAGACGTGGGGCAGCGAGGCGGGCGACGTGTTCAGCTACGCCGCACACGTGGTCGAGCGGTTCACGCCGACCGATGAGAACACCCTGCAGTACGAAGCCACGATTACGGATCCAGCCGCCTACACGCGGCCGTTCACGATCGGCTTTCCGATCCGGCGGCTCAAGGGCGAGTTCCTCGAGCAGGCGTGCCGCGAGGAGGACCGGGACCTGCCGATCCTCAAGCGGATCCGCGATCAGGAGCGCGCGCGTCTCCGCGGGCGGTCTCTGGACAAGTAGGCGTGTGTCAGCAGGTCTCGGCGGTCAGCGCCGCGAGATCCTGCGCAATCGACAGGCACGCCGTGAGTCCTGGCGACTCGATACCGGCGGCGTGGATCAGCCGCGGCACGCGTGAGTCCCGCCCAATCACGAAGTCCGCGAACGACGCCTCCGGCGGGTGCAGCTTCGGCCGGATGCCGGTGCCCCCGGGACGCAGGTCCTCGAGCGTGATGTCCGGGAGCAGTTCCCGTGCCGGCTCCAGGAACGCCTCGAGCGGCAGCCGGTTCGTCTCGTAGTCGTCCTTCCGCGCCTGATAGGCCGCCGTCGGCCCGAATGTCACGGTGCCGGCCACGGTCTTCGTGATGTGCACGCCGAGCCCGTGCGTGTGCGGCAGCGGGTACACCAGGCCGTTCACCCAGCCCCGCCGTGACGGCACCAGTTCGGCGTACTCCCCTCGGCACGGATAGATGGTGAACGCGTCGCCGCCTGCCATGGCCGACACCTCGTCCGCGTACAGGCCGGCGGCGTTGACGACGGCGCGCGCGCGGATGCGTTCCGACGGCGTGAGCAGCGTGATCGCGTCCGGAGCAGGCTCGCAGCCCACCAGCGGCGTGCCGGTCAGCAGCGCGACTTCGCGTTCCCGGCACAGATGCGCGAGCGTCCGGACGAGCACCTCGGCCTCGAGGATGCCGGTGTCCGGCGAGAAGAGCGCCGCTACCGGCGGTCGCAGATGCGGCTCCCGGGCCCGGACAAACGCCGTGTCCACCATCCGCAGCTTCGAGGACCCGTTGGCCAGACCACGTTCGCGGATGGCCTCCAGCCGCGCGGCCTCCTCGTCCGTGTAGGCGACGACCAGCTTGCCGGCTCTCGCCACGGGCACGCGGTGCGTCTCGCAGAACGCGTAGAGCGCCGACGCCCCCGCGACGCAGTGTCGCGCCTTCAGGCTCCCGGCCGGGTAGTAGAGCCCGGCGTGGATGACCTGGCTGTTGTGGGTGCTCGTGCCCATGCCCGGCCGGGGCTCCCGTTCGAGGACACAGACCGTGCGTCCACTGGAGGCGATGGCGTGGGCGGCGGCAAGGCCGATGACCCCTCCGCCGATGATGGCGACGTCGATCTCGATGGGTTCCACAGGTGCGGGGTATCCACCGAAATGGTACGATGCATGGCTGGCGCGTGCGAAGAAACGAAGTGCGGGAACCGGTCCTCGTGACAGGCGCGGGCGGCCGGCTGGCCGCATTCGTGGCCGGCGCCTTCGCCGGGCGGCGGGTCGTGGCCCTGACGCGGCGCGCGCTCGACATTTCCGACGCACGGATGGTCCGGACCGCCGTCGCGGACGTGCGGCCCGCGGTCGTGATCAATTGCGCGGCCTATAACGACGTCGAAGCGGCGGAGGACGACGCCGCGGGCGCGCTCGCCGGTAATGCCTTCGGCGTCCGGAGTCTGGCGGAGGCCTCGGCCCGGGCCGGTGCCACGCTGGTTCACTACAGCACCGACTTCGTGTTCGACGGTGAAGCGGACCGGCCGTATGTCGAGACCGACGCCACCCGGCCGCGGAGCGTGTATGCCGCGTCGAAGTGGCTGGGTGAGCGGTTCGCGTGTCAGGCGCCCGGAGCGCTGGTGCTCCGCGTGGAGAGCCTGTTCGGTTGTCCGGCTGACTGGGCCGGGCCACGCGGGTCGCTGGATGCGATGGTCGATCGGTTGCGGGCGGGTCTTGAAGTCCGGGCATTCACGGATCGGGTCGTGACGCCGAGCTACATGGCCGACGTGGCCGTCGCGACGCGGCACCTGGTCGACACGGGCGCCGCGCCGGGGATCTATCACTGCGTGAACTCCGGTGCCGAGACCTGGGACCGGGTGGCCGCCGAGGCGGCCCGGGTGCTGCGGTCGGTCTCGCGCATCACACCGATCACGCTGCAGGACGTGCGGATGCGGGCGCCGCGCCCGCGGTACTGCGCGCTGTCGAATGCGAGGCTGGCGGCGGCCGGATTTCCGATGCCGGCCTGGCAGGATGCACTTCAACGCTGGCTCGGCTCGATGGCCGCGCCGGCACTCCCGGGCGCACCCCGGGCGTAAGGACCCCGGTCGGAACAAGGGTGGCAAGTTCGGGCGTCGAGGCGCCCGCCCGGCGAGGCGTGAGGAGCGCGCATGCCGGGTGTATGTAAGCGACGAGCAACGAAGCCCGGCGGGATGCATCGGCGGCCGAAGTGGCAGCCTTGTTCCGACCGGGGTCCTCAGAGCGGGAGAACGGTTACGCGTATGGCAAAGCGGGCAGTCATCACCGGCATCACGGGGCAGGACGGGTCGTACCTGGCAGAACTGCTGCTCGAGAAGGGGTACGAGGTCACGGGCATCGTGCGCCGGTCGAGCGCGCCGAACTTCTGGCGCATCGAGCACCTCCTCGACCGCATCACGCTGCGGCCGGCGGACCTGCTCGACCAGCTCTCCATCATGCGGGTCATCCAGGACGTCCGCCCGCAGGAGTTCTACAACCTCGCGGCGATGTCGTTCGTGCCGGCGTCGTGGGACCAGCCGATGCTGACCGGTGAGTTCAACTCGCAGGGCGTGACGCGCGTCCTCGAAGCGGTCCGGCAGGTGGACCCGTCGGTGCGCATCTACCAGGCGTCATCGAGTGAGATGTACGGCCGCGTGCGCGAGGTGCCGCAGACGGAGCTGACGCCCTTCTATCCGCGCAGCCCGTACGGTGTGTCGAAGGTCTTCGGGCACTACATCACGGTGAACTACCGGGAGAGCTACGACCTGTTCGCGGTGTCGGGCATCCTGTTCAACCACGAGTCGCCGCGCCGCGGCCTCGAGTTCGTGACGCGCAAGGTCACCGAGGGTGTCGCGCGCATCAAGCTTGGGCTCGCGAAGGACCTCGCCCTCGGCAACCTCGATGCGTCCCGCGACTGGGGCTTTGCCGGCGACTACGTCCGTGCGATGTGGCTGATGCTGCAGCAGCCGAAGGCGGACGACTACGTGATCGCGACAGGCGAGACACACACGGTGAAGGAGCTTGTCGAGGTCGCCTTCGGGCACGCAGGCCTCGACTGGCAGAAGTTCGTCCGCACGGACCCGGCGTTCCTCCGGCCGGCCGAAGTCGATCTGCTGATCGGTGACCCCGCGAAGGCAAAGAAGGAACTCGGCTGGACGCCGAGCGTGGACTTCAAGGGTCTCGTGTCGATGATGGTCGACGCGGACCTCGAGCGGCTCCGCCGCGCGCCCCACGCCGACGCCCGCATCGAGCGCTGAGCCCCACCCATGACCGCAGAGACCCTGAAGAGCAAGATCGAGCAGCGCACGGCCCGCGTGGGCGTGATCGGCCTCGGCTACGTCGGTTTGCCGCTCGCGGTGGAGTTCGCCGCGGCCGGCTTTCACGTCACCGGCTTCGACATCGATGCCGGCAAGGTGGCCGCCGTCAACGCAGGGAAGAGCTACATCGGCGACGTCGCGGAAGCGCATCTCGCCGACGTCGTCCGCGCGGGACGCCTGAAGGCGACCGCGAACATGGCGGAACTGGCCGACATGGATGTCATCGATATCTGCGTGCCGACGCCCCTCAACAAGACGCGCGACCCTGACTTGTCCTTCGTCGTGAAGTCGGTCGACGCGGTGAAGGCGCACCTGCGCAAGGGCCAGCTCATCATCCTGGAGTCGACGACGTACCCCGGCACGACGGACGAGGTCGTGCAGCCCGCCCTGGAAGCGGGCGGTCTCGTGGCGGGAACGGATTTCTTCCTCGCCTTCTCACCCGAGCGCGTCGATCCCGGCAACGTGAACTTCAACACGAAGTCGATCCCCAAGGTCGTCGGCGGCATGAACCCGGCGAGCACGGAGCTGGCAAAGGCGTTCTACGGGTCGGTCATCGACCACGTGGTGCCGGTCAGCTCGACGCGCGTCGCCGAGATGGTGAAGCTGCTCGAGAACACGTTCCGCGCGGTCAATATCGGCCTGGTCAACGAGCTGGCGCTGATGTCGAACCGCATGAATCTCGACGTGTGGGAGGTCATCGACGCGGCAGGCACGAAGCCGTTTGGCTTCATGCCGTTCTACCCGGGTCCCGGCCTCGGCGGCCACTGCATCCCGATCGA
>CAYNUO010000001.1:72781-80274 GCA_964400405.1 uncultured Bifidobacteriaceae bacterium | reverse complement strand
TGGAAAGCGAAAGCCTAGCCGCGGATGATGGCCAGGACTTCGTCCCGGCGGCGCTGCATCTCGGCGTGCGTCGTGGCCTCGAGATTCAGGCGGAGCAGGGGCTCGGTGTTCGAGGGCCGGACGTTGAAGTGCCAGTCCGGATACTCGATCGAGACGCCGTCCATCTTGGAGACCTGCGCGTCGGCGTAGCGGCGCTCGATCGCGTCGAGGCGCGCGGGCACTTCTTCCATGCTGCCGAGCGCGGTGTTGATCTCGCCCGAGATGAAGTAGCGCTCGCGGTAGGGCGCGAGGAGCTCACGCAGCGACTGCCCCTTGACCGACATCAGCTCCAGCATCAGCAGCGCGGGAATGAAGCCGTTGTCGGCGTAGGCAAAGTCCTTGAAGTAGTAGTGCCCGGTGACCTCGCCGGCGAAGACGCCGTCGACCTCGCGCATGCGGGCCTTGATGAAGGCGTGGCCGACGCGGTTCATGACGGCCGTGCCGCCGAGGCGGGCCACGGTGTCCTTGACGGCGTGGCTGGCGCGCAGGTCATAGACGATCGTCGCGCCGGGATTCTTCATCAGGAACGCTTCGGCCAGCAGCGCCGTGACGAAGTCGCCGGAGATGAACTCGCCGCTGCCGTCGATGAAGAAGCACCGGTCGGCGTCCCCATCCCAGCAGATGCCGATGTCGGCCTTCGTCTTCAGCACCGCCTCGGTCGAGTCGACGCGGTTCTCCTCGATGAGCGGGTTGGCCTCGTGGTTCGGGAACGTGCCGTCCGGCGTGAAGCAGAGCCGCGTCGTCCTGCACGGCAGCCGGTCGAAGAGCCTCGGGGCGACGAGACCGCCCATGCCGCTGCCGGCGTCGAGCACGACGTTGAACGGCTTGATGACGGCTGGGTCGATGAACTGCAGGATGCGCTCGACGTAGTCGTCGAGAACCGTCGCCGAGCTGAGCGTGCCGCGGCGGGTGGGAGCGGGGATGCTCCCGCTGATGACCATCGCCTGGATCTCGCCGATGCCGGCGTCGGCGCTCAGCGCCCGCGCCTGCTCGCGAATCATCTTGATGCCGTTGTACTTGCCGGGGTTGTGCGACGCGGTGACCTGGGCACCGCCCTGCAGACCGTCGCGGACGGACGCGAAGTAGAGCATGTCCGTGGCCATCATCCCGTAGTCGACGACGTCGGCACCCTGGCTCAGGGCGCCGTCGATGAACGCCGCGGCAATCGACGGCGACGACACGCGCATGTCGCGCGAGACGCCGATCCGCGTGGCGCCGAGATAGGCGACAAACGCGCGGCCGATGTCGCGGGCGATGTCCTCGGTGATTTCGGTCGGGTAGACCCCGCGGATGTCGTAGGCCTTGAAGATGTTCGGATTGACGGGCATCAGCGGCTGTAGTCGGAAATGTGGGTGTCGGCGCCGAGCGTAAGTCCGGAGACGGCGGCGTGGGCGCCCACGCGGCCGCCGGTGGCGAGCACGGTATCTGTCACGGTGGCCTGCTCCCCGACGCGGGTCCCCGGCCAGAGAATGCTCGTCGTGACGCTGGCTCCGGCCTCGACGACGGCGTCCCGGCCGATGACGGCGTGCGGCCCGACGGTGGCGCCCGCGGCGACGCGTGCCCCACGATCGATGAAGCACGGCGCGGTGATGGTGGCGGCCGGGTCGACCTGCGCGGTCGGCACGATGGCGATGCGGTCGCCGCCCCCGGCGGAGAAGGGCGCGGCGGCGAAGTGCCCGTCCATGATGTCGCGGTGCACCTGCCGATAGCTGGCCGGCGTGCCGATGTCGAGCCAGTACCCGCGATAGGGATACGCGACGAATGTCTCGCCGCGCTCGACCAGCGACGGGAAGTAGGCGCGTTCGATCGAATAAGGCTCGTTCGCGGGAATACGGTCGAACGTGTCGGGCTCGAGCACGTAGATGCCCGCGTTGATGAGGTTGGTCGTGATCTGCGATGGGTCCGGCTTCTCGACGAAGCGAAGGACGTTGCCGGCCGCGTCGGTCTCGACCAGGCCGTACGCCGACGGGTTGTCGACCGGGGTCAGGACGATTGTGGCCTTCGCCTTCCGCTCACGGTGCAGCCGCAGGACGTCGGCGAGGTCGATCTCGGTCAGCACGTCGCCGTTGAACACAACGACGGTCTCCGTGAGGTCGTGGCCGGAAAAGCGGATCGCGCCGCCCGTGCCGAGCGGCTTCGGTTCGACGAGGTAGCGGATGCGGATGCCGGCCTCGGACCCGTCGCCGAAGACGCGCTCGATCTCGTCGGGGCGATAGTTGAGGCTGAGCCGGACTTCGTCGATCTCCGGCACGCGCTTCAGCAGGTCGATCTGGTACTGCAGGAACGGGCGGTTGAAGATCGGAACGACGGGCTTCGGGATCTGAAGGGTGAGCGGACGAAGGCGCGTGCCCTGACCGCCTGCAAGAAGGATCGCTTTCATGCTGACAACTCGATGATACGTCAGCGTCATCGGGCCTGGCAGTGCCGCTGTCCCGGGCAGCTCCCGCCGGCAGTCCTACGGTAGAATGGCCGCGCACATGAACCTCCCGAACGCGCTGACGCTCGTGCGGATGTTCCTCGTGCCCCTGCTCGTGGTGGTGCTGCTGACGGAGTTCGAAGGGCGCCTCGTGCTCGGGCTGCCGAAGGAACTGGTCGGGGCCGCCATCTTCGGACTCGCCTCGGCCACGGATTGGCTCGACGGCCACCTCGCGCGCCGCCGCCGTCAGATCACGGCGCTCGGCCAGATGCTCGACCCGCTGGCGGACAAGCTGCTGACCTCCGCGGCCTTCATCTCGCTCGTGCAGCTCGGCGCGGCGCCGGCCTGGATGGTGGCGCTCATCATCGGCCGGGAGATCGCCGTCACGGCGCTGCGCAGTGTCGCGAGCGCGCGCGGCATCACGATGCCCGCGTCGAGAATGGGCAAGTTCAAGATGGCGTCGCAGGTGGCGGCGATTCTGATGCTGATGGTCGGCTGGGGGCCGCTGCCGTGGTTCCGTCCGATTGGCGAGGCGACGCTGTGGGTCGTGGCGGGGGCCGCTCTCGTGTCGGCCGTCGACTACTACCGTCGTTTTCAGCAGCTCACCAACGCCCGCGTCTCCGACATCACCGTCGCCCGGGAGCGGGGCGCCGGTCAGCGGAAGGCCGGCTAGACCGCGCCGGCCGGTCGGCCTAGTTCGAGGCCGTCGCGCGGTGGCGCGGCAGCTCGGTCCGCTGGCCCACGTAGTCCCCCGTCACGACAGCCGTCGACGACGTCGTCACCCTGAGCGTGGAGGCCTCCGCGCCGACGGCGACCGCCACTGCTTCTCCAGCTTCGTAGAGGAAGTTCTTCGCCACGCCGCGGTCGTGGTACAGCACGAACCGCGCGCCGGGGTGCACACCCTTGCTGCTGCCGCGGTCGATCAGGAACAGGTCACCCGCGGCGAACGTGGTGCGCCGGCCAGACCCGGAAACGATCCGCGCGTAGTCGTTCCGCTTCGGCTCGAGGTCGCGGGCGTCGCGCTCCGGCATGGCGCTGACGGTCAGCGGCGCGAGTTCGTCACCCGGATTGACGGTGGAGCAGGCGTGCGTGATCGTGGCCAGCGAGAGGTCGTCGTCCACCGCGTAGACCCGAAGCCAGCCGGTGTTCTGCACCACGTGCCGGCTGGCGGGCCGCTTCTTCGTCGGCGCCGGCACGGGAATGCGCGTCACGAACTCCTGGCCGACGGCGATCCCCTGCCGCGCGCCGGCGCTGATGGTGACGAGGTCACCGGGTGCGTAGGTGTGGCGGACGACCGGGGCCTGCCCGCCGGTCACCTGGATCGGCGTGGCCAGCGGCGCGCGCTCCGGCAGATCGGCCGGCGTCGGGGCGCAGAGGAGCGCGATCTGGTCGGGGGTGAGTCCCGAGGCGGCGGGGGCGGGCGCGCGCTGGGCACGGGGCATTCCCGTGACCAGGATCACAATTCCGAGCGTGCAGGCGAGGCGGTGCATCAGACGGCTCCCTCCGGCCGCAGCCGGACGCTACTTCGGCGGATCGGCCGCCAGGGCGAGGTCGAAGGTCTTCTTCGCCACCGGGACCAGCGGACTCTCCGGGAACTCTTTCAATAAGCGATCCAGATACGGAACGGCTTCGGCCTTCTTGTTGGACTTCAGCAGCGACTCGGCCAGGTAGTAGTAGACGGTGTCCCGGCCTGAAAACTCGGGGTCTTCGGCAAGCACTTCCTTGAACCGCTGGATCGCGCCCGGGTACCACTTCCGGGCCTTGAAGTAGAACACGCCGACGTTGACCGAGGCCTGCGTCAGGCGGTCCTTGGCGACCCGGTGGTTCTTGCGGACCTCCGGCACCAGAGGCGAACTCGGGTGCCGCTCGAAGAACAGGTCGAACTCCTTCAGCGCCTCCCGTGTTTCGGTCTGGTCGCGTTCCGGCGCGCGCATCTTGCCGAAGTGGCTCATCGCGATCTTGTACTGCGCGTAGTCGGCCCTGGCGTGCGTCGGATAGAAGCTCAGGAACTCGCGGTACTCGTTGACGGCCAGCACCAGGGACTCGGTCGTGTTCTCGCCGAGGTAGGTGTCGGCGATGCCGAGCTTGGCGTCCGGCCGGTACGGGCTCTGCGGGTAGCCGTCGACGAGGCGTTGGTAGTAGGTGCGCGCCTTCATCCAGTTCTTGCTGTTGACCTCCTCGTTGGCCCGGTCGAACAGGTACTTGTCGGCTTCGGCGATGCCATCGGGCACGATGTTCTTCTTGCCGCAGGCAACGGTCATCAGGCCGGCGGCGCAGACGGCCACCAGCACAACGCGGGTCAGGACTCGGGCGAACGGAATGGTCATTCTGTGGCTATCAGCATCGCACGGACACGGTCCGGCAGGCGACAGGGCCGGCCGGAAGGCTCCAGTGCACAGTGCACGGTATGCCCGGCGACGGCCAGGCTGCCTGACGGTAAGACGATCTCGTAGTCGAAACGGACGCGTACGGGGGAGAGCAGCGTCGGGCGGGTCCGGATCTCGAGCTCGTCGTCGTAGCGGGCGGGCTGGCGATACTCGCAGTGGGCCTCGATGACGGGTAGCGAGACACCCTCCGCCTCCAGCTCGCGATAGCTCCAGCCCGCCTGGCGCAGCCAGTCCGTGCGGCCGACTTCGAACCAGACGAAGTAGTTGGCGTGGTAGACGACGCCCATCTTGTCCGTTTCGGCGTAGCGGACACGGACGCTCGTGCGGCGCACGACGGTGTCGCGGCCCGCGGTGTCGTGCGCCACGCTCACTTCGGGAGCGCGGCGGTGCCGGCCTGCTTGAGCTGGGCCACGGCGGCGGCGGCGTCGGGCGTGCCGTACACGGCGTTGCCGGCCACGATGATCCGGGCGCCGGCTGCCACGACCTGCGCGATGTTGTCGGCGCCGACGCCGCCGTCGATCTCGATCGGAATCGGCCGCGGTGCGCGGGAAAGCACCTGCGAGACGCGCGCGAGCTTTTCGAGGCTGTGCGGAATGAACGACTGACCCCCGAACCCTGGGTTTACCGACATGACGAGGACGAAGTCGAGGTCGTCGAGCACATCCTCCAGCGCCGCGGCGGGCGTCGACGGATTCAGCACCGCCCCGGCAAGCGCGCCGGCCGAGCGGATGAAGGCGAGCGTGCGCTGCAGGTGAGGGACCGCCTCGACGTGGACGGAGACCATGGCGGCGCCCGCCTTCACGAAGTCCTCGATGTAGCGGTCGGGGTGCTCGATCATCAGGTGGACGTCGAGCGGCCGCGTGGCCACCTTCTTCAACGACTTCACCACCGGCACGCCGATCGTGATGTTCGGGACGAAGTGACCGTCCATGACGTCGACGTGGATCAGGTCCGCGCCGCCGCGCTCGACGGCCGCGACGTCCCGGCCGAGGTTCGCGAAGTCCGCGGAGAGAATCGAGGGCGCGATCTGTACGGCCGTCGGGGACAGAGTCGCCTTCATGACGTCACCTTCATCGATATACCTCGAGCGTGATCGTATCGGCCGGGGCGGCCGGTGCGCCCGGCAGCGGCTGCTGCGCGGCCACCACGTCGGCGGGAACGCCGGACGCGCGGCGGCGCGGGGTGACCAGCACGCGAAACCCGGCAGCCTTGAAGCGCTCCGTGGCGCCCGCGGCGTCCTGTCCGGTGACGTCCGGTACCAGCACGGGCCAGCTCTGCGGGCCGCCGCTGACGACCAGGCGGACGGCGTCGCCCGGCGTGCCGGCGGGAGGGGCCTGCGCGATCACCGTGCCGGCGGGACGATCGTCAGGCACCGTGGCCGGCGGGTCGAGCCGGACGCCGGCCTGGTCCGCGCGGATGCGCGCGGTCCGGTCCGTACCGCCCGTGAAGTCAGGAATGCGGGTCGCGCGGGCGGGGGTCTTCAGCCAGACGCGGACGGCCCGTGGACGGCGCGTGCCCACGCCCGGCGCCGGGTCCTGCTGCGCGATCCGGTCTGGTGACACGCCCGGATGCTCCCGGCGGCTGGCGTCGAGACGCAGCGCCAGCCCGTCGGCCGCAAGGCGCTCGGTGGCGGTTTCGACCGACTGGCCGATCAGGTCCGGCACCGCGACTTCACGTGCACGGAGCGCCATGCGCAGCCCCAGCACGGCGCTGGCGGCGAAGGTCACCCCGAGCGCGCCGAGGAGCAGCAGGATGCGTCCGGCGCTCCAGAGACCTCTCGCGAAGGGCATCGCGGGCATCGTACCACGCGGGTTTGCCACTAGAATCAGCCTCCATGCGCACACACTTCGTCCGGGCGGCTCTGGCTGCCGCGTTCCTCGTCTCGGTTGTTGCGGCCGCACCGGCGCAGACCAAGCCTGCCGCTGGCGCTCCCGCGCCGTTTGAACCCCGCGTCGGCCAGTCCGGCAAGGACGTGGTCTGGGTGCCTTCGCCCCAGGCGCTCGTCGATCGCATGCTGGACATGGCGAAGCTGACGCCGAAGGACTTCCACATGGACCTCGGGTCCGGGGACGGCATCACGGTCATTACCGCCGCCAAGCGCGGCGCCAGATCGATGGGCATCGAGTACGAGCCCCCGATGGTGGAGCTCTCGCGGAAGAACGCGCAGGCGGCCGGCGTGGCCGACAAGGCGACGTTCGTGAAAGCGGATCTGTTCGAGACGGACCTGAGCAAGGCCGACGTCATCACGATGTTCCTGCTTCCGTCGATCAACATGCGCCTGCGGCCGAAGATTCTGGACCTCAAGCCGGGAACGCGCATCGTGTCGAACACGTTCGACATGGAGGATTGGGAAGCCGACGAGACGCAGAACGCCGGAGGCGACTGCACGAGTTGGTGCACGGCGCTGCTGTGGATCGTGCCCGCCAAGGTGCAGGGCACGTGGCAGACGCCGCAGGGGGACCTCGTGCTGACGCAGACCTTCCAGAAGGTCGCGGGCACGCTCGGCGGCGCGGCGCTCACCGGCGGACGGCTGCTCGGTGAGGAGCTGACCTTTACGGTCGGCAGTGCGACCTACAAGGCGAAGGTCTCGGGCAACAGCATGACCGGCACGGGCCCGTCCGGCGCGTTCACCGCGACGAAGAAGTAGTCCT
>CAYNUO010000001.1:45086-72681 GCA_964400405.1 uncultured Bifidobacteriaceae bacterium | reverse complement strand
CAGCACGGCGCCGAAGAACGCCTCGAGCTGGTGCCGGTGCGGCGCGGTCCGCAGCATGCCGGCGGCGTCTATGAGGGCGGGTGCAACACCCGCGGGCGGGGCGGCCGCGAGGTTGACGAGTGAGAAGTCGGGGTGGTCGGCCAGGAAGCTGGCGACCACCTCTTCGTTTTCCTCGGGCTCGCTGGAGCACGTGGCGTAGACGAGCCGTCCCCCCGGCCGCACGGCCGCGGCGGCGCGGCTGAGAATGTCACGCTGCGTGACGGCGAAGGCAGCGAGGTCGTCCGCGGAGCGGCGCCACTTGATGTCCGGGTCCCGCCGTACCGTTCCCAACCCCGAGCACGGCGCGTCCACCAGCACCCAGTCAAAGACTGGACGGACCGGCAATGCGGCGCGGGCGCCGACCTGGACCAGCCGCACACGGTCCGCGCGGGCCGTTCTGACGGTCGCGGCGAGCGTCCGCATGCGCCGCGGCCGGATGTCGCAGGCGACGAGCAGGCCCGTCTCGCCCAGACGCGCGGCGATCGCCGTGGCCTTGCCGCCGGGTGCGGCACAGACGTCCAGCACGCGCGAACCCGGCGTGGCGTCGACCAGGCATGCGACGAGCTGGGAGCCTTCGTCCTGCGGCACGACCAGCCCGGCCGCCGCGACCCCCTGCGGATCTCCGGACTCCACGATGAACGCCCCGGGCGCCCATGCGCCTGGCCGCACCGTCACGTCATCGCGCGTCAGCGCTGTCTGAAGCGCGTCGTCCGGCCCGGCAAGGCTGTTGATGCGGAGCGTCGGTTCGGGCACGGCCGTATTGAACCGGAGCCACGCTTCCGCATCGTCCAGGCCGAAACGCTCGACCCAGCGCGCCACGAGCCAGTCCGGATGCGCGTACGTGATGCCGAGCCACGTGACGATGTCCGCGCGCGGCGCCTCCGGCGCGGGGCGTGCCGGCAGCGGCAGCCGGTCGCGCTGGCGGGAGAGCGTACGCAGGACGCCGTTGACGAAGCCGGCCGCGGAGACCTTGCGCGCCCCGCGCGTCAGCGTCACGGCATCGTCGACCACGGCGGACGCGGGCACCCGCGTCAGGTGCAACAGCTGATACGCCGAAAGCTCGAGGATGGTCAGGACTTCCGGGTCGAGCCGGGCGGTGTCCCGGCGCGCCACATGCGCGAGGACGTGGTCGAGCCGGCGTTGCCAGCGGAGCGTGCCGGTGACGATCTCCCGCAGCAGACCGCGGTCGCGGCCATCGGGCAGGCCCGCGTCCTCCGCGGCGCAGGCCGATGGCAGATCGCGCTGGCCCGTCTGCACGGCGCGGAGCGCGCGGTACGCGGCGCTGCGGGCCGGGGCCACCATCAGCTGAGCGTCACGCCGCTGGCCACGGGCCGGCCGGACAGGAACGCGCGGGCGTCCATCGCCCGTCTGCCTTCCGGCTGGAGACGATCGATCAGCAGCGACGTGCCGGCGCCCGCGGCCACGAGCAGGCCCGCGGTGTCCGCCTGGATCACCGTGCCTGGCGCGGCGGCCGTAGCCGGACCCACCGTCGCGTGCAGCAGGATGAGTCGCGCCCCGTCGAGAAACGTGTAGGCGTGGGGCCACGGATACAGGCCGCGGATGCGGTTGCGGAGGATGGACGCCGGGAGCGTCCAGTCGACGTGACCCTCCTCCTTGGTCAGCCGCTCCGCGTAGGTCGCCTGCGAGGCATCCTGCTCGGTTTCGGTGGCCGTGCCCATGGCGAGCTGGTCGGCGACCTGCACGAGCAGATCGGCGCCCAGCTCCGCAAGGTCCCGCTCGACGACATCGCTCGTGTCGTCGGGGCCGATGGCGCGCGTCACGGTGGCGAACATCGCGCCGGCGTCGAGGGCCTGCACAACCCGCATGATCGTCACGCCCGTCTCGGCATCGCCATTGATGACGGCGCGGTGGATCGGCGCCGCGCCGCGGTGGCGGGGGAGCAGCGAGGCGTGGACGTTGATCATGCCGAGGCGCGGCAGCGTGATCAGGCGCTGCGGAATGATGCGGCCGTAGGCGGCGACGACGCCCAGGTCGGGCGCGAGCGCGCGCAGCGCCGGCTCGATCTCCGGGTCCTTCAGCGTCGCCGGCTGGAACACGGGGATGCCGTGCGGCATTGCCGCGGCCTTCACCGGCGTGGGGGCGGTCTGCTGCCCGCGTCCGGACGGACGGTCCGGCTGCGTGACGACGCCGACCACGGTGTGCGACGACGCGATCAGCCGGTTGAGAGTCGGGACGGCGAACGACGGTGTGCCGAAGTAGACGATGCGGAGCGGCGGCACCGGAGGCGCTACCACTGGCCGGCCTTCGTCATCTTCTTGATCTTCCGCGTGATGAGGTCCTTCTGGAGACCGCGCAGACGGTCGACGAAGACCGTGCCGTCCAGATGATCCATCTCGTGCTGGAACGCGCGGGCGAGCAGACCCGTACCTTCGACGTCGCGGCTGACGCCGTCGCGATCGAGGCCGCGCACCACGGCGCGTTGGGGCCGGGCGACGGTCGCATTGAAGCCGGGCACGCTGAGGCAGCCTTCCTCTTCGAGCTGCATGCCCTCGCGGGCGACCCACTCCGGGTTGATGAACACCATCAGGTCCCCGGCCTTGCGGCCCACGGAGATATCGACGACGAAGATCCGAAGGCCGACGCCGATCTGTGGCGCGGCGAGGCCGACGCCCGGCGCCGCGTACATCGTTGCGATCATGTCGTCGACGAGCGTCAGGATGTCCGGTGTGATGGCCTCGACGGGGGCGGCGGGCGCGTGGAGCGCGCGGGCGCCGTAGCGGAGGATCGGCCGGATCACGCGACCGGCCTAGGTGACGGGCACCGTGCGGTGGAAGCGCTCGGCCAGGGCCGCCCGGGCGGAAGCGAGGTTGCGGCCAATCTCGTCGACCGAGTCGGCGCCGAACTTCTCGAGCAGCGCGTCCGCCATGACGATGGCGACCATCGCCTCACCGACGACGGCTGCGGCCGGCACCGCACATACGTCGCTGCGCTCGATCGCCGCCGGCTCCTCGTTCAGCGTGTTGAGGTCGACCGAGCGGAGCGGCGTCATCAGCGTCGAGATCGGCTTCATGTAGCCGGTCACCCGCAGGTCCTCGCCGTTGGTCACGCCGCCCTCGAGCCCGCCGGCACGGTTGGTCGGCCGCCGCACGGGCCACGCGGCACCCTCGGCGGCTTTCAGGATCTCGTCGTGGACATGGGACCCCGGCCGCACGGCGACTTCAGGGCCGATGCCGAGCCCGACCGCCTTCACGGCATGGATGCTCATGATGGCCTGCGCGAGACGGCCGTCCAGCTTGCGGTCCCACTGCACGTAGGAGCCGAGGCCTACCGGCAGACCGGTGACGATCACTTCGAACGCGCCGCCGAGCGTGTCGCCGGCCTTGCCCGCGACGTCGATGGCCGTCTTCATCCGTTCTTCAGCGGCGGCGTCGACGCAGTGGAGCGGACCGTCGTCCGGCAGGGCCGCGGCTTCGGCGAAGCTCACGACGCGATCGGCGGCGATCGAGACGTCGCCAATCGTCGTGACATGGCTTGCGATGCGGATGCCGAACTGTTCCAGCAGCTGGCGCGCGATGCCGCCGATGGCGACGCGCATCGTGGTCTCGCGCGCGCTGGCGCGTTCGAGCACGTCGCGGATGTCGTCGTGCCCGTACTTCACGGCGCCGGCCAGGTCGGCGTGACCGGGGCGCGGGCGTGTGACCGCCGGCTTCACGACGCCGGTCGAGCCTTCCGGCATCGACGGTTCGACGTACATCGTCTGCTGCCAGTTCACCCAGTCCTTGTTGCGGACGATGAGCGCAATCGGGGCGCCGGTCGTGACGCCGTGGCGCACACCGGAAAACCACTCGGCGCGGTCCGACTCGATAGCCATGCGGCGGCCCCGGCCGTAGCCACCCTGGCGGCGCTTGAGCTGGCGGTTGATGGCGTCGGGGTCGAGGGGGAGTCCGGCAGGGCAGCCGTCGAGTGTGGCCACCAGGGCCTGGCCGTGCGATTCGCCGGCCGTGAGAAAACGCAGCATGAAGCGTCGATTGTATATGAAGAACCGCGCGCCTCTGGTGCCGCAGGCCTGTTGAATCAACGACTTGCGGACGGTCGTCGCTGTTGCAGTGCCCGGACCGGACGTGGTGGAACGGCGGGAGGGCGCATGCGACGGCATCCGGATCGGGGATACGAGACGCGGTGGGAGGGGCTGGCGGAGGAGGCGTGGCGGGCGGCGCGCCGCGGACGCCACGCGCAGGCGTTGCGGATGTGCCGGTCCGCCGCGCTGGCGCTGGAGCGGCGGGGGCAGTGGGCTGCCGCCGCACGGGCACGTCTGGTGCTCGCGCGCCTGCAGCTGGAGCGTGGCGACACGACCAGTGCAGTGACGGCGTGTGGCGACGCGGAGGCGGCGGGCGGCCGGGCCGGCGATGCCGGCACGATGGCCGCGGCGGCGCTGTGGCGTGCGTGGGCGCATGCAGACGCGGCGCGATACGGCGAGGCGAGGGTGGCCGTGCGTCTGCCGCCAGGGAACGGGTGGGCCGCGGCAGGCTGGGGTGTCGGGGCGGCGTGCGCGCTCAGGGAAGGTGACGAGTCGACGGCGCTTCGAGGCGAGCCCGACGAGTGGCTGTGGCCGGAGTGCGACGTGCTGGCGCCGCTCGTCCTGGCGGCGTGGGGCACACGGGTGGAGCGGCTCGTGGTGGCGGGACATGTCTTCCGGGCGGGCTGCGCCGTTGCCGCGTTGAGGGCAGCGGTTCCGCCGGACGACGACTCGGCGGCGGTCGAGGCTGCACTGGCGCACCTGCGCGTCGTGGCCGCCACGGGTGACGGCGCGCTCGTCGCGAGCGCCGCGACGGACGTGCTGCGCCTGGCGGATGCCGCGCACCTCCCGTGGGTGCGGCTCCGGGCGCTGGCGGTCTGGCGCGACGTCAGCAGTGCGACCAGAGCACCCGAAGCCGGCGTCCTGCGCACCCGCGTGAGGCGTATCAGCGCGCGGGCGCCGGCCGGGTGGCAGGCCGCGGTGGCCGAACGGACGGTGCGGCGCGAGGCCGGTCGCCCTGTGCCCGGCCGCGCTCGCCCCCACGACGCCGGCGGCCGGCAGGTCGCGGGTCTGGTCGGCGAGAGCGACGTCATCCGGGCGCTGCGGCTCGACATCGTGCGGGCCGCACGGACGCCCTTTCCCGTCCTCATCGAAGGGGAAACCGGCACGGGCAAGGAACTGGTGGCGCGCGGCCTGCACGCGTTGAGCGCGCGGTCCGGCGCCCCGTTCCGCGACCTGAACTGCGCCGCGCTGACCGACGAACTGGTGGACGCGGAACTGTTCGGCCACGCGCGCGGCGCGTTCACCGGTGCGGTGACCGGGCGGCCCGGTCTGCTGGAGGAGGCCTCCGGCGGCACGCTGTTCCTCGACGAGGTCGCGGATCTCTCACTGAGGGCCCAGGCCAAGCTGCTGCGGGCGTTTCAGGAACAGGAGGTCCGTCGCGTCGGCGAAGGGCAGGTCCGGCCGGTGGATGTCCGCTTCGTGGCGGCGTGCAATCGCCCGCTCGACGCCGAAGCGCAGGCGGGCAGCTTCCGCGCGGACCTGCTGTATCGCATCGCCGTCATCCGCATCCGCGTGCCTCCGCTCCGCGCGCGCCCGGGCGACGTGGCGCTCATCGTCGAGGCCTGCTGGCCGACGCTCGCGGCGCAGGCCGGGACCACGGCGGTCATCACACCGGAGGTGATAGCGGCGCTCGAGCGGTACACATGGCCGGGCAACGTGCGCGAGCTGCAGCACGTGCTGGCGACGCTCGCCGTGCACGCGCCGGCATCGGGCGCGATCGACGCGGCGCGGCTGCCGGACGGGATCAGAGGCGAGCCGGGAACGCTGCTGCCGTTCGCGGAGGCACGCGGGCGCTTCGAGCGCGCGTACGTCCGCGAGGCGCTGGCGCGGCACGGTGCCTCGCCGACGCGGACGGCCCGCGCGCTCGGGCTCTCCCGGCAGGGGCTGCGGAAAGTGCTGGCGCGGACGGATGCAACGCGCGGTCGCGAGCCGGTGGACTCGATAGAATGACGCCCGGATGCGCTACGTGTTGCGCCGGCTGCTGTTGACGATCCCCGTGCTCATCGGGGTGTTGACGCTCGTCTTCGCGCTGATCCACCTGATTCCCGGCGACCCGGTGCAGGCGATGCTCGGCGAAACGGCGGCGCCGAAGGACGTCGAGGAGCTGCGGCACCGCCTCGGTCTGGATGCGCCCCTGACGACACAGTACGCGCGATTCATGCGCGGCGTCGCGCGCGGTGACCTCGGGCGCTCACTCCGGACCGGCCAGCCGGTGGCGGCGTCGATCGCCGAGCGGATGCCGGCGACGGTGGAGCTTGCGCTGGCGGCCGTCGCGCTGGCGATCCTCATCGCCATTCCGCTCGGTGTGATGGCCGCCGTGCGCCGCGGGTCGTGGGTCGACCACACGGCGATGGCCGCGGCGCTGGCCGGCGTGTCGATTCCCGGGTTCTGGCTCGGCCCGCTGCTGGCGCTGTTCTTTGCCGTGGAGCTCGGCTGGCTGCCGGTCTCCGGGCGTGGGACCTGGGCGCATCTCGTGCTGCCGGCCGTCTCGCTCGGCGCGGCGCTGGCGGCCGTGCTCGCGCGCATGACACGCGCCACGCTGCTCGAGGAACTCTCGCAGCCGTATGTGCAGGCCGTGCGCGCCAAGGGCGCGTCGCCGTTCCGCGTGGTGGTGCGTCACGCGCTGCGGAACAGCCTGATCCCGGTCGTCACGCTGCTGGGGCTGCAGTTCGGCGCGGTGCTGACGGGTACCGTCGTCACCGAGACGGTCTTTGCGTGGCCCGGCATCGGCCGCCTGCTGATTCAGTCCATCGGCTTCCGCGACTACCCCATGGTGCAGGGCTGCATCCTGTTCATCGCCATCACCTACGTGACCGTCAACCTGTTGACCGACCTTGCCTACGGCGCGCTCGACCCGCGGATCCGCTATGAGTAGCGCCGCGACGACGCGCGGCACGGCCCGGAGCGCCCGATGATGCGCCTCGGTCTCGCCCTGGTCGGTGTCGTGGTCGCGGCCGGCGTGCTGGGTCCGCTGGTTCTGCCGCTGGATCCGGTCACTCAGGAGTTGCCGTTGCGGCTGGCGGGCCCTTCGTGGGGGCACCCCTTCGGACTCGATGAGCTCGGCCGCGACATCCTCGCGCGGCTGCTGACCGGCGCGCGCGTGTCATTGCTGGTGGGTGGCGTCGTCGTGTCGGTGTCGGTGGCGGTGGGCGTGGCGCTCGGTGCCATCGCCGGCTACGCCGGCGGCCTGGTGGACGACGGGATCAGCCGTGTCATGGACGTGCTGCTCGCGTTCCCGGGCCTGCTGCTGGCGATCGCCCTGGTGGCCGTGCTGGGCCCGAGCCTCGGCCACGTCGTGCTCGCGCTGTCGCTCATCGGGTGGGTCGGCTACGCGCGCCTGGTGCGCGGGCACGTCCTGCGGGCGCGGGAGTGGGACTTCGTGCAGGCGGCGCGCGCGCTCGGTGCGTCGACCCCACGCATCCTGCTGCGGCACATTCTGCCGAGCGCGCTGCCGGCCATCACCGTGCAGGCCACGCTTGGCATGGGCGGAGCGATTCTCTCGGAGGCGTCGCTGAGCTTTCTCGGCCTCGGTGTGCAGCCCCCGGCGCCGTCGTGGGGCACGATGCTCAACAACGGCCGCGTGCACCTGCTGGACGCGCCGCATCTGACCGTCGTGCCAGGCCTGGCCATCGCGCTGCTCGTGCTCGGCTTCAACTTCCTCGGCGACGGCCTCCGCGACCGCATCGATCCCTACGCCACGGCGCGCAGGGAATAGCACCGGTCGCGCGACCCTCTACAGCGCGCGGTCCGGTGTGCGCCGCCGCACTTCCTCGGCCAGCGCGAGCACGTCCGCGTCGTCCTGCGCGTTGCGCTCGGCGCGCCGGATCCACGCGGTCGCCGCGGCGAGATCGCCGGACTTGAGGGCCGCCTCGACGATGCGCTTGGCGTGGGGCAGGGCCCAGACGGTGCCCGGCGCGAGGGCTTCGTGGCGGACGAGCGCCGCCATTTCGGCACGGGCGTCTCCGGCTTCCATCGCGGCGCGGGCCAGCAACCGCAGCGCGGCGGGATCGACGGGCAGCGCGGCGGTGGCGCGTGTCAGCCAGCGGACGGCGCCCTGCGGGTCACCGGCCAGCAGCCGGGCGCGGCCCATCCCGGTCAGCACGGCCGTCGAGGCCGGGTCGCGGGCGGCCAGCGGCGCCAGCGCGGCTTCGGCTTCCGCGCGGAGCGGCCGGTCCCGCTCGGCTTCCGCACGGTCCAGCAGGATCAGTCCGCGCGCGCCGGCCAGCGCCGGGTCGTTCGGAAACTGTTCCTCCGCGCGCTCGAGCCGCTTGATCGCGGAGTCGTACTTGCCGGCGGTGGAAAACGCGGCGACGACGGCGGCCGCGCGGCCTGGATTCGCCGGCTCGAGGGCGGCGATCGCGTCCAGGGCCTCGGCGGCTTCCTTGACGCGTCCCAGGACCAGCAGGACTTCGCCGAGCTGTTCACGGGCCGGAATCAGCACCGGCTTGAGCTCGACGGCGCGGCTGAACGAGCGGGCCGCCTGGACCGGATCGCGTTGCCGCAGCGCGAGTCCCTCGACGTAGTGCGCCTCGGCCAGCCGGCTGTCGAGCGTGATCGCACGGCGCGCGGACGCGAGCGCCGCCGACCCTTCGCCTTCCGCAAGCTCCGCGCCTGCCAGCTTGACGAGCACGAGCGGCGCGCGCTCGTCCAGGGCGAGGTAGGCGCGGTAGATCTCGATGGCGCGCGGGGCGTGGCCGAGCGCGAGGTGGACATCGCCGAGCAGTTCCTTGGCGCGGGTCGCCGACGGGTCGAGCGCGCCGGCGGCGGTGAGGTCGGCGAGCGCCGCCTGCAGTTCGCCCCGGCGGCGATACGTGTCGCCGCGCTTGACGCGGGCGACCGTGGAGTCGGGCTTGATGGCGAGTGCGCCGCTGAAGGCGGCCGCCGCGGCCGAGGTGTCGCCGGCGGCGAGGGCGGCGTCGCCGTCGCGGATCAGCGCGCGGAACGAGCGGTCCTGGCCGATCGTGTTCCAGCCCAGGACCAGTCCGGCCACGATGGCCGACACGACGGCGGTCACGGCGGTTCTCCGGCGCATCTGCCGCATCCTACCGCGCCTCGGGCCGTGGCGACCTCCGGCCTGAACCCCGAGGGAACCCGCGCGCCAAACCGGTGTCCAATTCAACGAGCGGCGGGGAGTACACTCACAGCAGGCGGCACGGGCGACGGCCCGGAGGAGCAGGCGTGAACGAGTGGGATACGGCAACCTGGGACGCGGCGGCACCAGCCGAAGCCGCGCTCATCGCCCGGTGCACGAGCGGCGACCAGCAGGCGTGTGCCGAGTTGGTGGGCGATCACCAGCGCATGGTCTTCAACCTCGCCTTCCACCTCCTTGGCAATCAGGAAGAAGCGCGTGACCTCTCGCAGGAGGTCTTCCTGCGCGTCTTCCGGACGCTGCCGTCATTCCGCGGCGAGTCCGCGCTGCGGACGTGGATCTACCGCATCGTCGTCAACCAGGCACGCAACCGGCAGCGCGGGTGGATGCGCCGGCATCGCAAGGATCAAATCTCATTGGACCAGCACGTCGAGGAGACAGGGGACCTGCCGTGCGCGAGCCGGCTTCCCGACGGCGTGCTGGCCTCGAAGGAAGTCGCGGCCAAGCTCTGGCAGGCGCTGGAGGCCTTGCCGTTCGATCAGCGCACGGCGATGGTGCTCAGGGAGATCGACGGCCTGCGCTATGAGGAGATTGCCTTCTCGCTCGGAATCGCCGTAGGCACGGTGAAGTCGCGGCTCACGCGCGCCCGGCAGGCCCTGCGCGCGGAGCTGCTCGGGGTGCGGCCATGACGCCGGTGGTGGGTTGCGAAGTCGCCCGGCCGATGCTCTCCGCGTTTGTCGACGGCGAGCTCGTCGTCGCCGAACAGGTGGTGGTGGAGGCGCACGTGCGCGTGTGCCGCGAGTGCGCCGCGCATCTGGAGGACATGCAGATCATCGGCAACGGCCTCCGGCTGGCCGCGCCGGTGACGCCCGGCCTGGACCTCGACCTGGACGTCATGGTCGGGCAGATGTCGGAGCGCGTGAGGGCCGAGCACGCGATGTCGTGGGCGGTGCGGTTCCGGCAGCTGTGTGGCGAGCGGCGGGTCGCGTGGGCGCTGGCAGGGGCGACCTGCGGCGTCGCGATCTGCGCGCTGCTGACGGCGGCGCTCGCCATCGCGCTCGAGGTGCAGACGGCGAATTCGCTGGCCGCCATGATGCGGGCGCTGGCCAGCCCCGGGTCCGACGCGAATCCGATGATGCTCGACGCGCGGATGCTGCCGCCGCGTCTGACGATTCCCGCCTATACGGACGACGCGCCGGAGCTGTCCGCGATGGCGGACGACGTGGTGTACGCCATCGCGGGCACCGTGACGCGGCAGGGCAAGTTGCGCGACTACACGTTGCTGAACGATGCCGGCCTGAACGACGCGGCGATGAACGACGCCGCGGTCAGAGGAGCTGCGGCCAGGGGCGCCGGGCGTCGTGAGAGCACGGCGCGGAAGGCGGTGTGGTCCAGGGGAGAGCGGCGCCCGGACGCGTTCATGGAGCGGGCGGTCTCGCGGCTGCGCTTTGCTCCGGCCCAGTCGCACGGTGAGCCGGTCGCGGTGAATCTGGTCTGGGTGGTCGCGAGGACGACGGTCCGCGGTTCGTCCGTCAACGTGCTGCCGTCGTCGGGCCCGCTGGGCTCGCGACGCCCGTCCTGATCTGAATCGGCGGGCTCAGCGGCGGGGCGCGGCCGGCGCCGCGGGCGCTGGCGCTGCGCTCACCGTCCCGCTGCCCGCGTTGTTGAGGGCGTCGGTCACACGGACCACGATGGTCCGGTCCTCCTGCCCGGCTTCAAGCGTCAGCTCGACGGCCTCTTCCCGCGAGTCGATCAACCCGTCTCTGGCATAGAGCGGCAGCCAGCGCTGGCCGTCGAGCGTGAACTCGACCGTCTTGAGCGGCGATGCGGCGTCGCGCACGTCGAGCGTGATCACGGTCCGCGCCCCGTCCCGGCGGACGCCGCCGGTCGTGACCGTCGGCGCGGTGTTGTCGATGTCGACCACGCTGCTGTCCAGGTACCCGGTCAGGGCGGCGCCCGACGGATTCGACGGCGCATCCGACGCCACGATACGCACGGTGTAGACGCCGTCCGGAACCGACGCCGTGTCCCAGACCGTCAGCGCCTCGGCGAGCCGCTGGCGCAGGGGCTTCCACGCTGCGTCGCCTTCGCGGCGATAGAGCACGTCGAACTCGAGGTCGTCGCCGTTGCCGTCCTCGGCGCGCCACTGCAGCGTGAGCAGACCGCGTTCGTAGGCCTTCTTGCCCAGTTGCACGCCCTCCTTCGGACCGCCGGCCGTCAGCGCCTTCCGGGCGGGTGGTTCGAGCTCGTAGCCGGCGAGGTCGGGATCGCCGGAAGGGTACGGCCGCTGGAACACGGTGCCGGGCGGGTGCACCGTCACGCTGGAGACCACGGGCCTGGCGTTCCGCGGCAGGTAACTCGCGGCGACCGACGTGAGGACCGGCGACTCGCCCTGGGCATTGAGCGCGACGCGCCACTGGAGGTACCGCGCCTTCGGACTGCTGATGGTGCTTCCGGCGGCAGCGGCGTACGGCGCGGACCAGTCGCTCCACGTCTCGTCGGGTGTCTTCGTGTTGCCGGTCCGTGTCGCGACGACGACGCGCGCGCCGGCGGGTGTGGTGGCGCGCCAGCGGATCACGCCCCACGTCGACACGGACTGCGCATCGCGGACATCGGATTCGTAGGTCCCGCCCGAGGCAGGCGTCGTGTCGAGGCGCAGGATGCGGCCGGGATTCGACGTCGCGTAGACCACGGCGCCGGCTTTCGTGCGCACGAGCGCCGTGACGTGCTGGGCCTTCTGACGCGTGACCAGCGACGCTTCGGCCGGGTTCCCCGACAGGCGGTAGAGCCGGCCGCGGCTGCCGGTGGCCACCAGCAGGGCACCGTCCGGTTCGATGGCCACGTCGTAGGGCACATCGCCCTTCGCGTCCCACACGGTGTCCCAGAGGCCGTCCGCCTGGATGCGGTAAATGGCTCCGCTGCCGTCACCCGGACTGGCGGCAGGTGTCGCCGTCGCGCCGGCGTCACCGGCAACGGCGACGGCCGTGACCTCGACCGTGACCGTCGCGGTGCCGCCGGCCGTCGAGGTCGAGGTGCTGCCCGCCGCCGGGGGGCGCGGCGCGGCGCCTGCCGGTGCGGCCTTCGCGCTCGCGGCCACGGCGTAGATCGCGCCGTCGGGGCCGAGGCGCAGGCTGTGGATGTCGGTGTGCGGGGAGTCGATCAGCACGAACGGCTTTCCGGCCGCGTCGAGCTGAATCACGCGCCCTGGCGACTCCGTGCCGACCACCAGCCGGCCGGTGGCGTCGAACGCGAGCGACATCACGTGCGCGGCCTTTGCCGTGTAGAACGTCGTCGAGGCGCCGCCCGGCGCGACCTTGTAGACGCGGGCCTGATCGCCGGTACCGACGAAGAGATCACCGGACGGCGCGACGGCCAGGCTCCAGATGTACTTGTCCGGCGGATCGAAGACGCGCTCCGCCTTGCCGGCGGCGTCCACCTTGTACACCGCGCCGTCGGGCGACGTGCCGACGTAGACGCCGCCGCCCGGCGCCGGCGCCAGCGCGTGCGCCTCCAGCTGTTCGGCGTCGAAGACGACGCGGCTGCGCGAGGACGGCTCGACCGCGACGACCTGGCCGTCGTTACCGGTACCGGCATAGAGCACGCCGTTCGTGCCCTCGACCAGCGCCCACACGAACGGGAGGGCGGGGTCGTGCAGAACGGTCGACGCCGGTGCCAGCGTGAGCCGGCCCCGTGCGTCCACCGCGAGGTTCTCGATCTCGCCCTTCAGAAAATCGGCCGCGCCGGCGGCCTGCCAGACGGCGGGCGCGGCGGCGCCGAGAACGGCCGCGCCGAGCAGGAACGCCGCGCAGCCGGGAAGCAGGACCGTGAGCGAACGGATACGCATAGACGTGGGAGCGGGCGTCAGTCGACCGGAATGGTGATCGTGCGGGAGCCGGACACGGCGTAGTCGAAGGCCACGTCCCAGTCACCGGTGAGCGCGGCTCCGAGGCCGCGGAAGCTGCCGCCCTGACGGTCGCCTTCCATGACGGCGATGACCGAGGCGGGCAACGCCTGCAGGGACTCCCCACGGACCACGGCGCCGGCTTCGGGCGTGACGAAGCGAACGTAGAAGCGGTTCGACCGGCGGACGGACCGGAGCGCGGTCAGCAGCTGCGGCAGGCTCTGCATCTGCGCGGGGCCCGCATCCCGGGGGTCGGCCTGGACGGTGCGCACGGCGTCGGCCACGAGGATGGAAACCGCCCCGCGGGCGTTCGCGGGAATCCTGACAGGCACCGTGCGCGTGATCGGCGCGCCGCGATACGTCCGCGCCTGGATCGTGACCGGGACGGTCTCGCCCGGCTTGACGCTCGCCGCGCCGACACTGACGCGCTCGAGGACGGCGGTGCGCGTGTCCTCGCTCGCCGTCACGTTGAGCGTGACGCCGTCGATGGTCACGTCCTCGTGGACGTTCCGCAGGAGGCTGTTGAGCGGACCCATCACCGCGTTGCCCGCGCCCGTCGGCGCCTGGTCGCCGGTGAAGACGTCGTCAATCGCGATGTCGCCGCGGCCCTTGAGCGATATCCGTCCGGTGACGGCGTAGGTAGACGTGCCCATCTGCCGCTGATAGGACGTCAGCGTCTCCACGATGGACAGGTAGGTCATCAGCGGCGTGAACAGCTGATCCTGCGCGACCTGCATCCGGAACGTGCGTGTGGTGCCGCCCATCGTCAGCGCGAGCGAGACGGGGATCTGTGCGGGGCCGGGCCCGAGGCGGCCGGCGATCGTGGTGGCGCGGTCCTGCGAGATGGTGCCGATCACGGCGCCCGTGCTGGCAATCTTCAGCGACGACTGCAGGCTTGGCAGGATCGCGTGCACCCACGCCCGCGTCATGGGGAACGTCGTCGGGCCGAGGTTGTAGAACGGATGGCCGAAGGCGTAGACGCGGTCGCCGTCGATCTCGGTGACCGTGCCTGTGGCGCCGACCTCCAGGTCGCCGCTGACCATCGTGATGCCGACCGGATCGCCGGGGCGGAGCGGCGCGGTTGAGGCTGAGCCGGGGTCCGCGGCTGCGCCCGCCATCGAGGGCAGGAAGCCGGACTGCTGGAAGAGCGCGTCCAGCGGCGCGATCGTCGACGCGGAGAAGCCGGACAGCCCGAGCGGCGTGGCAATGGGGCGCAGCATCGCGCCGGTGGCGGCGAGACCGGGCAGCGTGCCGCCGAGCGGCTGGGCGTCAGCCGGAGAGCGGACGAACGGGGCAAGCGCGGCGAAGGCCTCGCGGGCGTCCGCGACCGGGTCGTCCGTACCGTCGCCTCGGGGCAGGCGCACCGCCGCGGCGCGTCGCCGAGGCGCGTCGAGCGCGGCATCGGCGATCATCTCGCCGATGGGCGTGATGCCCGCGATGGGCTCCGTGGCAAACGCGCCCAGCGAATAGGCGACCGCGCCGACCAGCCGGCCGTCGATGTAGACGGGGCTCCCGCTCATGCCGGCGATGACGCCGGTGCTCGCGAGCGGCCCGCCTTCGAGGCGCGCAAGGATCAGCGTCCGCTGCGGACCCATCACGTTCTTCAGCACGCCGAGGATGCGGACGGTGAAGGTCTCCAGGCGGTCACCGGCAAAGACCGTCCGGCCTTCGGCCGTCATCCCTGGCTTGATGTCATCCACCGGGAAGGCGCGCGACGCCGCCGGCAGGGAGGCGCCGGAGACCAGGGCGAGGGCGGAGAGCAGGGCCAGGCCCCGGAGGCGCACCATCGCAGTCCGTTATAGGGAGAATCCCGGGAAACTGCAAGGTCGCTGCCTTGACGCCCCGAGGGAGCGTAGGGTAACGTCTTCTCACTCTCGTGACGAACTACACGTTCTCTTTTGCGGTGCGCCCGGCCTTCACCAGCTCCTGGTGGCGGTACTGGCGCGCGGCTTGAGAGGCGGGTTCGTCGTCTGATTTCCAGTCGATAACCATCTGAGTTTTGAGCGCCTCTCCAGCCGACGGTTGGAGGGGCGTTTCTGTTTTGTGGCGTGCTTATGCGTCCATTGCTGTGTGACACCGTGACCGGGTCGACGCTCGCCGAGCTGCGGGCGGCCCGTGACGCCTCGGCGGGAGCCGACATGGTGGAACTGCGGCTGGACGGCGTGCAGGACCTCGACGTCGCCGGCGCGCTGTCCGGGCGGACGACACCGGTCGTGGTGACGTGCCGCGCGGCGTGGGAGGGTGGCCGGTTCGACGGGTCGGAGGAGGCGCGCCGGCGCGTGCTCGAACAGGCGCTGGCGCTCGGCGCCGACTACGTCGACGTCGAATGGAAGGCCGGGTGGGACGACCTGATCCGCGCCGAGGGCGGCCGGCGGATCGTCGTCTCGCATCACGACTTCACGGGCGTGCCGCCGGACCTCGTGGATCGGCATCGGGCGATGCGCGCGACCGGCGCCGGGATCGTGAAGGTCGCCGTGGCGACGTCCCGAGTGAGCGACACGCTCCGGCTGCTGCCGTTGACGGCTGACGGCGCCACGGTGGCGATCGGCATGGGAGCGGCCGGCGTCGCGACGCGGCTGCTCGCGGCCAGGTTCGGATCCCGGTGGACGTATGCCGGGCAGGCCGTGGCGCCGGGCCAGATGCCGGCGGCCGACATGCTGGGCCGCTTCCGCTTCGCCCACGTCACCGCGGCCACGGCGGTCTACGGTGTCATCGGGCGGCCGATCATGCACTCGCTGTCGCCGGCGATGCACAACGCCGCGTTCGGCGCGGCCGGGGTCGACGCGGTGTACATCCCGATTGAGGCAGCCGACGCCGACGACGCGTTTGCGTTTGCGGGGACCCTGCCGCTGGCCGGAGCCAGCGTCACGATTCCGTTCAAGCAGGACGCGCGGGCGCGGGCGACGGATGTGGACCGGGATGCGGTGGACCTCGGCGCTGTCAACACGCTGCGGCGGTCGGGCACAGGGTGGGCCGCGACGAACACGGATGTGGCCGGGTTTCTGGCACCGCTGGTGCGCCGCGCGGCGCGGGATGGCTGGGCCCTCGCGGGCGCGCGGGTGGCCGTCCTCGGTGCCGGCGGTGCGGCGCGCGCGGTCGTGCGGGGCGCAGCCGGTGCCGGCGCGTCGGTATCGGTGCACGCCCGCCGCCCGGAGCAGGCCGCGGATGTGGTGCAGGGCGCAACGGCACGGGTCGGGACCTGGCCGCCGGCCCCCGGCTCGTGGGATGTGCTCGTGAACTGCACGCCCGTCGGCAACCTGCACTCGGTTGGGGAGTCGCCGCTGCCCGGCGGCCCGTTCGACGGGCGCCTGGTCTACGACCTGATCTATGCCCCGCGCGAGACGCGGCTGCTGCGCGAGGCGCGGGCGGCCGGGTGCGACACGCTCGACGGGTTGCCGATGCTGGTCGCGCAGGCCGAGCGGCAGTTCGAATGGTGGACGGGCCGTGCGGCGCCGGCGGGTGTCATGGGAGCGGCAGTCGGGATGAACGCTGTGATGACGGACGAGGACGCGTGATGCGACTGACCACTTACGAAGAGTTCGCGGAACTCGCAACGCAGGGCACGTTCGTGCCGGTCTGCAAGGAGATCGTCGCGGACCTGCTGACGCCGGTCTCGGCGTTCCTGAAGATCGCCGAAGATGCCGACCACGCGTTCCTGCTGGAGTCGGTCGAAGGCGGCGAGCAGATTGCCCGGTACTCGTTCCTCGGCAAGGACCCGTTCATGGTCCTGCGCGCGCGCAACGGGAAGACGCTGGTGCAGCAGGCCGGCGCGCGCACCGAGTCGGACCAGCCCTTCTTCGAGGTGCTGCGGGACGTCATGGCGGGCTATCAGGCGCCGTTTGTCGCGGGCCTGCCGCGTTTCACGGGCGGCGCCGTCGGATATCTCGCCTACGACACGGCCGCGTGGTTCGAGCCGGTGCCGCTCGCACCGTCGCCTGACGAAGACGACGCCGGCTTCATGCTGTTCGACACGGTGCTGGCCTTCGACCACGTCCGGCACCGGATCCTGATCATCGCCAACGCGCGCATCGCGGCGGGAGACGACCTCAGGGCGCAGTACGACTTCGCCTGCACCCGGATCGGATTCGTGGAGCGCGAGCTGGAGCGGAGCCTCTCGCATGCGGCCCCGGCTGGCGGCGGGCCGCTCGAGATCCAGTCGAACATGTCGCAGGCGCGCTACGAGGAGATGGCCCGGACCGCGAAGGAGCACATCGCCGCCGGAGACATCTATCAGGTCGTGCTGTCGCAGCGGTTCGAGACGACGGTCACGGCGGATCCGTTCACGGTCTACCGCGCGCTGCGCCATGTGAATCCGTCGCCCTACATGTATTTCCTGCGCATGGGCGGGCGGTCGATCGTCGGCGCGTCGCCGGAAATGCTGGTGCGCGTGGAGGGCCGGACCGCACAGACGCACCCGATCGCGGGCACGCGTCCGCGCGGGGCGTCGGCCGCGGAGGACGCCCGGCTCGCGACCGAACTGCAGGGCAACGAGAAGGAGCGGTCCGAGCACGTGATGCTCGTGGACCTGGGACGCAACGACCTCGGCCGCGTGTGCGAGTACGGCTCCGTGCACGTGCCGCGCTACATGGAGATCGAGCGCTATTCCCACGTGATGCACCTGGTCTCGGTCGTCGAGGGCACGCTGGCGGCCGGCAAGGATCGGCTCGACGCGCTGGCGTCGTGCTTCCCGGCCGGCACGGTGTCCGGCGCGCCGAAGGTGCGGGCGATGGAGATCATCGCGGCGCTGGAACAGGATCGGCGGGGCGTCTACGCCGGCGCCGTCGGGTATCTCGACTTCGCGGGCAACCTCGACTGCTGCATCACGATCCGGACGGTGGTGATGGAGCACGGCCGCGCGCGCGTGCAGGCGGGTGCGGGGATCGTGGCCGATTCGGACCCGGCCGCCGAGTACCAGGAGACCCGCGACAAGGCACGCGCGGTGCTCCGGGCACTCGAGCTGGCCGAGACGGGACTGTGAGGGCGGCGTCATGATTCTGGTCATCGACAACTACGACTCGTTCACCTACAACCTCGTGCAGTACCTCGGGGAGCTGGGCGAGGAACTCGTGGTCCATCGGAACGACGCGCTGTCGGTCGCCGAGATCGCGGCGTTGAAGCCGGCGCGGATCCTGATCTCGCCGGGTCCGGGACGCCCCGAGGACGCCGGTGTCTCGCTGGAGGTCATCAAGACGCTCGGTCCGACGACGCCGGTGCTGGGGGTGTGCCTGGGCCATCAGGCCATCGGCCTCGCCTACGGCGGCATCGTGCGCCGCGCGAACCGGCCGATGCACGGCAAGACCTCGCGGGTGGTTCACACGAACGTCAGCGTCTTCGCAGGGCTCCCGGCCACGATCGAGGCCGGGCGGTATCACTCGCTGGTCGTCGCGGACGAGCAGCTCCCGGCCGAGCTCGAGGTGACGGCGCGGACCGAGGACGACGGCACGATCATGGGCCTGCGCCACCGGACGTTCCCGGTGCACGGCGTGCAGTTCCACCCCGAGTCCGTGCTGACGCCGGACGGCAAGCAGATGCTCCGGAACTTCCTGGCGCTGTGATGTCGAGCCTGACACCGCTCATCGAGAAGCTGATCCGCCGGGAGGACCTTTCCTCGGCGGAGACGGCGTCGGTCATGGAAGAGGTCATGGCAGGGCAGGCCTCGTCGGCGCAGCTGGCCGGCTTCCTCGTCGCGCTTGCGATGAAGGGTGAGCGGCCCGACGAACTGGTGGGCCTCGCGCGGACGATGCGGGCCCACGCCGTCCCGGTGACACGCGCACCCGGTGACGTCTTCGACACCTGCGGCACGGGTGGCGACCGCGCCGGCACATTCAATATTTCATCGGCGGCGGCGGTCGTCGTGGCGGCCTGTGGTGTGCGCGTGGCGAAACACGGCAACCGCTCGGTGTCGAGCCGGTGCGGCAGCGCGGATGTCTTCGAGGCGCTCGGTGTCCGGGTGGAGGCGCCGGCGGATGCGGTCACCCGCTGTCTCGAACGTGCCGGCATCGCGTTCTTCTTCGCGCCGACGTTTCACCCGTCGATGCGCCATGCCGGCCCCACGCGCCGCGAACTCGGGCTGAAGACGGCATTCAACATGGTCGGACCGCTGACGAACCCGGCCGGGGCGACCCGGCAGATCGTCGGCGTGCCGCGCGCGGAGTGGACGCGCCCGATGGCGCAGGCCCTCGGCGCACTGGGGAGCCGGCACGCGTGGGTGGTGCACGGCGCGGACGGACTGGACGAGATCTCCACTACCGGTCACACGCGCGTGGCGGAGTGGCGTGACGGCGAAGTCCACAGCTTCTACGTGCATCCGTCTGACGCCGGACTGCCGCTCGCGGCGCCGTCGGCGCTTGCCGGCGGGGACGCGGCCGAGAACGCCGCGATCATCACCGCGGTCCTCAACGGCGCGCCCGGCGCGGCGCGCGACGTGGTGCTGCTGAACGCGGGCGCGGGACTGCTCGTGGCGGGCGTCGAACCGACACTGGTGGCCGGGGTGGCGCGGGCGGCGAAGGCCATCGATGACGGCGCCGCCTCGAGGACGCTCGCCGAGATGGCGCGCCTGTCGAACGAGGACGCGGCATGACGACGGCCACGCCGGACCTGCTCCAGACGATCGTCGCGGCGACGGCGCGGACGCTGGCCACGCGCCGCGACCGCGAGTCCGACGCCGCGCTCGACGCGCGGGCGCGGGCGGGCCGGCGGCCGCGCGGTGACGCGTTCGAGCAGGCGCTCGGCCGGCCCGGCCACGTGAACGTGATCGCCGAGTGCAAGCGGCGGTCGCCATCGAAGGGCGTGCTGGCGCAGCACTACGACCCCGCCCGGATCGCGCGGGCCTACACCGAAGGCGGCGCGGCTGCGATCTCGGTGCTGACCGAGCCGTCGTTCTTCGACGGCGCGCTGGCGCATCTGGCGGCGGTGCGTGCCGTGACGGACGTGCCGTTGCTGCGGAAGGACTTCACGATCGACCGGTACCAGCTGCTCGAAGCCAGTGTCACGGGCGCCGACGCCGTCCTGCTGATCGTGGCCGCCCTGACGCAGGACGAACTGGTCCGGCTTCAGCAGCAGGCGTGGGACCTGGGCCTCGCGGTGCTCGTCGAGGTCCACGACGAGGCCGAGCTCGACCGCGCCGTCGCCGCGGGCGCGCGGATCATCGGCGTGAACAACCGGAACCTGCGGACGCTGGCCGTCGACGTCGAGGCCTCGCGCCGGCTCGCGGCGAAGATTCCGGCGTCGGCCATTGCCGTCAGCGAGAGCGGGCTCACGTCGCCGGACGAACTGCGGGTGCTCGCCGGGCTCGGATACCGCGCGTTCCTGATGGGCGAGCGGTTCATGACCGACCCGGATCCGGCCGGCGCGATTGCCCGGATGGTGCGCGCGTGACGTTCGTGAAGGTCTGCGGGATCACGCGGCTCGAGGACGCGAAGGCCGCGCTCGCCGCTGGTGCCACGGCGCTCGGGTTCGTGTTCTGGCCGTCGAGCCCCCGCGCCGTGACGCCGGAGCAGGCCGGCGCCATCATCGCGGCGCTGCCGTACGGGACGAACGCCGTCGGCGTGTTCGTGAACCAGTCGGCGGACGAGATCGACCGCGCGGTGCGGACGGCGGGGCTGACGGCCGTGCAGCTGCACGGAGACGAAACGCCCGCGCTGCTGCCGTCGATCCATCGGCCGGTGCTGCGAGCGGTCGCCGTGGCCGGGGGCGAGGCCGCCATCGCGGCGTGGCCCGAGTCGGTCCTGCTGCTCGTCGACGCGCACGATGCGGTCAGGCGCGGAGGGACCGGGCAGACCGTGGACTGGAGTGCCGCGGCGGGGCTGGCCAGAAAGCGGCAGCTGGTGCTGGCGGGCGGCCTGCGTGCGGAGAACGTGCAGGAGGCAATCCGCGTTGTCCGGCCCTTCGGGCTGGATGTGTCGTCGGGCGTGGAAGACGCCCCGGGAGTGAAGAGCGTGGCGAAGCTGAACGACTTCTTCGAGAAGGTGAGGACGGCCGATGGCCGGTGAGACAGCACGGGTTGGGCGGCGCGACCCGGATGCGCGCGGTTACTTCGGCGCCTACGGCGGGCGGTTCGTGCCCGAGACGCTCGTCGCGCCGATCGAGGAACTCACCGAGGCGTATCTCGCGGTGCGTGGCGACGCTGCCTTTCAGGCGGAGCTCGATGACCTGCTGACGCACTACGTCGGCCGCCCGACGCCGCTGTACGAGGCGTCGCGGCTCGCCGCGACGGTCGGGAAGACACGCATCTTCCTGAAGCGCGAGGACCTGACGCACACCGGCGCGCACAAGATCAACAACGCGCTCGGACAGGCGCTGCTGGCGAAGCGGATGGGCAAGCGCCGGATCGTCGCCGAGACGGGCGCCGGGCAGCACGGCGTGGCCACGGCCACGGCCTGCGCGCTGCTCGGGCTCGAGTGCCACGTGTACATGGGCGCCGACGACATGGTGCGGCAGGCGCTCAACGTCGTCCGGATGGAACTGCTTGGCGCGACGGTGCGCCGCGTCGACGCCGGCAGCCGCACGCTGAAGGATGCGATCAGCGAGGCGATGCGCGACTGGGTGACGAACGTGACGGACACGTTCTACGTGCTCGGCTCGGCGCTCGGCCCGCATCCCTATCCCCTGATGGTGCGCGAGTTCCAGTCCGTGATCGGCCGCGAGGCGCGCGAGCAGATCCTGAAGCAGGCCGGACGCCTGCCGGACCTCGTGGTCGCCTGCGTGGGCGGCGGCAGCAACGCCATCGGCATCTTCGACGCCTTCATCGACGACGCGGCCGTCCGGCTGATCGGCGTCGAGGCGGGCGGCGAAGCCATCACGCCGGGCCGTCACGCGGCGCGGTTCGACGGCGGCAGCACGGGCGTGCTGCAGGGCACGCGGACGTTCGTGCTGCAGGATGCCGCCGGCAACATCGAGCTGACGCATTCGATCTCCGCGGGCCTCGACTACGCGGCGGTCGGTCCGGAGCACGCATGGCTGCGCGATCTGGGCCGTACGGAGTACGCGCACATCAGCGACGCGGAGGCGCTCGACGGCTTCAAGGCGCTCGCCCGGCTCGAGGGGATCATCCCGGCGCTCGAGTCGTCCCATGCGGTGGCGCACGCGATGAAGCTGGCGCCGGCGCTCCCGGATGGGTCGGTGATGCTGGTGAACCTGTCGGGACGCGGCGACAAGGACGTGCAGAGCGTGGCCGCGGTGCTGGCGACGATGGAGGGACGGTCGTGAGCCGGCTTGCGGACACCTTCGCGCGGCTGAAGGCGGCGGGGAAGCCTGGGCTCGTGACGTTCGTGACGGCCGGCGACCCGACGCTGGCGCGGTCGGCGGAGGTGCTGCTGGCGGCGGATCGCGGCGGCGCGGACGTGCTGGAAGTCGGCGTTCCGTTCTCGGAACCGCTCGCCGACGGGCCGGTCATCCAGCGGGCCACCGAGCGGGCGCTGGCGGCCGGCGCGACGCTCCCCGGGGTGCTGGACATGGTCGAGGGCATCCGTGGACAGCTGCGGGCGCCCGTGGTGCTCTTCAGCTACGCCAATCCGATCCTCCGGCTGGGCCTCGAGACGTTCGCGGATCGGGCGGCGAAAGCCGGGGTCGACGGGGTGCTGATGGTCGATCTGCCGCTCGAAGAGGCCGGCGAGTGCCGGGCCGTCTATCAGTCACGCGGGATTGATACAATTTTCCTGCTGAGCCCCACGACAAGCGATCGTCGGATTCGGCAGGCCGCGAGCCTGGGCGGTGGCTTCCTGTACGCCATTTCTCGCCTGGGTGTGACCGGCTCGCGTGACACGCTGGCGGATGGTGCCGAACAGATCGTCGCCCGGATCCGGGCGGTGACGGACATGCCGGTGGCAGTGGGCTTCGGCATCTCGAAGCCGGAGCACGTGCGCGAAGTCGGGAAGTGGGCGGACGCGGCCGTGGTGGGCAGCGCCCTGGTGAACCTGATAGCGGAGTCTGGATCGACGCCGGAACTGCCGGCGCGGGTCGAGGAGTATGTGCGGTGGCTGAAGGGCTGACGATCGAGGAACTCCGGGGACGCATCGACGTCATCGATGACCAGTTGGTGCGCCTGCTGAACGTGCGGGTCGCGTGCGCGGTCGAGATTGGCAAGCTGAAGCAGGTGCAGAGCCTGCCGGTGTATCAGCCGGAGCGCGAGAAGCAGGTGCTGGGTCTCGTGCGCGAGCGGGCCACGACGCTTGCGGGTCCGCTCGAGGCGGACGCGGTGGTCAGGATTTTTGAGCGGGTCATGGACGAATCGCGTCGCGCGGAACGCCGCGCGGCGGACGGCGACGAGGCATAAGGGGCACGTCATGGTTGTAGTGATGCAGGAACGGGCGACCGAAGCCCAGATAGACGCGGTGATTGCCAGGATTGTCGGCCTCGGCATGGATGTGCACCGCTCCTCCGGGGCGACGCGGACGGTGCTGGGCGTGGTGGGCGCGCACAAGATCGACCCCGAGCTGGTGAAGATCCTCGACGGGGTCAAGGAAGTGGTCCGCATCAGCGAGCCCTACAAGCTGGCCAGCCGGACCTTCAAGCCGAACGACACCGTCATCACGATCGGCGATCTGAAGATCGGCGGCGACGAAGTCATCGTGATGGCCGGGCCGTGCTCGGCGGAGACGCCCGAGCAGGTGGATGCGACGGCCGCCGCGGTGAAGCGCGCCGGTGCGAAGGTGCTGCGGGGCGGCGCGTTCAAGCCGCGCAGTTCCCCGTACAGCTTCCAGGGGCACGGCGAGTACGGCCTCCAGATGCTGCGGACGTCGGCGGACAAGTACGGCCTGAAGGTGATCTCCGAAGTGATGGACGTCAGCCAGATCGAGTTGATCGGGCAGTACAGCGACATCTACCAGGTCGGCGCCCGGAACATGCAGAACTTCACGCTGCTGCGTGAGCTCGGCAAGGTGCGCAAGCCGGTGATGCTGAAGCGCGGCCTGTCGTCGACCATCGAGGAGTGGCTGATGTCGGCCGAGTACATCCTCTCGGGCGGCAATCAGGACGTGATGCTCTGCGAGCGCGGTATCCGGACCTTCGAGACGGCGACACGCAACACGTTCGACATCTCGGCGATTCCGGTCGTCAAGAAGATGAGCCACCTGCCGGTCGTGGCGGACCCGAGTCACGGCGCCGGGCGTCGTGACATGGTCGCGCCGATGGCGCGGGCCGCCGTGGCAGCCGGCGCGGACGGGCTCATCATCGAGGTGCACAACGATCCCGATCGCGCGCTGTCGGATGGCGCGCAGTCGATGTTCCCGGACCAGTTCGAACGGCTGCTGTCGGAATTGCGGATCATCGCCCCGGCGATCGGTCGCAGCATCTGCCTCGATCCGCCCGCGGCGCGCCGCTAGCCCTGAGGCTGACGGCCGCGAGACGTCATGGCTGACACGCCGACGGCCCGGCACCTGCCGGTGGTGCAGGCCCGCGACCTGACGCCCGATCCCGTGTTCGAACGGATCGGGATCGTCGGGCTTGGCCTGGTCGGCGGGTCGATCGCGCTCGCGGCGCGCGAGCGCTGGCCGCGCGGGCTGGTGATCGCCGTCGACCGCAAGGATGTCCTCGAGCAGGCGATGGTGCGTCACGCCGTTGACGTGGCCGCGGACGACCTGGGCGTTCTTGCCGGGGCCGACCTGGTCATCCTGGCGGCACCGGTCCGGCAGAACCTGAAGGTGCTGGCGGACCTGCCCGCGCATCTGGAGGCGCCGGCCGTCGTCACGGATGTCGGCAGCACGAAGCAGGAGATCGTCGACGCCGCTGGGGCGCTGCCCGCACGGCTCACGTTCATCGGCGGGCATCCGATGGCGGGTGCCGCGGTCGGCGGGTTCGCGCACGCCAGGCCGGACCTCTTCGCGGGCCGGCCATGGCTGCTGACGCCTGGCGAGACGGTGGCGGCGGACACGCGCGAGCGGCTGACGCGCTTCGTCCAGGGACTGGGCGCGACCGTGCAGACGATGACGCCGGACGCGCACGACAGGCTGCTTGCCGCGATCAGCCATCTTCCGCAGCTGACCGCGAGCGCGCTGATGGCCGTCGTCGGCGGGGCGGCCGGGGAGGCGGGGCTTGCGCTGGCCGGTCGTGGTCTTGTGGATACGACACGATTGGCCTCCAGTCCGGCGGATATCTGGACTGATATTGCGGCGACCAATGCCGGTGAGCTCGGTCGGGCGCTGGACCAGCTCATTGCGCGACTGATTGAGTTGCGCGCGGGCCTCGACCGCGGTGGGGCGCTTGAGGCAACGTTTGAAGAGGCCGCCCGCTGGCGGGCGGCGTTGATGAAAGACCGGACGAGCTAGATCCGTTTTCGTAGAGGAGTGTTGATGTCGAAGTACGAGCCTGCTGTCATTCTGAGTGCCTGCCGCACCCCGATCGGGTCGTTTGGCGGATCGCTGAAGGATTTCTCCGCCGTCGATCTGGGCGCCATCGTCGTGAAGGACGCGCTCGCGCGGTCCGGCGTGGCGGCCGGGGACGTGGGCGACGTGATCCTGGGCTGCGTGCTCCAGGCCGGCAACGGCATGAACGTGGCGCGGCAGGTCTCGCTCAAGGCGGGTCTCCCGCAGGACGTGCCCGCGGAGACGATCAACCGTGTGTGCGGCTCAGGCCTCCAGTCCGTCGTGCACGCCGCCGAAGCCACCCACGCCGGGTGGTCGGAAGTCGTCGTGGCGGGAGGGACCGAATCGATGACCAACGCGCCGTACCTGCTGAAGGGCGCGCGGTGGGGCTACCGGATGGGCAATGCCGAGACCGTGGACATGATGGTCGCCGAGGGGCTGACGTGCGCCATCGAGCAGTGCCACATGGGCATCACGGCCGAGGAAGTCGCGAAGCGCTGGGGCATCAGCCGCGAGGATCAGGATGCGTTCGCGGCCGAGAGCCAGAAGCGCGCCGTGGCCGCGGTCGAGGGTGGCCTGTTCACCGACGAGATCGTGACGGTCCCGATTCCGCAGAAGAAGGGCGACCCGATCCTGTTCGCGAAGGATGAGTATCCGCGCGCCGGCACGACGGCCGAGAAGCTTGGCGCGCTGCGCCCGGCCTTCACGAAGGACGGCGTGGTGACGGCGGGCAATGCGTCCGGCATCAACGACGGCGCCGCGGCGTTCGTCGTGGCCTCGGCCGCGAAGGCGCAGGCGCTGGGCCGCGCGCCGCTGGCCCGCATCCTGTCGTGGGCGGTGGTCGGCGTGGAGCCGAAGGTGATGGGCATCGGCCCGGTGCCGGCGGTCAAGAAGGCGCTGGACCGTGCCGGCCTCACGGCGTCGCAGATCGATCTCTTCGAGCTGAACGAGGCGTTCGCGTCGCAGTCTCTGGCGGTCGCGCGTGACCTGAAGCTGGACGCGGCCCGCGTGAACGTTCGTGGCGGCGCCATCGCCCTCGGCCATCCGATCGGTGCGAGCGGCGCCCGCGTGCTGACGACGCTGATCTACGCGCTTCGCCAGCAGGGCGGCGGCAAGGGTGTGGCGGCGCTCTGCATCGGCGGCGGCATGGGCATCGCCATGGTCGTCGACGTGGCGAAGGCGTAAGACTTCTACCTACGAGCCCGTGGCCGGACTCCGGTCGCGGGCAACCAGCGTCGGAGTGCCCGATCACGGGCGGCGACGTCCGCTTCCTGCGCTCCGTGCGCGCCTGTGACGTGCACCCGGCTCGTGTACAACCAGTCGCGCTGGAAACGGGCGTTCGCTCGCCCGTGCTCGGCCCGTCCTCCCTGCACAAGCGCGACCACAACCAGCGGACCGGGGGCGGTCGGGTGTGGCTCAGCCCGGAGCCCCCCCCGAGACCTTCAACGAGCCGTCATGCGCGGAAGGCCTCTTTCAGCACGGACTCGACGCGGTCCATGACGGTCGGCCAGCGGTACTCGCGGTCGACGTAGGCGCGCCCACCCGCGCCCAGCACCTGGGCTTCGGCCGGGTGCGTCAGCAGGTAGTTCAGTGACTCCGAGAACTCCAGCGGCGAGCGGTACGCGAGTCCGCCTCCGGCACGATCCACCTGGCCGGCGAGTACGCCGCAATGGCCGTTGACCAGCGCGGGCAACCCACGGTTCCAGCCTTCGAGCAGCGCAATGCTGAGGCTCTCGAACGGCGAGGGCACCACGAGGAGCGCGGCGTGTGCCAGCAGGGCGTCGCGGACGTCCTGTGAGACGAAGCCGAGCGCGCGGATCCGGTCGTGGGCTGGCAGCGGAATCGTGGCCGGCCCGGCGAAGACGAGCGTGGTGGATTCACCCCCTCCAGCCAGATGCTCGACGAAGAACTGCGCGAGCGTGTGCGCGCCCTTGTTCTTGTCGACGCGCCCCAGACACAGGATGAACCGATCGGGGATCCCCAGCGGGTCGAGCACGCTTCTGGACGGCACGGGCGGAGGGGGATCGATCCCGATACCGGTCACGGCGTCCGGTGCGATGCGTCCTCCGGCACTGGTGGTGACGAGAGTCCGCTCCTCAGGCGTCATGAAGATGTAGCCGGCCGGCAGCGCAAAGAACGCTTCGAGCACGCCGAGCTGAATGGCCGGGTCCTCCTCGGCCGTCGGTACCAGAATCGCGCGGTCCGCCACGGCCGGCAGGCCGAAGTAG
>CAYNUO010000001.1:1243-44986 GCA_964400405.1 uncultured Bifidobacteriaceae bacterium | reverse complement strand
GGGCGCGTGCAGCGCGCCGAAGACCATCGCGCTGAGGTCGCGGAAGCGGCCCGGGCTCCGTTCCCGGGTGGCGGGAAAGCGGTGGACGGCAACGCCGCGCTCGTGCGTGACGCCCGGGGGGAGTTCGTTGGACCAGGTGACGTAGTCACGCGCACATGACGTGAGCACGGTGACGTCGTGGTGCGCGGCCAGCCGTTCGGCGTACTGACGGCACAGCGACTCCGACCCTCCGGCGATGTCGGCGCCGTACCGCTGGACGACGAGCGCGAGCTTCACCGGTTGGCGAGCCGCTCGACCTGGGCGCGCAGCCTGGCGTTCTCGATCGCCAGCTCCTGCACGGAGGCGAAGACGAGCTGGTTCACGCGCTGCTGGCGCGCGAAGTTCTCGCTGGAGAACTCGAACAGCCACCGGAACATCGGCAGGAGAATCTTGACCTTCACGAACAGGATCACGCGGCCGATGGGCCCGCTCCGGTGCGTCGAGAAGTTCAGCGCGGTGTCGAGACGCCACAGTGCCGGGTCGCCCAGTACTTCCGTCACGAGCGCCGCCCCCGGATGCCGCTGGTCCACGGCGCGGCGGAGGAGGCTCTCGACGGCATCCAGGACGGCCGGATCGTCCAGCGCCTCCGACGCCCCGTGGCGGCGGAGTTCCACGCGGAGCCGTTCGCGCACGCGGGCGCGCACATCGTCCGCGATGGTCCGGGCGTCCGCGTGACCGGTCGACGCGCTCACTGCTCGCCGAGCCCGCTCTGGATCTGGAGATTCGTCGTCGTGAAAGCGACGACGCGATCCTTCTGCTTGAGCCGCAGCGTGAGCTTGTAGAGGCCGCCGTAGCGGTAGGTGTGCTCGGTGGAGTAGCGGCGCTGGATCACGCTGCGGCCGGCCTCGTACGGCTCGCAGTCCGCGGCGGACTCGGAGATCGTGTCATCGCCCCAGGTCCACTCGATCTGCGGACAGTAGAGGTCGACGTTGTCGTCCGCGCCGCCCTTGATCTCGACCGATGCCCGGACGCGCGCGGGCGCCACGCTCATGGTGGGCGTGACCTTGAGTGATAGACTCACCTTCTTGTTTTTTTCGTCAGCCGCGCCGGACACGGCTTCATGGACGAGCAGAAACGCGAGGACTACCAGCGTCCATGAGGTGGCCCGGGCCGACGTGTGAGTCATCTGGAGTTCCTGTCTCAGGTTCACCGGATTGTAGCAAGGAGCAAGGATGGCGAGCGTTCATCAGCCCGTGGTGGTGCGGGTCAGCGGAGAAGACCCTGCCTCAGCCAGCGTCGACGCCTGGATCGTACCCGTCTTCGAGACGGATGACCTGACCGAGGTCGCGGGCCTCGCAGCCGCGTCCGGTGGAGAGATCGAGGCCGCCCGGGCCCGGGGCGAGTTTTCCGGCAAGGCATTCGAGACGCTGGTCTGCCCTCTGAGCGGCTGGAAGAGCGGCTATGTCGTCGCGGTGGGCGCGGGCCCCCGGGCGGAGTGGGCCACCACGCTCGCGCGCCGTGTCGCCACGGTGGGCGCGCTGGCGCTGCGCGCGCGCCGCATCCGGTCGGCGGGCGTGTTGTGCCGGCCGCTTTCCGCGGTTCAGGCGGCGCCGCTCGCGGAGGCGATGGTCCAGGGGGTTGCGCAGGCCAACTTCGACGGCGGGGCGCTCAAGACAGGCGGGCGTCCGCCGGCCTGGATCACAGACCTCCTCGTACCGTCGGCCGACCCCGCCGTTCGCACGGCGGCCGAAGCCGGTGGACTGATCGGCGCGGTGACCAACGACGTCCGCGCGCTGGTCAACGACCCGGGCAACCTGCTGACGCCCCGCGTGCTCGCAGAGCGGGCGACCCAGATGGCCCGCGGTGCGGGTCTCGCCGTCGAGGTGCTGGACGAGAAGGCCATCGCGGGTCTGAAGATGGGGCTGCTCGAGGGCGTGTCGCGCGGCAGCAAGGAGCCGCCGCGGGTGATCGTGCTGCGGCACGAGCCCGCTGGCGCGCCCGCCGGGCCGGTGCTCGCCTTTGTCGGCAAGGGCATCACGTTCGACTCCGGCGGCATCTCGATCAAGCCCTCCGAGAACATGGACAAGATGAAGGGCGACATGGCCGGCGGTGCGGCGGTCATCGGCGCGCTCTGCGCGATCAGCCGCCTGAAGCTGCCGGTGCGCGTGATCGGCGTGGTGCCGGCCTCGGAGAACCTCCCCGGCGGCAACGCGATGAAACCCGGCGACGTCCTGACGTCGGCGGACGGCAAGACGGTCGAAGTGCTGAACACGGATGCCGAAGGCCGTCTCATCCTCGGCGACGGTGTCTGGTACGCCCGGCGCCTCGGCGCGACGCATCTGGTCGACGTGGCGACGCTGACCGGTGCGTGCATGATCGCGCTGGGCAAGACCACGACGGGACTGTTCGCCGCGCCGGACGCGTGGGCCGACTCCGTGCTCGCGGCGAGCGAGCGTGCCGGCGAGCGGACGTGGAAGATGCCGGTGTTCGACGACTACCGCGATCTGTTCAAGAGCGACATCGCGGACTTCTCGAACACGGGCGGCCGCTACGGCGGCGCCATCACGGCGGCGCTCTTCATCAAGGAGTTCGCGGGCGATCTGCCGTGGGCGCACCTCGACATCGCCGGACCCGCGTGGGCCGAAGAGGCCCGGCCGTTCCAGCCGAAGGGGGCGACGGGCGCGGCCGTGCGCACGCTCGTGGAAGTGGCGCGGGCGGCGGGAGCCGGCACGGCGGTCTGACCATGCAGCCGGGCGCGATCGTCGTCGACGTCATCAAGCAGCCGCCGATCACGCAGGAGATCAGCGTCGGAGACGTCGTGCTCGGGGCGGTCGGCCTGACCGGCACGATCATGCTCGGCGCGCTGCTCGCGGGGCTGCTGGTGGGGCTGGTCGTCGTCGGCGTGAAGATGCGCCGGGCGCGGCTGGACCGTGGCTGACGTTCGATAGACGGCGGCCCGATCCGGGGCCGTGCTACTGCGCGGCCAGCCGCTCGCTGGCCTTCAGACCACGCTGATACCGCTGAATGCCGTGCAGCAACGCCTCGGCGATGTGCTGCCGGTAGTCCGCCGTCTTGAGCAGGCGGCTCTCGTCGTCGTTCGTGATGAACGAGATCTCCGCCAGCACGCTGGGCATGGTCGCGCCGATGAGCACCATGAACGGCGCCTGCTTGACGCCGAGGTCGCGCGTGTTCGTGTTGCTGCGCCTCAGCCGGTCGACCATGGAGGCCTGCACCTGCCCGGCGAAATCGCGGGACTCATCGATCTTGTTGTTCAGCGCGATGGCTTTCACGATGTCCGGCAGCGAGTGCATCGTGCGGGCGGAGCCGGCGTTCTCACGAGCGGCGATACGCTCGGCTTCAGGGTTCGGTGCGAAGTTCAGGTAGTACGTCTCAAGGCCCCTGGCCTTCGGGTTCTCGCTGGCGTTCGCGTGGATCGACAGGAACAGGTCCGCCCCTTCCCGGTTGGCCAGCGCCGTGCGTTCCTCGAGCGGGATGTACGCGTTGCTCCTTCGTGTGAGCACGACGTCCACGCCGCGCTGGGCCTTCAGCAGCTTCTCGAGGCGGAGGGCGACGTCGAGCACGAGGTCGGCCTCGTTGAGGCCCTTGACCCGCGCGCCGGGGTCGTGGCCGCCGTGACCCGGATCGATGACGACGCGCGAGACGCCGAGCCCGAGCTGACGAGACAGCGAGTAGCCGCCCGCGGTGTTGGCGGACGGCGCAACCGGCGGCGGGGCGGCCGGCTGCGACGGACGGGGCGCCGCGCCTGTGGCTGAGGCGACTGTGGAGACCGGGCTGCCGGCCATCCGCGTGGCTGATGTCCCCGCGGTCGCGCTGGCCGTGGCGGCGGCGATCAACCGCGCCGGCAGCGGGTCTGGCAGCCAGCTGGCCCCTGGCGTCTGGTCCGGGCTCACGGCGCCGCGAGTGAGCGGCCTTGGCAGCGCGGCGGCACGCGCCGGCAGCGGCGCGGGCGGAACCGGGATCGGCTTCGGGACGGGCCGGACGACGGCGGCCACGCGTGCCGGAGAAGCGGGCGGCCGGATCGCGGTGGCTCCGGGCGCGGCGCTGGAAGCTCGAGCAGCCGGGGCGGCCGTGCCGGGCAAGGCAGGCTGGGCTGTTGACGCAGACAGTGGCGGGGCCGGCGCGGGCACCGGCCTGGCGCGCTCGACGTCCACGACCAGCCGGAACGGGTTGTAGAGCGGATAGACGCTGTAACCCGCGGCGCCGTCCAGGTCGAGCACCACGCGCGTCACGCCCGGAGACGGGCGGCCGACGCGAACGTGCCGGACCACGTCGCTGCCGAATGCAAAGGCCTGATCCTTGAGCGCGGCGACGGGATTGGCGTTCGTCAGGTCGAGAAAGACGCGCGGCGGAGCGTCGAGACGCTGGTCGCGGAACACGACTTCACGATCGAGCTGAATCACCACGCGGACCGCGTCCGCCAGCGATTCCCGGCGTACGGCGGTCACGACGGCGGCGGCCGCAGCTTTCGTCTGCGGCTCGGCCGGGGACACCGGCCCGAGCAGCCCGAGCAGTCCGGCAGCGGCGAGCCGCCTAGCGGAGCTGCGCATCAACCTCCTCGAAATATCCGGCGTCCACGAGAACTTCGCGGGCCTTCCCGCCGGCACCGGACGAGACGATGCCCTCGGCTTCCATCATGTCGACCAGGCGCGCGGCGCGGCTGAAGCCGATGCGGAGCTTGCGCTGGAGGAACGAGATCGACGCCTGTCCGCTCGAGACGACGATGCGCGCGGCTTCGTCGTAGAGGTCGTCCTTCTCGAACTCGATCCCGCCGGGGCCCGCCTTCTCCTCGTCCGCGGTGATTGCGTCGTTGAAGATGGGGGAGCCCTGCTTGCGAAGGAAGCTGGCGAGGCGGGCGCTCTCCTGTTCGGAGATGTACGGACCATGGATGCGCACGGCGCGCGAGGACGCCGGGGGCATGAAGAGCATGTCGCCCTTGCCGAGGAGCTGCTCGGCGCCGTTGGAGTCGAGAATGGTCCGCGAGTCGATCTTCGACTGCACGCGGAAGGAAATGCGCGAGGGCAGGTTCGCCTTGATGAGGCCCGTGATGACGTCCACCGAGGGCCGCTGCGTGGCCAGGATCAGGTGGATGCCGACGGCGCGCGCCATCTGCGCCAGGCGCGCGATGGATTCCTCGACTTCGTTGGCGGCGACCATCATCAGGTCGGCGAGCTCGTCGATGACGACGACGATGAACGGCAGCGTCTTCGGCGCGTCGTCGCCGACGGGCGTGTCCGGGTCCTCGCGCCTGATGCGGATGTTGCGGTTGTACTGCTCGATGTTGCGCACGCCTTCCGCGGCGAGCGTCTTGTAGCGTTCCTCCATCTCGCGCACGGCCCAGCGCAGCGCGTTGGCGGCCTTCTTCGGCTCGACGACCACCGGCGTCAGCAGATGCGGGATCTCCTCATACATGCCGAGCTCGAGCCGCTTGGGGTCGATCATGATGAGCCGGACATCGTCGGGCGTCGCCCGGTAGAGCAGGCTCGTCAGCATCGTGTTCAGCCCGACGGATTTGCCGGCGCCGGTGGAGCCGGCGATCAGCAGGTGGGGCATCTTGGCGAGGTCCGTGACGTACGGCTCACCGTGGATGGTCTTGCCGAGCACCAGCGTCAATTTGGATTCGGAGCCGACGTAGGCCTCCGACTCGAGCAGCTCGCGCAGCGCGATGGCCTGCCGGTTCGGATTCGGAATCTGGACGCCGACGGTGGCCTTGCCCGGCAGGCGATCGATGAGGACGGACTCCGCCTCCATCGCCAGGCACAGGTCGTCGGCGAGGCCGGTGATCTTGGCGTACTTCACGCCGGCTTCCGGCTTGAACTCGTACGTCGTGACGACCGGGCCGGGGTGAATCTGCACGACCTGCCCCTCGACGGCGAACTCACGGCACTTCTCCTCGAGCTGCAGACCCCGTTCGCGCAGCTGCCGCTCGTCGACGGCCTGTTCGGCCTTCGGTGCGTCGAGCAGCGTGATCGGCGGGAGCGTGAACGCGCCCTGCTTGCGGGGGGCGGGTTTCGGCGCGTCCGGCGCTGGAATGGGGAGCGCCGCCTGCCGCTTCACGACCGCCGGCGCGGGCCGGACGCCCAGGGCTGACGGGTGCTCGATGACGGTGGCCGTCGCGGTGTTCGCCGTGCCTGCGGCGCCTGCCGCGGTGAGCAGCGGCGCGTCTTCGGTCGCGGCGGCGGACTTGCGCTTCTTCTTGTCGGCGGCCGGTTCCGCGGCGGCCTTCGCCTTGGCCTCCGCTTCCTTTACGGCTCTGGCGCGTGCACGGGCCTCCTCTCGCTGCTCCCACCACGCGCGCACCTGTGAGGCGCCGGCCGACGACGCGACCCGGCCATGCTCGGAGGCCTGCGAGAAGAGCCGGCCGAGCGACACCTGCGTCGCGAGCACGACGGACAGCATGATGAAGGTCAGGAATACCAGCCCGGCGCCGGTGCCGTTCATGTATTCGGCCGTGGTGCCGGAGAGCCAGCTTCCGAAGATGCCGCCGGCGTGAAACGCCTTGCCGGCCTGTTCCGTGCTGCCGAGCGCGAGGCTGAGCATGGCGCTCATGGAGGCGACGAGCATCGCGACGCCGAGTGCCTTCGTGTAGATGGCGTCGACCGTGACGCACCAGAAATAATTCCAGCCCGCAAGGCCGAGCAGCAGCGGACCGAGGAACGCGGCGTAGCCGAGCGCCTGGAAGGACAGCTCGGCGCCGAAGGCACCGACACGGCCGATGAAGTTGGCCGGCGGCCGGCTGGTGTCCGTCGTGAAGAACCAGACCGGGTCGGATGCGTCGTAGCTGACCAGCGCGATCAGCCAGATGAGCGCCGCCATGAAGAGCGCGACGCCGATGACCTCGCTGACGCGCCGCGACAGGGATGTGGTTGCAGTGGCTCGGGCCATCTATATCTCCAGCAGGGCCGGTAGCACCATGGGCCGGCGTCCCGTACGTTTCTTGAAGAACCGCCGCAGCTCGTCGCGGACGATCTCCGTCATCAGTCCCTGGTCCGCGCGCTGTTCCGCGCTGGTCTCCGCGACGGCATCCGCGACCGCCGTGCCGGCGTCGGCGAACAGCCGCGCCTCCGTCTCGGCGTCGATCACCATGCCGCGCGAGAGGAGCTCCGGCGGGCCCACGAGCTGGCCCGTCTGGCGGTTCAGCGCGACCACGGCGACGACCACACCGTCGCCCCCGAGGTGGCGCCGGTCCCGCAGGACCTCGTCGTTCACCTCGCCGACCCGCGTGACGTCGATGAGCACGCGGCCGACCGGTGCGCGGCCGGCGATGCGGCCCGTCGTGGCCGTGAAGTGGAGGACGTCGCCGTTCTCGGCGAGGATGACGTCGTTCCGGCCGGTCCCGCCCGCCAGCACCTGCCTGGCCGCGGCCGCGTGGCGGCGGAGGTGCCGGTACTCGCCGTGCACCGGAATGAAGAAGCGCGGCCGGACGAGCGAGACGAGCAGCTTCAGCTCCTCCTCGCTGCCGTGTCCGGAGACATGGATGCGCCGCGACGAGTCGACGACCGACGCGCCCCTGCGGGCCAGGTGGTCCATCACGCGTGCGATCGCCTTCTCGTTGCCGGGAATCGCGCGGGCCGAAAAGACCACCGTGTCCTCGGGCTCGACCTGCACGTACCGGTGATCGCTGACGGCGATCCGCGAGAGGGCCGCGCGCGGCTCACCCTGCGAACCGGTCGTCAGGCAGAGGACATCCTCCGGCGAGAAACTGGCGACGTCGACATCCTTGATCTGCACGCCGGCTGGAATGCGCAGCCGGCCGAGACGCTGGGCGATCTCGGTGTTCTGAACCATGCTGCGGCCGACGAACGCCACCTTCCGGTCGAACTGGACGGCGAGATCCACGAGCAGCTGCATGCGGTGCAGGCTGGATGAGAACAGCGCGACGACCAGGCGTCCCGGCGCCGTGGCGAAAAGCTCCTCGAAGGCGCCGAGCACGACGCGCTCGGATCCCGTGAAGCCGGGACGGTCGACGTTGGTGCTGTCGCCGAACATCGCCAGCACGCCCTTCGCGCCGAGCTCGGCGAAGCGCTGCAGGTCGCAGGGCTCGCCGTCGAGCGGCGTCTGGTCAATCTTGAAGTCGCCGGTGTGCACGATCGTGCCGACCGGCGTGTGAATCGCGAGCGCGGCGCAGTCCGGCATGCTGTGCGTGACGCGCAGGAACTCGATGCTGAACGGGCCCACGGTCACGACGTCCCGGGGCCGAACCGGCGTCAGCCGGCCGGTCTCGTCCGAGAGGCCGTGCTCCTCTAGCTTCGGCTCGATGAGGGCCAGCGTCAGCGGGGTGCCGTAGACGGGACCGTCGACGAGCGGGAGCACGTACGGCACGCCGCCGATGTGGTCCTCGTGACCGTGCGTGAGGACCAGCGCCTTCACGCGCCCGCGGCGTTCGCGGAGCCACGTCAGGTCGGGCACGATGAGATCCACGCCCGGTTGATCCGGGTCGGGGAACATCACGCCGGCGTCAATCACGATGGTCGTCTCGCCGTACGAAACGGCCATCATGTTCATGCCGAACTCGCCCACGCCGCCCAGCGCGACGACCTCGAGGGTGTCAGGTGGCGGAGGAGCCGCGCCGATGTCTGTCATGAATCCAGCTTCAAACGATCCCGTCACGGCGCCATCGCGGGTCGTCCGGGCGGACGTCTCCCGAGAACAGGGCAGTGACCGAAATCAGGCGGCTGGGACGCCTGGGCGGGCCACAGAATCTCACCGGGGGTGATGAGACCTGTCAGGCCCAAAACTCTGGCGGGCTCAATAAGTTCCGGAGAAATATAGCACGGGAACCGGGCCGAATCCGGCCTCGTTTCAGAGCGGAACCGGCAGTGCATTCACCAGCCGGACGAGCGTCGCGATGTCGACCTGTTCGGGCCGCACGCCGGGGTCGATCCCGGCCACGTCGAGCGCCGCTCGCGCGGCTTCCGCGTCCACCCCGACGGCGTGCTTCAGGCCGTTCAGGATCGTCTTCCGGCGGAGCGTGAAGAGCGCCCGGACGACGGTCGTGAAGCGCGCCAGGTCGTCGACGGGCGGGCGGGGCGCGTGGAAGTCCATGCGGACGACGGCCGAGTGCACTTTGGGCGGCGGGCGGAAGGCCCCGGGCGGGAGTTCCAACGCGACGCGGACGTCAGCCGTCAGTCCGGCCTGCACCGACAGCACGCCGTAGTCGCCGCTGCCGGGGCCGGCCGCGAGCCGCACCGCCACTTCGCGCTGCAGCATCAGCGTCGCGTCGCTGATGCGCCGGCCGCCGTCGTGCGCCGCCAGCAGGCCGAACAGGATCGGCGAGGAGATGTTGTACGGGAGGTTGCCGACGACACGGACCGGTCCCGGGCCCGCCTGGTCGCACAGGTCCGCAACGTCGATCCGGAGCACGTCGCCGCGGATGAGCGACGCGTTGGCCGGGAGCTGCGGTTCCAGTGCATCGGCGAGATCCCGGTCGACCTCGATCGCGATCAGCCGGCCGACACGCGGGGCCAGCGCGAAGGTGAGCGCACCGCCGCCGGGGCCGATCTCGATGACGGTGTCGCCTGGCGCCGGGGCGACCGCCGCCACGAGCTTGGTGACCCATGCCGGCTCGAGGAAGTGCTGCCCGAAGCGCTTGCGGAGCCTCATGCCTCCGGCCCGCCCCGATCGAGGCTATGCCAGAAGTGTTCCTCGATCTCCTCGATCTCCTCTTCGCTCAGCCCGAAGTAGTGGCCGACCTCGTGGAGGATCGTTTCCGCGATCATCACGCGGGCGTCGTCGCGGTCCTCGGCGTCTTCTTCGATCGGCCCGCGGTACAGCGTGATGTGATCGGGCAGACGGTTGCCGTCGTCCCACCGGCGCTCGGTGATCGGCGTGCCGCTGTACAGGCCATAGAGCGTGTCGGGCGGCTCGATCTCCATCTCCGCGAGCAGCGCCGGAGACGGCTCGTCCTCGATGACGATCGCGAGGTTCGTCATCGCATCCCGGAATCGCTTCGGGATGAGCGCGACGGCCTCATCCGCGAGGCGTGCGAACTCGTCGTGATTCACGGGGCGTGGCCGGACGGCGTGAGGCGGGCTTCGCCGCCGCGCCGAGGTTGCGGACATACGCGCAGCGGTCCTTCACCGCGCAGCGGTCACAGAGCGGCTTGGGGCGGCAGATCCGGCGGCCGTGGAGGATCTGGACGTCCGACGCCAGCACCCACATCTTCGGCGGCAGCAGCGCGCACAGGGCGGCTTCGACCTTGACGGCGTCATCGCCGGTGGCCAGCCCGATGCGGTTGGCGACTCGCAGCACGTGACGGTCGACCGGCAGTCCAGGGACGCCGAGCGCATGGCCCAGGACGACGTTCGCCGTCTTGCGGCCGACGCCGGGCAGCGCGACGAGCGCCTCCATCGAGGCCGGCACCTCGCCGCCGTGCTCGTCGACGAGTTGCTGCGCGGCGGCGGTGATGGATCGCGCCTTCTGGCGGAAGAAGCCCGTGGCGTGGATCATCGGCTCGAGATCCGCGGTGTTCGCGGCGGCCAGCGCCTTCGCATCCGGATAGCGCGCAAAGAGCGCCGGCGTGACGCTGTTCACGCCCGCATCGGTCGACTGCGCCGACAGGATGGTGGCAATGAGCAGTTCGAACGCGTTCCGGTAGTGCAGCTCGGTGTCGGCGTTCGGATGCTGGGTCGACAGCGCGTCGATGATGGCGACGGCGTCTTTGGGCGTCATGGGTGGTTCAGTGAATCGGACCCTGACGCACGTTCGAGTGCGCCTCGGAGAACACGCGCATGTGCTCCTGGAGAGCCGAGATCAGGCTCGGCACGAACTGCACGGGCACCGCGATGCGCGCGCGGACGGGCGCCTTCACGACGTGGTCCGTTTCAGCGCTCCGGACGGCCGCATCCGACAGCGGCATCACCTCGCAGAACGTGAGCGTGAAGTCGAACGGCGTGTGGGCGATGGAGCAGAAGTTCGCGTAGATACGGGGCTCGCCGGGCTGCTCGTCCGGAACGATGGTGAAGTTGATTGCGGTGCGCGGGGTGTCGTCGGCCATGGGCCGGATTGTACCCGCCGCTAGTACTTTCGCATGACGCCGACGACGACGCCCTGCACCTGCACCTGGTCCGGCGCGACGTAGATCGGCTCCATCGTCGGGTTCGCGGGCTGGAGGCGCACGCGGTCCTTCTCGCGATAGAGCTTCTTCAGCGTCACATCCGAACCGCCCACCAGCGCGACGACCGTCTCGCCATCGAGTGCCGACCGGCGATCCTCGACGACGACGAAGTCGCCATCGCAGATCTGCTCGTCGATCATCGAGTTGCCCTTGACCCGGAGGACGTAGCTGTCGCGCTTGCCGGCGAGCAGCTCCGGCACGGCGATCGTGTCTTCCGACGCGACGGCCTCGATCGGAATGCCGGCGGCCACATAACCCAGCAGCGGAAGCTCGACGGCGCGCGAGGCGACCTTGGCCGGAATGACCTCCACGGATCGGCTCCGGTTCCAGGCGCGGCGGATGAAGCCCTTCTCCTGCAGGTTGGTCAGGTGCTTGTGCACCGTTGCCAGCGACGACAGGTGGAACCGCCGGCCGATCTCCTCGAGGCTCGGCGCGTAGCCGTGCTGCTGGATGAAGTCGTTGAGGTAGTCCAGAATCTCGCGCTGACGCTTGGTGAGTGGCTGCACTCGGTCCTCCCGGGAACGGGATGGACTCTACGCGAATAAAGAGCGAAAATCAACCACATCCCGCCATGAGTGCCCCTTCAACCGCTACCACCGCAGGACCGTTCCTGCCGCCACTGACCCCGAACGCCACGTCTGCCGACGTGGTCGGGCTGGGCGAGGCGAGCGTGGACCTGGTGCTGACGGTCGACGCATTTCCGCGCGCCGACGGCAAGACGCGCGCCCGGGATCAGGCCCGGCTGCCTGGGGGACAGGTGGCCACGGCGGTTCGGGCGCTCGGGCGCCTGGGCTGGCGGGCGGCCTTCGCGGGCTCGGTCGGCGATGACGAGCACGGCGGCCTCGTGCTGGCGGCGCTCGCCTCGGATGGCGTGGATGTGTCGGCGGCACGACGGGCGGCGGGCGTGGGCACGCGCTCGGCCGTCATTCTCGTGGATTCCACGCAGGGCACGCGGAGCGTCATCGAGCACCGCGACCCGCGTCTGAACGTGCCGGACGCGGCGTTGCCGCTGCCGGCGGTGCGTGCTGCGCGCGTGCTGCTGGTGGACGGCACGGACCTGCGCGCCGCGGTCGCCGCAGCGCGTGCGGCCCGTGACGCGGGCGTGCGCGTCGTCGTGGACGTCGACGAGGCGGCCGGCGGCGCGACCGGCGAGGTTGCCTCGCTGCTCGCCCTTGCGGACGCGGTGATCGCCTCCGAGGGGTTCGTGTCGGGCGCTGGAGCGGATGTCGAGGTGGGGCTCGCGGCCCTGGCCGCGCAGTTTCCGGAGGCGGCTGTCGTCTGCGTCACGCTGGGCCGGCGGGGATGTCTGGCCCTCGCCGGTGGCGTCCGGATCCGCGTACCCGCCTTCGATGTGCCGTGCGTCGATTCCACCGGCGCCGGGGATGTGTTCCGCGCGGGGGTGATCGCGGCGTGGCTCTCGGAGCCGGCGGGTGCGGACGTGCAGACCGTCCTGCGCTACGCCTGCGCGGCGGCTGCGCTGAGCTGCGGAGCCCCCGGTGCGCAGGGCGGCCTTCCGCAGGCGGCCGAGGTGCGCGCGTTGCTAGACTCAGGGCACGTGGTGACGTCATGACCAGACTCGCGACCGTCCGGAAGGTGCTGCATGCGGCGGCCGTCGTCGCCGGGACGTTCGCGGCCGGCGCGATGCTGGCCGTGACGGCTGCACCTGTCGCCACGAAGGAACTGGCGGCCGTCTGCGCGAAGAAGATCGACACCGTGATGAAGGGCGCGCCACAGCCCGCCGGTGCGCCGCCGAGACGGACCGTCTTCAGCGAGGGCGAACTGAATTCCTGGTTTGCCTTCAACGGCAGCGAGCGGCTGCCCGTCGGCGTTACCGACCCCGGCGTCACGCTCATCGGCGACGGTCGCGCGCAGGGCCGTGCCGTGGTGGACCTCGACCTGATGGGGAAGAGGCGGGGCAGCGGCGGCCTGCTGGATCCATGGAGTTATCTGGGCGGGCGCGTGCCGGTGGTGGCGACGGGTGTGGTCCGGACGGACGCCGGCGTCGGTCGGTTCGTTCTCGAGTCGGCACAGGTCTCCGGCATCACCGTGCCGAAGTGGCTGCTGCAGGAGATGGTGAGCTTCTACGCGAAGTCGCCGTCGCGTCCGCGCGGCATCAGCATCGACGATCCGTTTGCGCTCCCGGTGGGCATCGAGAACCTCGAGGTCGGCAAGGGTCAGGCGGTGGTCATCCAGTGAGCGGCGCGGGAGCGCCGCCGGCCGACCCTCTCGCGCTGCGGCTCCAGTTTCTGAAAGGCGTCGGCCCCCGGAAGGCGGCGGACTTCGCCAAGGCGCGCCTCGAAACGGTCGAGGACCTCCTCTATCGGCTTCCGTTCCGCTACGAGGACCGCTCGCGGATGCGCGCCGTCCGCTCGCTCAAGCCGGGGGAGCGCGCCGCCGTCAGCGGCACCATCACGAGCGCACACCTGGCGCGCACGCGGCGCCGGGGCTTCACGATCTTCCACGCCGTGCTGAGCGACGCGAGCGGGTCGATCCGCTGCACGTGGATGAACCAGGCCTTCCTGGCCGACGTGCTCGTGCAGGGGCTTTCCGTCGTGATGTTCGGCGACGTGAAGCTCGACTCGAGCGGCCTGCACTTTCTGAACGCCGAGTACGAAGTGATGGAGGCCGAGGACGCGGAGGGCCGCGGCCCGCTCCGCACGGGCCGCATCGTGCCGTTCTACGAGCGCACCGGCCAGGTGACGCCGAACATGCAGCGCCGGCTCGTCAGGGAGGCGATCGATCGCCTGCCGGCGGTGCTGGAGGATCGCATCCCGCCCGACGTCATCGCGCGCATGGGCCTGCCGGCGCGGCGCGAGGCGTTCGACGGCGCCCACTTTCCGCCGAACGAGGCTGACGTCGACGCGCTGAATCAGTGCGCCACGCCGCCGCAGCGCCGGCTCATCTTCGACGAGTTCTTTCTGTTCCAGGCCGGCCATGCCTGGCGCCGCCGCGCCGTGGCGAGCGAACAGAAGCCGCGCCCGGTCGTGATGTCGGATGCGATTCGCGCCGCTGCGGCGCGTGTGCTCCCGTTCAAGCTGACGCCGGGGCAGCGTGTCGCGCTCAAGGAGATCGTCGACGACATGTGCCGGCCGGAGCCGATGCACCGGCTGCTGCAGGGCGACGTCGGGTCGGGCAAGACCATCGTCGCGCTGCTGGCGGCGGTCGTCGCGATGGAGCACGGGCAGCAGGTGGCGTTCATGGCGCCGACCGAGATCCTGGCCGGCCAGCACTTCCGGACGATCGCCACGTTGCTCGCGCACTCCCGCTACAAAGTCGAACTGCTGACCGGCAGCACGCCGGCGCTCGAGAAGCGGACGGCCTATGCCAGCCTCGCCCGCGGCTCCACGCACCTGGTCGTGGGCACGCACGCGCTGGTGCAGGAGGACGTAACGTTCCGTGAGCTGGGGCTCGTCGTGATCGACGAGCAGCATCGGTTCGGTGTGGCGCAGCGGGCCACGCTCAGCGCGAAGGGCCTGAAGCCGGATGTCCTGCTGATGACGGCGACGCCCATCCCGCGGACGCTGGCGCTGACCGACTACGCGAGCCTCGACGTCTCGAAGATTCCGGACCGGCCGCCGGGGCGCACGCCGATCACGACGCTGGTGCGGCCCGAGTCGCGCCGCGACGAGGTCTACGCCCTCGTCCGTGAACAGATCAACGCGGGCCGGCAGGCGTATGTGGTGTATCCGCTGGTTGCCGAGTCGGAGAAGTCCGATCTCAAGTCGGCCACGGAGATGGCCGAGCACCTGCAGACGGAAGTATTCCCGAGCGTCACCGTCGGCCTGCTGCACGGCCGCATGAAGGCGGACGAGAAGGCGCGCGTCATGCAGGGATTTCTCTCGGGCCGCACGCAGGTGCTGGTCTCGACGACGGTCATCGAAGTCGGCGTGGACGTGCCCAATGCCTCGGTGATGGTGATCGAGCACGCCGAGCGCTTCGGCCTGTCACAGCTCCATCAGCTGCGCGGCCGCGTGGGCCGTGGCACGCACGCGTCGACGTGCGTGCTGCTGTACCAGTCGCCATGGACCGACGATGCGCGGCAGCGTCTGCAGGCCATGAACGAGACGGATGACGGCTTCGTCATCGCGGAGCGTGACCTCGAGCTGCGCGGCCCGGGCGACTTCTTCGGCACACGGCAGTCCGGCGTGCCGGCGCTCCGCACGGGCGATCTGGTGCGGGACCGTGACCTGATGGAGCTCGCGCATCAGGAAGCACGGCGCGTCGTCGCCGCCGGTCCGCTGTCACCGGCGCTCCAGGCCTTCGTCGCGGACGAATGGCCGAAGCGGTTCGGCTTCATCGAGGTCGGCTAGTGCGCGTGATCACCGGAGCATGGAAGGGGCGGCGGCTGGCGACGCCGACGTGGGACGGCCTGCGCCCGACGTCCGACCGGCTCCGGGAGACGCTGTTCAACGTGCTGGGGCCGGACGTCGTGGGCGCGCGCGTACTGGACGCGTGCGCAGGCACCGGTGCGGTCGGCATCGAGGCCCTGAGCCGCGGCGCCGCGCACGTGACGTTCGTCGAGCGGGACCCGAGGGCCGTGGCGCTCATCGAGCGGAATCTCGCCATCTGCCGGGCGGGGGAGGAGTCGCCCCGCCGGTATACTGTCGTGACCGGCGACGTCACGCGGTGGCGGGTGCCGGAGGGTGCGGGTTTCACGCTGCTGTGGCTGGACCCGCCCTACGGCGACGCGTCGGCCGGTGAGGCGCTGGCGCGGCTGAGACCCTCGGTGGCCGTCGACGGGATCGCGGTGCTGGAACACGCCAGGCGGCACACACCGGCGATCCCCGATGGCTGGACGGTAATCCGGACGCTGGTGTCCGGCGACAGCACGCTGACGTTTCTTCGAGTGACCCCAGGACACCCATGACGACTCAAGTACCCCCGGCCGGACGGCTGGCGATCTATCCGGGCTCGTTCGACCCGCTGACCAACGGGCACGTGGACATCATCCTGCGTGGGGCCCGGCTGTTCGAGCGGATCCTCGTGGCGGTGCTCGTGAACGCGGACAAGCGGCCGATGTTCGAGGCGGCCGAGCGCGTGGCCATGGTCCGGGAGGTGTTCAGGGAGTATCCGAACGTCGAGGTGGATACCTTCGACGGCCTGCTCGTGGACTATGCGCGCGAAAAGCGCGCGACCGTCCTCGTTCGGGGGATGCGCGCCGTGTCGGACTTCGAGTACGAATTCCAGATGGCGCTGATGAACCGGCATCTCGAGCCCGCGCTCGAGACGGTATTCATGATGCCGGCTGAGCAGTACACTTATCTGAGTTCCCGCCTGATCAAGGAAGTGGTCAGCCTCGGTGGCGACGCGCACGGTCTCGTGCCGCCGCTGGTCGAGGCCCGCCTGCGGGAGCGGCGCCGGGCGTAGCGCGGCGCAACGGACGGAACAGGGAGGACGAACGTGGGTGTGATCGCGGAGCGGCTGAGTGCGATTTCCGAATCGCCGACGCTGAAGGTGGGGGCCAACGCCGAGAAGATGCGGCGGGCGGGCATCGATGTCATCGATCTGGGCGCGGGCGAGCCGGACTTCAATACGCCGGAACACGCCAAAGCCGCCGCGATCGCGGCCATCAACGCCAACTTCACGCGGTACACGGCCGCGAGCGGCGTCCTCGAGCTGCGCGAGGCGATCGCGGCGCGGTACAAGAACGACTACGGCATCGAGTTCAAGACGAACGAAGTCGCGGTCGCGGCCGGTGGCAAGCAGGCCCTCTTCAACGTTGCGCTGGCGCTCTACAACCCCGGCGACGAGGTGATCACGCACGCGCCGTACTGGCCGACGATCGTCGAGCAGGTCAAGATGGCCGGCGCGATCCCGGTCGTCGCGCGCACCAGCTCCGACGACGGCTTCGCCATCCACGCCGACGCCATCATCGAGAAGATCACGCCGAAGACGAAGGCGATCATCATCAACTCGCCGGGGAACCCGACCGGCGCGCTGATCTCGGAGGCCGAACTCGCGAAGATCGCGGACGTCGCCGGGCCGAAGGGCATCTGGATCGTCATCGACCTCTGCTACGAGCAGCTGATCTACGACAAGGATCCGCACAACCTGCCGAAGGTTCTCTTCGACCGGATGCGCGAGCGGACGATTCTCTGTGGCTCCGCGTCGAAGGCGTACGCGATGACCGGCTGGCGCTGCGGCTGGACGATTGGCCCCGTGGAGGTCATCTCGGCCTGCAACACGATCCTGAGTCATGCGACGTCCAACATCGCGTCGATCACGCAGAAGGCTGCGATCGCGGCGCTGGTGGGGCCGCAGACCGACGTGACGCGGATGCTCGAGGAATACCGTACGCGCCGCGACGCGGTGCACGGCTGGCTGACGGCTCATCCGGCCATCAAGTGCGTGAAGCCGCGTGGCGCGTTCTACCTGTTCCCGGATCTCACCGGTCTGCTCTCGCCGGAGATTCCGACCACGGGCAGGTTCGCCGAGGTGCTGCTCGAGCAGTCGCACGTCGCGCTGACGCCCGGAGAGGCGTTCGATGCGCCGGGCTACGTCCGCATCTCCTACGCGACCTCGATGAAGAACCTCGAGGAAGCGTCCAAGCGCCTGCTCGCCTTCGCGGACAAGATCCGGCCGTCGGCCGTGGCCCGCTAGGCGGAGGGTCGGGTGCTCGCCCCGGCGGTGCTCCGCGAGCTTGCTGCCATCGTCGGTCCGGACTGGTGCCGGACCGACACGCCTTCTCTCGAATCCTGCGCGGCCGATGCCCTCGGCATCGCGCATCTTCCTGACGCCGTCGTCGTGCCGGCCACCACCGCAGAGGTGGCGGCGGTCGTGCGCGTCTGCGCGGCCCACCGCGTGGCGATGGTCGTTCGCGGGGCGGGCAGCGGCTACACGGGCGGCGCCGTTCCGGTCGCGGGCGGCGTGGTCATCTCGATGGAGCGCTTCACGCGCATCCTGGAAATCGATCCGCTGAACCTCGTGGCGGTCGTCGAGCCGCAGGTGATCACCGGAGCGCTGCAGCGCGCGGTGGAGGCGCAGGGTCTGTTCTACCCGCCGGACCCGGCCAGCCTCGACCGCTCGTCGATCGGCGGTAACGTGGCCGAATGCGCGGGCGGGCCGCGTGCCTTCAAGTACGGCACGACGAAGCGCTACGTGCTCGGGCTCGAGGCCGTGCTGCCGACGGGCGAGGTCATCCGGACCGGCTCGAAGGCCGTGAAGAACGTCGTCGGCTACGACCTGACGCAGCTGCTGGTCGGGTCCGAGGGCACGCTCGCCATCATCACCAGGATCACGCTGAGGCTCATCCCGAAGCCGCCCACGCGCGCGGTGCTGCTGGCGGCGTTCGACGGCGTGCGGCCTGCCGTGAACGCGGTGACGGCGCTCATCGAAGGCCGCGTGGTGCCGGCGGCGCTGGAGTTTGTCGACGAGCGTTCGCTGGATGAGCTGCGCCGGTATCAGCCGTCCGCGTTGATTCCCGAGACCGCCCGGTCTCTGCTGCTCATCGAGGTCGACGGCGCGCCCGCGTCCGTGGCGGCGGAGGCGGACACGGTGGCCGCGGCATGCCGCGCGAGCGGCGCCACGCGCGTCGAACGTGCCTCGTCGGAGGCGGATGCCGACGCGCTGTGGGAACTGCGGCGCCAACTGTCGTACGCGCTGCGGGCCACGGGTCTTGTGAAGATCAACAACGACGTCGTCGTGCCGCGGGGCCGCGTGCCCGAGCTGATGGACACGGTCGCGGAACTGCGCCGGGAGTTCGGGATGGACATCGCGTGCTTCGGCCACGCCGGCGACGGCAACATCCACGTGAACCTGATGCTCCCGCCGGACGACGCCGGGGCGCGCGCCCGGAGCCTGGAGGCGGAGCGCCGGCTGTTCGAGCGTGTCGTGGAGCTGGAGGGGTCGATCAGCGGCGAGCACGGCATCGGCTTCACGAAGTCGCGCTATCTGGGGCTGGAGCTGGACCCGGCGCAGATCGAGCTGATGCGGCGCGTCAAGGCGGCGTTCGACCCGCTCGGCTTGCTCAATCCGGGGAAGATCTTTCCCGAATCACAACCGGGTCGATAGCGTTCCAGCGTCGGGATGAGCCGTGCTGGGCGGGAGTTCACAAGTCGTGGGCTCCCTGGGCGCATTGATCCCTGGCTTGACCCAAAGCAAGTCGCCCACGACGTTGTGAATCTCCTCGCCCATCCCGGCACCTGCCCTCCATAGACGGACGTTCCGTATGGCGGTGGGCTGCGACGCCGACCCGCCACACAGGCGAGAGGGCAGCCGACGGCCGGGCTATGGGATGAAGGTGAACTTGGCGAGGCCGGAGACGGCCGTCGACCAGGGGAGCGAGCTGTTGCGGGGCTGCGTGCGGGCGCTGACGCGGATGTAGTACTCGCGGTTCGGTTCCAGCCTGGCCGTGTCGAAGAGCGGGATCCGGTGGAGCGAGGTGAGCCAGGTCCGGATGCCGGCCTCGTCCTCGAGCGTCTTGGTCTCGTCCGAGTGGCCATCCACGCTGCGGGTCACGGAGGCGCGGCGCGTCAGGTTGTCGTACTGGACGCTGCTGCTGACGACGGCTTCTGAAATCGTCCGGTCGACCCAGAAGGGCACTTCCAGCCGGAGCTCGACGGTGTAGGTAATCGTGGTGCGGAGTCCGCTCGCGATTGCGGCGCGGACGTCGTCGGTAAAGCCGTCAGCCAGATTGAACGATACGAGGACCGACCCATCCCGCGCCAACGGAACTACGCGGATGGACTCCTGCGCATGGGCCGGACGGGCGCTTCCGGCCAGCAGCAGGACGCACATCAGCACCAGCCCGGAGAACCGGGCGGCGGCACGGACGGCGAAAGGCAGCGAAAAGGCCCGCATATGCACGTGATTCCTGCGAAATGTAGCACAGAAAGCCACCCGGCTGCGGGTGTTATCATTCGCCCGTCGTGTCTCTAACGGGGAAACGGGCATTTCGGGGCGCTGTAATGGCGGCGGGGCTGGCCCTGCTGTCGACGCCCGCTGCTGCCCAGAATCTGGCCTTCTCGCTCTTCGAGCGCTACCTCGACGCCGTCCGCCAGCAGGCGGGCATTCCGGGGCTGGCGTCCGTCGTCATCCAGGACGGCGTGACGGAGTGGGAGCGCGGCTTCGGCCAGCGGAGCATCGAGGCCAACCTGCCGGTGCTGCCCGACACGCCGTTCCCGGTCGGCGGCCTGACGCAGACGTTTGCCTCCACGCTCGCGCTTCAGTGCCGCGAGCGCGGGCTGCTCAATCTCGAGGAGCCGGTCACGCGCTGGGTCCCGACGGCCCAGCCCGGCCTGACGGTCCGGCAGTTGCTGGGTCACCTCACGCCGGGCGACACCTTCCAGTACGCCCCGGCGCGCTTCACGCAGCTGACGCCGATCATCGAGGACTGCTACGACGGGCCGTTCGCCCGGGTGATTGCGACCGAACTGCTCGACCGGCTGGCGATGCGGTCGTCGGTGCCGGGCACGGACGTCGTCGATCCGGCCAGCGAGGTGCGGGGCGCGTTCGACGGCGCGACGCTGACCCGCTACGCGGACGTCCTCCGCGAGATGGCCGTGCCGTACCGCGTCGATCGCGGCCGGCCCGTGCGGAGTGACGTGCTGCCCGCCGGGGTCAATGCCGCGACGGGGCTCGTGACGAGCGTGCGGGACTTCGGCCGGTTCTCCACCGCGCTGCTGACGGACGGGTTGCTGCTCGACGAGCCGACGCGGTCTCTTGCCTGGGCCAGTCAGGCCTCGGCGAATGGACGGGCCACACCCGCCGGTCTCGGGTGGTTCGTGCAGTCCTACCGCGGTGAGCCGGTCGTCTGGCAATTCGGTGCGGTCAGCGACGCGTATTCCTCGCTCGTGCTCGTGCTGCCCAGACGCCGGCTGACGTTTGCGCTGCTGGCCAACACCGACGGGCTGAGCGCACCGCCCGCGATGGCCGCCGGCGATGTCACGGTATCGCCCTTTGCCGCGCTCTTCCTCAACACGTTCGTTCCGTAACGTCGCGGCGGCCGCCCTCGGCACCATCCTGCTGACGCCGGCGTTCGCGCAGGCCGACTGGCTCGTGACGCCTTTCATCGGCGCCAAGGTCGACGCCCAGACAAACCTCATCGACCTCGACCAGGCGTCAGGCTCCACCAAACCGATCGTGGGCGTCTCGCTGAGCCGTGTCGGCCGGGGCATCTTCGGCTTCGAGGGTGACCTCGGTTACCTGCCGGGCTTCTTCGATTCGTCGAGCCGGGGCGGCCTGGTTTCGTCGAGCCGCGTCGTGAGTCTGACGGGGCAGGTACTGTTGTCAGCCCCCGCCGCCGTGATGCGCGACTCGTTGCGGCCGTACCTGACGGTCGGCGCGGGCATGATGCACGTGGGGATGGGCGACCTGCGCGGCGTGCTGGGCGTGAGCGAGAACTACGGCGCCCTGTCTGTCGGTGTGGGTGCGATCGGCCGCACGGGCAGGAAGACGAGCGTGCGGTTCGACCTCCGGCGGATGCAGACGCTCACGGAAGGCAGCGCCCCCATCGTCGGGGTCGGAACCACACGGCTCAGCTTCTGGCGCGCCTCAGTGGGTCTGAGCCTTCACTACTGAGTCGCCCGCGTCCGAGGCGGCCCGCTCGGTTCTGAACGTCAGCCCGGCGCTTCCACCGTCGACGACCACCGTGTCGCCCTCGCGGACCTCGCCCTCGAGCACCCGCAGCGCCAGCGGGTCGAGCACCTTGCGCTGGAGCGTCCGCTTCAGCGGGCGCGCGCCGAACGCCGGCTCGTAGCCCTCGGTCACCAGATACTGCTTCGCGGCGTCCGTCAGCGTGACGGCGATCTTGCGTTCGCCCAGCCGCTTGAGCAGCCCGAAGATCTGGATGTCGACGATCCGCGTCAGCTCCGCCATGTCGAGCGCGTGGAAGATGATCGTCTCGTCGACGCGGTTCAGGAACTCCGGCCGGAAGTGGTGGCGCAGCGCCTCCTGCACCGCGGCGCGCACGTTCTCGGTCACGGTGCCCCCGCCGAGCGTGGCCTCGATGATGGCCGAGCCGCCCAGGTTCGACGTCATGATCACGACCACGTTCTTGAAGTCGACCGTGCGGCCCTTGCCGTCGGTCAGACGGCCGTCGTCCAGGACCTGCAGCAGCACGTTCAGCACCTCGGGGTGCGCCTTCTCGACCTCGTCGAACAGCACCACCGCGTACGGGCGACGCCGCACGGCCTCGGAGAGCTGCCCGGCCTCGTCGTAGCCGATGTAGCCGGGAGGCGCGCCGATCATGCGGGCGACCGTGTGCTTCTCCTGGTATTCCGACATGTCGATGCGGATCATCGCGTGGTCGTCGTCGAACAGGAACTCGGCGAGCGCGCGCGCCAGCTCGGTCTTGCCGACCCCGGTCGGCCCGAGGAACAGGAAGCTGCCGAGCGGACGGTTCGGATCCTGGAGGCCCGCGCGGGCACGGCGGATCGCGTTGGCCACCGCGGTGACGGCCTCGTTCTGGCCGACGACGCGCTGGTGCAGGCGGCCCTCCATCCGCACGAGCTTCTGCACCTCACCCTCGAGCAACCGGCTGACGGGGATGTGCGTCCACTTGGCGACGACCTCGGCGATATCGTCCTCGTCGACCTGGAGCTTGAGCATCCGGGCCGCGCCCGGGGCCGTCTCGCCGGCCGGAGCCGCGATCTGCCGTTCCAGCTCGGGGATGCGGCCGTACTGCAGCTCCGACGCCTTCGCGTAGTCGCCTTCGCGCGTCGCCTTGTCGAGCGCGAGCTTCGCCTGTTCGAGCTGCTCCTTGAGCGAGCTGTTGCCCTGGATGTCGGCCTTCTCCTTCTGCCACTGGGCCTGCAGCCGCGCGTCCTCCTCCTTGAGGTCCGCCAGCTCGCGCTCCAGCTTTGAGAGCCGCTCCTTCGACGCCGGGTCCGTCTCCTTCCGCAGCGCTTCGCGCTCGATCTCGAGCTGCATCACGCGGCGTCGCGTCTCGTCGAGCTCGGCCGGCATGGAGTCAATCTCCATGCGCAGGCGCGAGGCCGCCTCGTCGATGAGGTCGATGGCCTTGTCCGGCAGGAACCGGTCGGCGATGTAGCGGTTCGAGAGCACCGCCGCGGCCACGAGCGCCGCATCCTTGAACTGCACCTTGTGGTGGATCTCGTACCGTTCACGCAGGCCCCGCAGGATCGAGATCGTGTCCTCGACGGTCGGCTCACCGACGAGCACGGGCTGGAAGCGGCGTTCGAGCGCCGCGTCCTTCTCGATGTGCTTGCGGTACTCGTCGAGCGTCGTCGCACCGATCGTGTGCAGCTCGCCGCGCGCCAGCATCGGCTTCAGCATCTGCGAGGCGTCCATCGCGCCCTCGGCCGCACCCGCCCCGACCACGGTGTGCAGTTCGTCGATGAAGAGCACGATGCGGCCGGCCGACTCGGTGATCTCCTTGAGCACCGCCTTCAGCCGTTCCTCGAACTCGCCGCGATACTTGGCGCCGGCCACGAGCGCACCCATGTCGAGCGCGAAGATCTGCTTGTCCTTGAGGCCCTCCGGCACGTCGCCGCGGACCACGCGCTGGGCGAGGCCTTCGACGATCGCCGTCTTGCCGACGCCGGGCTCGCCGATGAGCACCGGGTTGTTCTTGGTCCGGCGGGAGAGAACCTGGATCACGCGCCGCACTTCCTCGTCGCGGCCGATGACCGGGTCCAGCTTGCCCTGGCGGGCCAGCTCGGTGAGGTCGCGGCCGTAGCGGGCGAGCGCTTCGTAGCTCGATTCCGGGTTCGGCGAGTTCGCGCCCTGATGTCCGCGGACCTGCGTCAACGCCGGCAGCAGTGCATCGCGGGTGGCGCCGAGTTTCTTCAGCACGTCCGCGGCCGGCGATCGGCCGGCCTCGGCGGCGAGCGCGAGCAGCAGATGCTCGGTGCTGAGGTACTCGTCCTTGAGACGGCCGGCTTCGGCCTTCGCGGCCTCGAAGATCAGATTGAGGCGGGGCGACGGGCGTACGTCTCCGCCGACGGCCGTGGCCGTGCGGTTCATCGCCGTCCGGGCCTGTGAGCCGGCGGCCTCGATGCCGATGTTCAGCTTCGAGAGAATGGACGGCACCAGTCCGCCCGGCTGCTCGATGAGCGCGACGAGCAGATGCTCGGGTGTGACCTCGGCATGGTGCGCCTGGTTCGCGAGGCTCTGCGCCGCGACCAGCGCGGCCTGCGCCTTTTCTGTCAACGGAAACTCAGCCATCTGATCCTCCGAAACTCCTCTGCGGCCTCAGCGGTCGAGCGAGGCCAGTTGCTCCCAGTGTTCGCGGGCGGCGGGGGAGAGCGCCGACGGCAGTTGCACCTCGACGCGCGCGTATGCGTCGCCCGCTTCGCCGGTCTTGCCAGACGGCGGCATGCCGTAGCCCTTCAGCCGGAAGAGCTGCCCCGGCTGCGTGAGCGGCGGAATCTTGAGCCGCACGGTCGAACCTGACAGCGTCGGCACGGCGGCCTCGCCGCCCAGCACCGCCGTCGTGACAGGCAGCTTCAACTTCACGTAGAGGTCGCGATCGCGGCGCTCGAACGTGGGGTGAGGCGCGATCCGCACCCGGAGGTAGAGGTCTCCGGCCGCCCCGGCCACCTGCTCGCCTTCGCCCGCCACGCGCACGCGGCTGCCGTCTCCCACGCCGGCCGGGATGCGGACGTCCACCGTGCGCGTCCCATTCGCAGACTGGAGCGCCAGGCGCTTCGTGAGACCGTGAAAGACCTCCTCGAGCGTCAGCTCCAGCTCGTGCTCGATGTCGCGGCCCCGCCGGGGCCGTCTGCCCGCGCGGGCGCCGGCCGGTCCCCTCGCGCCGCGCGCGCCCGCCTGTGCCGGGCCTGCCGCACCGCCGAAGAAGGTGCTGAAGAAGTCGGAGAATGCGCCGTCGCCGAACAGGTCGGCCATCTCATCCGGGGAGACCGTGCGGCCCGCCGCACCTGGACCCGCGTGGCCCCACGGCGGCGCCTGACCGGCAGCCCGCGCCTGGTCGTACTGCCGCCAGTTCGCGCCCAGCTCGTCGTACTTCTTGCGCGAGTCGGGATTGCCGAGCACCTCGTTGGCCTCGTTGATCTCCTTGAACCGTGCCTCGGCTGCCTTGTCGCCCGGGTTGACGTCCGGGTGGTACTTCCGCGCGAGCCGGCGGAACGCCTGCTTGATGTCCTTCTCGCTGGCGTTCCGGGTCACGCCGAGGGCTGTGTAGTAGTCCTTGAACTCCATCACGCCCCCTATAAGCCCACGATCTGGTGAAGGCGGCGGACCTCGGCGCCGAGTTGCCGCCGGCCCTGCGCCGTTTCGATGCCGCCGTCCTCGAGCAGCGGACGCACGCGCTGCACCACTTCAGCAACGTCGAGCAGGCGCTGCACGCCGGCGAGGTTCACGCCGTGCTCATCGACGAGCCGCCGGATGAGCCGGATGCGGGCGAGTTCGTCGTCCGTGTACACGCGCATGCTGCCGAGCGTCCGCGAGGGCTGCACCAATCCCAGCCGTTCGTATTTCCGCAGGGTCTGCGGGTGCATGCCCAGCCGTTCGGCGGCCACGCTGATCAGAAAGACAGTCTGTGCCATGAGTCTGATCGACTCTAGGCATTGATACGGACCATGTCAAGGTTGGGTTCCTCAGGTAATCTGAGGACTCCTTGGGCGCGGACTTCCTGACCATCGCAATGCTCGTGGGCCTGGAAGGCCTGCTGAGCGCCGACAACGCACTCGTCATCGCCGTGATGGTGCTCGGGCTTCCCAAGCCCGAGCAGAAGAAGGCCATGCGTTACGGCATGGGCGGCGCCTTCGTGTTTCGCGCGATCGCCACCGCGCTGGCCGCCTACCTGATGCAGGTCTCGTGGGTGAAGATCGCCGGCGGCGGCTACCTGTTGTATCTCGCCGTCTCCCATTTCAGAGGGGGTGGGGACGGGCAGGATCGCCGCGCACCGGCCATCCCGAAGCCGTTGTTCGGCCTGTCGCCGTTCTGGTCCACCGTGCTTCGGGTCGAGCTGGTGGACGTCGCGTTCTCGATCGATTCCGTCCTCGTGGCCGTGGCGATGTCCCCGAAGCTCTGGGTCGTCATCACGGGCGGCATCCTTGGCATCGTGACCATGCGGCTCGTGGCCGGGCGGCTGCTCGCGCTCATCGAGCGCTATCCGGTGCTGGTGGACGGCGCGTTCGTGATCATCGCGTGGGTCGGCATCAAGCTCATCCTCGAATACGCGCACATCACCGGGTGGGTCCATTTCGAAGTGCCCAAGACCATCTCGCTCGGCGCGATTGCCGTCATCTTCGGCGGCTTCCTGACGTATGCGCTGTGGAAGGGGGACGTCCGCGAGACGGCGGCGCTTGAGGAGCACGGCGGACGGGACGGGCAGTAATGGCCGGCGCGCCCCCGCTCGATGCGCTCATCCTGCTCAACCACGCCACCGTGACGGCGTCACTGGTCTCGAGCCTCATCCACGATCTGAACAACGGCCTGCTCGTGATCGGCGGGTCGGTGGAGCTCATGGAGGACGGCCCGCTTGGGGAAGACGCGCGCCCACGGCTCGACCGCATCCGGCGTCAGCACCACACCATGGCCGCCCGGCTCAGGGCGATCAGCGACGTGCTGAAGCCGGAGGGGCTCGGCACGCGGGCGGACCTGCGGGCCGTTGCCACGCAGGGCTGCGCGCTCAGGGAGACGGCCTTGCGCCGCCGCGGCATGGCCGTCCGTGTGGACGCGGACGATTCCACGTACGCGGCGGCCGTGGCGCCTGACCGACTGTTGCAGATCATCCTGAACCTGCTGCTCAATGCCGAAGCCGCCGTGCGCGACGTCGCGAAGCCGGAGATCGCACTCGCCGTGGCGCGTCGTGATGGGTACGTACAACTGCTCGTTCGGGATTCGGGTCCGGGCATCGCCGCGAGCGTGAACGGCCGTGTGTTCGAGCCGTTCGTTACATCCGCGCCCGCCGAGCGGGCCGGTCTGGGCCTCTATGTGTGCCGCGCGATGGCGGAGCAGGCAGGGGGCACGCTGTCGATCACGGAGGGCGCCGACGGCACGACCGTGACGCTCTCGCTGCCCGCCGCGTAGCGGCGCAGGTTACTGCGCCGCCGCCCGCGGGTCCCCGGCCTCGCGGTTCAGCTCGATGGCGGCCTTCACGAGCGCCTTCGCCTTGACCGGGCTGAGCGTGTCGCCTTCGTGAAGGACGATCGTCGCCATCTCGTACTTGCCGCCCGGCTTCAAGCGATCTTCAAGCTTGCGGAGCCGCTGTCCTCGCCAGAACCCGAAGAGCACCCGTTCCTCCTCGGCGCGAATCAGCAGCACCGGTCCGTTCGAGAAGTAGACCAGGTGGCCCCACTTGATCTGCTCGTCGAGCGTGCCGGCCGAGCAGGTCGCGCGCCGGAGGCGGTCCACCAGCGTGCGCTGCCAACCGGAGAGGGCGGCCACATAGGCGTCCGGAGAGGCAGCGGGCACGATCGGCTTCATGCGTGCCATTGTCTCGCACCGGAGGCTCGTGTGCCGGACTTAGCGCAGGTGAGTGGTCGGGCCAGTTCTCTCCGTCGAACCGCGGGCGTGAACCCGAGCCTCCGGGAGAACGAGCGCGTCTCGTTCAGGTTCCTCGCCGGGAGGACCGGCTCGGCACGTGCAGTCGGCATGATGACGCTCCGTCACCGGTCCGGACGGCTATCGCGCAGAAGCAATGAGATCAGTGCGACGTTCAGACTCGCGCCTGCGGCCATCGCGAGTGGCTCAGTGATCGAACCGCCGGGGACCAACCCGAGCCCGGTCGATTCCAGCCAGCCGAGCGTAGCCATCACGACGAAGCTGCCCGGCAGGCTGAGGAAGTAGGGGAGCAGGCCGAGGTCCACGATGCGCATCGTCGTGATCGCCGCGAGCGCGGCGACCCCACCCACGTACACGGCTCCGGCAATGAGCGACCGCCTGGTGAGCCGGTGTGGTCGCCCGGTCATCCTCTCGTCAGTCTGCGAACTCAGATCCGGCGCTTCCGTCGCAGGCGAATGCAACGCATGCGGCGCAGCCTCTGCGCCGCGGCTACTGCGGCGCAGCACAGGGAGAGAGAGCCGACCGAGCGGTTGCCGGCAACTCAGCGAAGGAGAAGTCCGCTTGTTCGCCTGGAAACAGATCGCGGACCACGAGACTGCGGGAGGGCAGCACCAGGGAGGGGAGCGACCAGGAAGCCAGCCCCTTGCCCGTGCCGGACCCGTTTCCCATGGCCTCCTGCCCCTCGACGGCGTAGCGACCGTGCACCGAGCCGTCGACCACGGTTGCGAGGAAGCCCGTCGTCGCCACCGGGGACCACGCTACCTGCGTTCGGCCCCGCCGCGACGCCTCATCGCAGGAGAGCAGGAGCCGATAGGACTCGACGACGTCGGACTGCCGCGGCACTTCGCGCACGATGCTGACCGTCGCCTGCCGGCTCGGTGCGGAAGGGCCGTCGCTGTAGCTCAGTTGCCATGTCGACGAAGTCGCGGCCCGTTCGGCCAGGGCGGCCGTCAGTCCCAGCGTGACGCCAAGGTCGGGTGGGGCAATTCCGGCTGCCATGATGGCGCCACCGTAGAGACGCTTCGTGAGTTGACTCTTTGCCGCTTCGTCCGCGGATGCTTGGGCGATGGAGGCCAGCGGCAAGCCGGACGTGAGCTTCGACAGCATCATGGCGGCGAGGCTCGGCGTCACCGAAGCCGCATCGAACCCCTGCAGCGACAGCCCTCCGTTCGGTGTGCGATCCGTGTGGCACACCGCGCAGTGCTTCTGGACCACGGCATTCTGCTGCGCCAGCGAAAGCGGCTCCGCCGACACCGGTACCGCCGCCGCCATCAACAGAGCTGTCCGCAAAAGACGTCCGGTGCACCGGGTCATGCTGTTCTCTCTTTCGAGCAGAATCCGCTCGCTCAACGTGGGCGGCTCACCAGCGGCCGCGGGGCGATCCTACTGCGACGGCCGTCTGGCGCAGCCGTTTGTCAGCCTGCCCCGGCAGCCTTCGGATGTCGGAGAAGTAGCTCTCCGCTGGCGCGTGTCCGTCACACGGCGAGCTGTCGCCGTGTCTCCCGTGGGGCGTAGCCGAAGTATCTGGCAAAGTCGCGGCTGAACTGCGACGGACTCTCGTAGCCGACCTGATACGCCGCCGCCGCGACGCCCTCGATGCCGTCTTCCAGCAACTGCCGCGCTTCGAGGAGACGCAGCTGCTTCTGGTACTGCAACGGCGTCGTCTTCGCGACGGCAAGGAAGTGACGATGAAAGCTGGAGACGCTCATGTGCGACTGGCGCGCCAGCTCCGCGATGCTGATGGACTCGCGAAAGCGCTGTCGGATCTCGGCGATGGCTTCGGGGATGCCGGACCCGGGAGGACCGATCGAGGCGAACTGCGCCAGCTGAGCGGCCTGCGGTCCGGTGAGCATCCGGACCACCAGTTCCCTCCGCAGCAGAGGCCAGAGATGCGGAACGGTGGACGGGGAGTCGAGCAGCGCGAGCATCCGATCGAGGCAGCCGAGCATCTCGGGTGTGAGATCGACCACGGTCAGCGCCGTGCCAACGCCGGGAGTCGCCGCGCCCTGGGCCGCCGGCGGGAGGCCGACTTCGAGTGCTACTTCACGCATCAGCGCCGGCTTGAGCTCCAGCATGAAGCCCAGATAGGGGTGCTCGGGGCTCGGGGACTGCACCTGCCCCCACACAGGGAGGGCGAGCCCCACCATGAGCGCGGTTCCTGCGGCGAATGTGTAGCGCTCGTCTCCGAGCGACGCCACCTTCGACCCCTGGATGGTGATGCACAGGCCGGGGAGGTTCAGGTGCACCTTCGGGCGCACCGGCTGCACGACCTTCAGCAGGGCCGTGTCGGGAATCACGGTCGTCCGTGGGCCGTCAGTGGGAGGATTCTGATACTCCCGCTCGATTCGCGCCGCGAGTTGCTTCAGCATTCAGCGTCCTGGTCTGACCAAGCTACCTCCTCTGACACTTTCAGGCAAGAAGCTGAGAGCTTCGGTCATTCCCTCGCCGAGGGTCGCGCGGTACCGTCGAAACATGGCGAACGAGCTGGTTCTTGTAACGGGTGGGGCGGGCTTCATCGGAGCCCACTGCGCCGTGCGTCTGCTGAACGCGGGGTATCAGGTGAGGGCCACGGTGCGCTCCCTGAAGCGGGAACCGCACGTGCGGGCGATGGTCAAGGCGGGCGGGGCCGAGGCGGGCGACGCGCTCTCGTTCGTCGAGGCGGATCTGACCAGCGATACGGGGTGGAAGGAGGCGGTGGCCGGCTGCACGTATGTGCTGCACGTCGCCTCTCCGATCCCGCACGGCGTGCCGAAGCATGAGGACGACGTGATCAGGCCGGCCGTCGAAGGGACCCTGCGCGTGCTGCGCGCCGCGCGGGACGCGGGCGTGAAACGGGTGGTGCTGACGTCCGCCTTCGGCGCCGTCGGCTACAGCCAGAAGGCGGACGTGTTCACCGAAGAGAACTGGACGGACCCGGAGGCGCCGATCGCCGTCTACCCGAAGTCCAAGACGCTGGCCGAGAGGGCGGCGTGGGACTTCATCGCCACGGAAGGCAGGGGGATGGAACTGGCAGTGATCAATCCCGGTGCGGTGTTCGGCCCGGTGCTCGGTGAGAACCCGGCGGGTTCCATCGTCGTCGTGCAGATGCTGCTGAAGGGTGCCGTGCCGCGCATCCCGAGGCTCTCGTTCCCGGTCGTCGATGTCAGGGACGTCGCGGACCTGCACGTGCGCGCGATGACGAACCCCTCGGCCAGCGGTCAGCGCTTCCTGGCGACGAGCGGAGAGACGGCGACCATGGCCGACATCGCCGCGTTGCTTCGGTCGCGGCTGGGCGATCAGGCCCGGCTGGTGCCGACGAAGCCGCTGCCTGATTGGATGGTACGGCTCGGGGCCCGCTTCGTCCCGATGATGGCCGAGATGGCCAAAGAGATGGGAACGAACAAGCGGACGTCGAACGAGAAGGCTCGGCGCCTGCTCGGGTGGAGTCCCCGCTCGAACGAAGAGGCCCTGCTGGCGACGGCGGAAAGCCTGCTTCGCCCCGGCCTGGCGACGCCGGGAACGTCGCGCGGTTGAGCCACGCGCGGTGGGGGCGACTACGCGACGTTCAGGCGCTGCAGCTTGTCGATGAAGGTCGTCCGGCTCAGGTTCAGCAGCCGCGCCGCCTGGCGCTTGTTGCCGCCGGTCTTCTCGAGGCACTGCAGGATCAGGTCGCGCTCCAGGCTGGAGACGACATCGGTGAAGCTGATGCCTTCGTCCGGAATGGCGGGCGTGCTGACCATGCCGCCGGCGGCTCGCTCGCGGAGCTGTCCGGGCAGCGTGTCGGGGCCCATCTCCATCGAGGCGCCGCTCATCGCGACCGCATGCTCGATGGCGTTCTCGAACTGACGGATGTTCCCGGGCCAGTGATAGCCCATCAGGATGCGGAGGGCCTCCTGCGAGAGCGTCTTGGCGGGGAGGCCGTTGTCCCTGCACGACTTCTGCACGAAATGGCGCGCGAGCAGCGGAATGTCCTCGAGCCGCGTCCGCAGCGGGGGCAGCGTCACGGGGATGACGTTGAGCCGGTAATAGAGGTCTTCCCGGAACGTGCCTTCCTTCACCATCTGCCGCAGGTCGCTGTTGGTCGCCGCGATCACGCGGATGTCGAACTTGGTCGGCCGCGAGTCGCCGACGCGTTCCACCTCGCGCTCCTGCAGGGCCCGCAGCAGCTTGGACTGCAGCGAGAGCGGCATGGACGAGACCTCGTCGATGAACAGCGTGCCACGGTGGGCGAGCTCAAACCGGCCGACGCGGGAGTTCACGGCGCCGGTGAACGCGCCTTTGACGTGGCCGAAGAGCTCGGCTTCGGCCAGGTTCTCGGGAATGGCGGCGGCGTTGAAGGCGACAAAGTGGTGGGCCGCGCGGGGGCTGTTGTGGTGGATCGTGCGGGCGATGAGTTCCTTGCCGGTGCCGGTCTCGCCCTGGATGAGCACGGTGCTGTTCATCGGCGCCACCAGCTCCAGCGTGGAGAACAGGTGCTGCATGGTGCTGTGGCGGCCGATCACGTTGTCGAAGCTGAAGCGGTCCCGGAGCTGGGCGCGCAGTTCGGCGTTCTCGGTGCGCAGGCGGCGTTGATCAATAGAGGCCCGCAGGACGCGAGCGAGCTGGGTGACCTGAAACGGCTTGATGTAGAAGTCGATGGCCCCCCGCTTGATCGCCTGCACGGCATCGGCCACGCCGCCGAAGCCGGTGATGACGACGGCGCTGATCTCGGGGTAGCGCTTCATGGCTTCGTCCAGCACCGCCATGCCGTCGCCGTCCGGGAGCCGCAGGTCCACGACGAGCGCGTCGTAGGCGAAGCCCTTGATCCGGTCGATCGCATCCGCGATGTCGCCGGACTGGGCGGCGGCAAAGCCCTCCTGCTCCAGTGACTCAGCAATAGTCTCGCGCAGGTCCTGTTCGTCTTCTACGATGAGCACGGAGATGGGCGAGGTCGAGGGAGGCGTCATAGTCTTGGCGGTCCGTTACCAAACGGTGTCGGTTGCCCGACACATGCTGAGTCAAGAAGGCCTTGGGCCACAGTGGCTCAAGGGCGGAAAACTGCTGCCGATTCAAGGATTGCGCGGATGGTGCGTTCGCGCGTCCCTCGTGGATGGAGCAAAACGTATGCCGTCACTGGTGCCGACTTCCCGTCCTCGCGTGCTGATCGCAGACGATGAGCCCGACATGCGCGCACTGCTCGATGAGCTGTGCCGTCTGCGCGGTTTTGCAACGACGCTGGTCGCGGACGGGGTGCAGGCCTGCGACGCGATCGCGCACGCGGACCAGGCCTTCGACATCGTGGTCACCGATGTGCAGATGCCTGGCGCGGATGGTTTTCACGTGCTCGAAACTGCACGCCGGGAATCGCCGGAGGCGCGCGTGGTGCTGATCACCGGTTACGGCACGGACGCGGATCGCGAGCGTGCGCTGCGCGCCGGGGCGTCGGAGTATCTGTTGAAGCCAGTCTCGATCGTGACGATCGGCACGGTGCTCGACCGCCTCGCGGCCAGTCCGGCTGGCTGCTAGCCTGGGCGGGATCGCCTCTCCGGCGCATCCCTGTCGGACGTCCGGCACGTTGATCCCCTTCGCGCGGAGATCCTGAACAAAACCACCATTTCTCTCGACGGCATCCCTCTTGCGATGGAAGCCGGTGCCGGCGGCGTCTTTGCGCGCACCCGGTCAATCGGCAGCACGCGGACAGGCTTGAAGTCTGCGGGGAGATCGAGCGATGGATGGAATCAGGGATCAGGATGTCGTCACGGCGCTCCGGCGTCAGATGACGATCTCGGCGGCGCGCCAGGTCGCGTCGGCCGGCAACCTCGCCAACGCGGAAACACCCGGCTATGAGGCCGTGGAGCCGACGTTCGCCGAAGCGCTGGCGAGCCGCATGGGTGCAGACCCCGCGGCGCTCTCCATTGGTCAGCAGGTCGTCCCGGGTCTCACGCCCCGTCGCGACGGCAATACCGTGCAGGTGGACCGCGAGCTGCTCGCGATGGGCCGCGCCGGTGGCGATTTCGCCGCCGCGCAGACGGCGCTGAGCGCCAAGTTCCGGCTGGTCCGCTACGCCATCAACGAGGGCCGGTAGCCATGGCCACCCTGGGTGCGGCCATCACCGCCAGCGCCAGCGCGCTCAGCGTGCAGCGCACGCGCATCGAAGTCGCCGTGTCGAACATGGCCAACGCGGAATCCACGCGCGGCGCCAACGGCGAGCCCTATCGCCGCCGCAACGTGCTGCTCGCGCCGCAGCCGGTGGCGTCGTTTGACGACCAGCTCGGCGGCATGCAGGCCACGGGCGTGCAGGTCACGGGCATCACCGAGGATCAGACGCCGTTCAAGCAGCGCTACGACCCGGGTCATCCGGACGCGGACGCCGACGGCTTCGTCAAGATGCCGAACATCGACGCCCCCGAAGAGATGGTGGACATGATGGGCGCCTCGCGCGCCTACCAGGCGAACCTGGCGGCGATCGGCATGATTCGCGAGCTGGTCAGCAAGGCGCTGGAGCTGGGGCGCTAAGCCATGCCGATTGAACATCTTCAGGGCGGCAGTATCTCTCAGAGCGGTGGCTTCGACGCGGCGCTCAAGGGCGCGACGGCGGTCGCGACCGGAGGCGGCAGCGGCTTCGCCGAGGCGCTGCAGGGTCTCGTCAAGTCCGTCGAGGAGTCGTCGGCCGGCGCCAACGCCGCCGTGACCGGGATGCTCGACAAGACCAACGACGTGCACGACGCGATGATCGCGCTCCAGCGGGCGGAAATGGCGCTCGAGCTCACCGTGCAGGTGCGCAACAAGCTGGTGTCCGCGTATCAGGACGTCATGCGGATGCCCGTCTAGGGCGGCGTAGACCGTGGCGGATCTCCCCGGCATCAAGCCCGACCAGCTCCTGTCGCGTCTGCAGACGCTGGGTGGCTCGTTCACCACGAAGCAGCTCGCCACGCTCGGCCTGGTGCTGGTGATGGTGTCGGGCCTCATCGTGTTCTCCACGCGCTGGATCGAGAAACCGAGCTATGCGGTGCTGTATTCGCGCATGGAGCCGGATGCCGCCAGCCAGGTGGTCGCCAAGCTGAAACAGATGAAGGTCAGCTACGAGCTGGACGACGGTGGTGGCACGGTCCGCGTGCCGGCCTCCCGCGTCGACGAGCTGCGCCTCGAGCTGGGCGGCCAGGGGCTGCCGACCTCCGGCCGCATCGGGTTCGAGATCTTCGACAAGACCGCGTTCGGCGCCACGGAGTTCATGGAGAAGGTGAACTACCGCCGGGCGCTCGAAGGCGAGATCGCCCGCACGATCGCCACGATCTCCGAGGTCTCGAGCGCACGCGTGCACATCGCGATGGGCAAGGACAGCACGTTCGGCGAGTCGCGGCCGACCAAGGCGTCGGTCGTGCTCAAGCTGCGCGGGCAGTCGGGCCTCCCGGCCGGAACCATCGCCGGCATCGCCGGGCTTGTAGCCGGCAGTGTCGAGGGCCTACGGCCCGAGGCGGTCGTGATTCTCGACAGCTTCGGCCGGCCGCTCTCACGGTCGCTGGGTGAGGACGGCATGGCAGGCGCCGCGGGCCAGATGGAGCGGCAGCAGCGCCTCGAGGCGGATCTGATGACGCGCGTCGTCGCGCTGCTCGAGCCGGTCGTCGGCCCGGACCGCGTGCGCGTGAACGTGGCGCTGAAGCTGAACCCGCAGACGCGGGAAGAGACGCAGGAGACCTGGGACCCGAACGCCGTCGTCCGCACCCGGCAGATGACGAGCGATTCGCTGGCGGGCGGTGCCACGGCCACGGGCGGCATCGTGGCGGGCGCGCGCGGCAACATCCCGCCGCCCTCCACGCCGCAGGCGCTGCCGGGGCAGGCACCGGCCGCACCCGCCGCGGCTCCCGTCGCCAGCGGGCCCGGCCGGATGGCGGAAACGACGAGTTATGAAGTGAGCCGCACGATGCGGCACGTCACGCAGCCACCCGGCGAGGTCGCCCGGATGTCGGTGGCAGTCATCCTGGACGACGCCGTGGTCGTCAAGAAGGGTCAGGACGGCGCCATCACGAGCACCCGGGTTCCGCGCAGCCGCGAGGAACTGCAGAAGGTGCAGCAGCTCGTGGCGGCCGCCGTCGGGCTGGACACCAGCCGCGGCGACCAGCTGACGGTTGAGCAGATGTCGTTCGACGAGCCGCTGGCCGAGGAGGTCAAGGCGCCGTCGATCGTGGATCGCATCGCGCCGCAGGTCACCGAGTGGAGCCGCCTGGGTGTGATTGCGGCGATCGCGATCTTCGCGATTCTGGTCGTCGTCCGGCCGCTGATGCGTCGCGCGGCGCCGATGGCGCCGCCGGCGATCACCGAGCTCGTGCCGGCACCGGCAACCACGGAGGTCGGCATGGCGACGGCCCTTCCGCCGGGAGCGGGAGCCCTGGCCGCAACGGGACCGCCGGTCCGTTCGATTGAGGACATGGAGCACGAGATCGAGCACCAGCTCGACGCGGAGACGAGTGACCTTGGCGTGGACGCGTTCCGTGTGCCCGTCCTGACGCGACGCATCTCCCAGATGGCGAACAAGGAGCCGGAGAACGTGGCCCGTCTGATGCGGACCTGGATGCGCGAGCGCGGGGAGCGGGCATGAACCTGCAGAACCCCCAGGCCGTGACGGGCCTGACCAAAGCCGCGATCGTGGCGCTGATGCTCGGCGAGGAGTCGTCCTCGCAGCTCTTCCGGCATATGAGCGAGTCCGAGGTCGAGATGCTCGCGCAGGAGATGGCCGAGCTGGGCCCGGTTCCGGGGAACCTGGTCGAGAAGGTGATGTCGGAGTTCCATGCCGCCATTGCCGCGCCCTCGCATGGCACGCGGGGTGGCGTGGACTACACGCGCCGCGTGCTGACCAAGTCGGTCGGCGAGTCGACCAGTCGCGCGATCATGGACCGCGTCCAGCGCGCGTTCCAGTCGAACGCGGGCTTTGCCGCCATCGACAAGACGGACCCGAACCAGCTCTCGAAGTTCATCGCCGGCGAACATCCGCAGACGATCGCGCTCATCCTGGCCCGGCTGAATCCCAACAGCGCGGCCCAGCTCATCACGATGCTGCCCGAGGCCGCGCGGGTGGATGTGCTGACGCGGATGGCGAACATCGAGGAGATCTCGCCGGAAGTCGTCACGCGGATCTCGGACGTGATCGAATCGCGCATCAAGTCCCTCGCCGGGCCCACGCTCGAGCAGTCGGGGGGCCTCCGGGCCGTGGCGGACCTGTTCAACCGGCTCGACCGAGCCGTCAGCGCCCCGGTGCTGGAGGCGCTGGAAGAGAAGCGGCCCGAGCTGGCCGTGTCGATCCGGAACCTGATGTTCGTGTTCGACGACTTCGCGGGGCTGGACGACACCGCGATGCGCGAAATCGTGCCGAAGGTGGAGCGCAAGGACCTGGTGATCGCGCTGAAGGGGGCGAGCGAGGACCTGCGCCGCAAGTTCTTCGGCAACATGTCGCGCCGTGCGGCCGACATGGTCCGCGAGGAGATGGACGTCCTGGGCGCCGTCAAGCTGAAGGACGTCGAGAAGGGGCAGCAGAACATCGTGGCCATTGCGCGCCGGCTCGAGGACGAAGGGGTGATCAGCATGGTCGGCGGATCAGGTGAGGCGTATGTGGCCTAGGGCGCGCCGGCTCGCGGAACCGCCGGAGGCGTTGAGCTTCGTCTGGCACAACGCCGGTGACGCGGTCCGGGAGAGCGCCGCGGCACACGTGCACGAGCCGGCCGGGACGCGCGTGGACGTCGACCAGATTGCCCAGGACGCGTTCGAACGCGGGCGGGCCGAGGGCCACGCGAGCGGCGTCGCGGCGGAGGCGGACCGCGCCCGCGCCGAGCTGGCACGGCTGGTCACGTCGCTGGACACACTGGCGGCGGCTCGGGGCGAGATGGTGCGCGCGACCGAGCATCAGATGGTGGAGCTGGCGCTGGTCATCGCCCGCCGCATCGTGCAGCGGGAGGTGAGCCTGGATCGCGACCTGCTGGTCTCGATGGCGCACGTCGCGCTGCAGCGGCTCGAACAGGGCGTGGCCGCCACGGTGCACTTCAATCCCGATGACTACGCCTCGACGATCGCCGCGCAGACGAAACGGTGGGCAGGCATGCCCGTGACGGTGGTGCCGGACAACGACCTGCCGCGCGGGGAGTGCCGGGTGGAGTCGGCGTTCGGACGCGTAGAGGCGGGCGTCGAGGCCCAGCTGCAGGAAGTCGGCCTCGCCCTGCTGGGCACGCCGATCCCGGACGCGCATGCCGCCTGAGGATCTGACCCTCGCGCATCATCTGACGCGCGTCGGCACGATGGACCTGATGCCGCCCGCAGGGGACGTGATCCGGACGGTCGGCCTGCTGATCGAGTCGTCGGGTCCGAGGGCCTCGGTCGGCGACGTCTGCGAACTCGTCAGCGACGACGGCGGCGCCGCGCTGCCGGTGCAGGTGGTCGGGTTCCGCGACAAGGTCCTGCTCACCGTGCCGCTGGGCGACACGGCTGGCATCCGGCCCGGTTCGCGCATCGTGGCGCGCAGCGGGTCGGTCAGTATTCCGGTCGGGGAGCAGCTGCTCGGGCGCGTGCTGGATCCCCTGGGCCGTCCGCTCGACGACAAGCCATTGCTGGCGCATGGCCGCTATCCGCTGTTTCCGCCGCCCCTCAACCCGATGGCGCGGGAGCCCGTGCGGGTGCCGCTCGGCACGGGTGTGCGCGCGATGGACGGCCTGCTGACCTGTGGACGCGGCCAGCGCATCGGCCTGTTCGGCGGCAGCGGCGTCGGCAAGAGCACGCTGCTCGGCATGCTGACGCGCGGCACCGCCGCGGACGTGATCGTGCTGGGCCTGGTCGGCGAGCGCGGCCGTGAGCTGAAGACGTTTCTTGAGCGCGACCTCGGTCCGGAGGGCCGGCGTCGCTCGGTGGTCGTGGTGTCGACCTCCGACAACCCTCCGTTGATGCGCATGCGCGCCGCCTATGCGGCGACCGCCGTCGCGGAGTACTTCCGCGACCAGGGCAAGCACGTGCTGCTGCTGATGGATTCCGTCACGCGGTTCGCCATGGCGCAGCGCGAGGTGGGGCTGGCCGCCGGCGAGCCGCCGACGACGAAGGGCTATCCGCCCTCCGTCTTCGCGCTGTTGCCGGCCCTGCTCGAGCGGGCCGGCGCCGTCACCGGGCGCGGCAGCATTACGGCCATGTATACGGTGCTCGTCGAGGGCGACGACCAGAACGAGCCGATCGCCGACGCTGTCCGCTCGATTCTCGACGGTCACGTGGTGCTGTCACGGGATCTCGCGGCGCGGCAGCATTACCCGCCGATCGACGTCCTCCAGAGCGTCAGCCGGACGATGCCTGACTGCATCGGGACGCCGCATCGGAAGAAGGCCGGCCAGGTGCGCGAGTGGCTGTCGGCAATTCGCGACAGCGACGACCTGGTGAGCGTCGGGGCCTATGTCGAGGGCAGCAGTCCCGCGATTGATGAGGCCCGGGCGAAGCAGGAGGCCCTGAACGCCTACCTGCGTCAGGAAGCCGACACTGCGTGCGGCTATGCCGACGCAGTCGCCGCGCTGGACGGGCTGTAAGGGAGCCGCGTGCGCGCATTCAGGTTCCGGGCCCAGGCGGCGCTGGATCTGCGTCAGCGCGAGGACGACGCCGCAAAACGGGCGTGCGCGGAGGCCGAGGGCTGGCTGCTGGCCGCGCGGGCGCGACTCGACCGCGGCCGGATCGAGCTGGTGGACGCCCAGGCGGCACACGAGGTGCATAGCGGTCAGGGGGCGGCGCACCACGAACGTGAGTGGTACCGGTTTTGGATCGCTGGGCTGGAGCAGTCCGTCGGCCGAGCCGGGGACGACGTCGCCAGATTCGAGGCGGAGTTGGCCAGCCGGCGCAAGGCGCGCCAGGCCACGCGTCAGCGGGTGGACGCGCTCGAGCGCTTCAAGGAGAAGGCGCGGCAGGCCTGGGAGGCCGCCGTGCTGGCGGAGGAACAGCGGCTGATGGATGCCGCGGGGACCGCGCGCTTCGTGGCGCAGCGCCGGACCCTGGCCCTCGAACAATCGGCCACGGGAGACCGAACATGAGCACGACGCCGATTGGCAGCACCGAAGGCAGTCAGAATCCGATCGACATCGCGGCCATGAAGAAGAACGGTGAGCTCGGACGCGACGCGTTCCTGAAGCTGCTGACGACGCAGCTCCAGCATCAGGACCCGACCGCGCCGCAGGCGAACGGCGAGTTCATCGCGCAGCTGGCCACCTTCAGCTCGCTCGAACAGCTTCAACAGATTGAGCAGACGCTCAGTGACATCGATACGCGTCTCCAGGCGGCCGAGTCCGCCGTGGCGACCCAGACGAACGCGGCCTAGCCGCGTTCCGACGAGGCAGCACATATGGCAGTCGGCTCATTCTCAGCCGGACTCTCGGGACTGAATGCGAACTCCACGTACCTGAGCGTCATTGGCAACAACCTCGCGAACATCAACACGATCGGCTACAAGTCGAGCTCGGTCACCTTTCAGGATCTGGTCAGCCAGACCGTGGGCGGGTCGGGCGGCAACCCGATGCAGATCGGTCTCGGCGTCGTCACCGGCGCCATTTCTCCGAGCTTCAGCCAGGGCGCGATTGAGTCCACGCGCGAGGCGACCAACGTCGCCATCCAGGGCAACGGCTTCTTCGTCGTTCGCGGCACGCAAGGCAACGTCTACACGCGCGCCGGCAACTTCACGCTGAACAGCAACGGCAAACTGGTGACGCCGGACGGCTACTTCGTCCAGGGCTACACGCAGATCAACCCGACGACCGGTGCGATCGTGACGACCGGCCAGCCGACCGACATCACCGTCGCGGCGGGCGCGCTTCGCGCGTCGTCGGCGACGACGAAGTTCCGTACGGCGTCGAACCTCAGCGCCAACGCGGCCGCCGGAGACGAATTCACGACCTCCGTGCAGGTGACCGATTCACTCGGCGCCCAGCACGTGGCGACCATCACCTTCACGAAGGGCGCCACGGTCGGAGAGTGGACCTACGACATCACGCTGCCCGCGCAGGACATGGGCACCGTGCTGGACGTGAACGTCGCGACGGGCACGCTGGCGTTCGACGCGACCGGCTCGCTTGCCACAATCGACGGCGCGCCGCCGACCGACATCACGGTGACGACGCCGGCCTTCGCCAACGGCGCGGCGATCGCGACGTGGAACTGGGACCTCGTCGACGCGAACGGTGTCGCGTCGCTGACGGGCTTCGCCGCGGCGTCGGCGACGTCCTCCATCTCGGCCGACGGCTCGACGGCCGGTGCGATCGACTCGGTCAGCGTGGCGCCGGACGGCAGCATCATCGCGACACTCGGCACCGGTCAGTCGATGGCCGTGGCGCAGCTGGCGCTCGCGAGCTTCAATAATCCGCGCGGGCTCTCGAAGCTCGGCGCGAACAAGTTCGGCGAGACGCAGGTGGCGGGTGCGGCCAACGTCGGCGTGGCCGGCATCGGCGGACGCGGCACGCTGATCGGCTCGGCGCTGGAGCAGTCCAACGTCGACATCGCGCAGGAGTTCACGCAGATGATCCTCGCGCAGCGCGGCTATCAGGCGAACTCGAAGGTCATCACCGTGTCGGACGAACTGCTCGTCGACACCCTGGCCCTCAAGCGCTAGCCATGACGACCCTCGGCGGCATCCTCGGGATGCCGATTCCCACCGGGACACCCGGGCCAGCCGGAGGTGTCGACGCCGGAGGCGCGCCAGCGGGTGTGGCCGCGGCGGATGCGCCCGACGGCTCGTCATTCGCCGGGTTCTTCGACGCGGTCGTCGCGGCCGCGTCGGAGCAGGGCGATTGCGTGCCGGACCCCGCGGCAGCGGCGACGGCCCCCTCCGACGCAGCGGCCGGCGTGACGCCGGGCGTGATCCTGGCACTGCTGGGGCAGGATGTCCCGCAGGTGCCGGGCACGGCGGCGCCCGCGCCGGGGCTTCGTGCCCGCATGTTCAGGACGCACGACGGTCCCGACCTCGAGACCGTGTTGCGACCACAGACCGGGCCGAATGGCACCGAAGAGACCATCGACCTGGCGGCGGCGATCTTCGTCAGCGCGCTACCGTCGCCGGATCCACAGGCGGCTCCGCTCGGGCCGACGCCGGAGGCCGGTCAGGCCTCGGCGGCCCCGCGCGCCACAGCGGCCGCGTTCCAGACGCCCGGTGCGACGGGGCGCAGCACGAATGTGTTGCCCCTGCAGTCCATTCAGGCGGCCGAGTTCGACGTAACGGCATCCGAAACACCAGGGGCGGACGTCGTCGAGGCGGGACGCACGGAACAGGTAGACACGGCACCGCGATCGGTGGAGCCCGCGCGCACATCGGTGCGGCCCGTCTTCGCGGAAGTCGAACGACCGCTGGCGGAGCCAGCCCCGCTCTCGACCCAGACAGGGACCTCGACGACGCCTCAGGTTGCGGACGCGGATACCGCGGCTCGGGCCATCGCCGCACCGGCACCCCGCCAGGTGGCGCCGAGCGCCGCAGGGCAGCGTAACCTGGCGCCTGATGAGCGCGCGGACGGCGTGACGGATGCGGTGGCCGGGCCGGCCGGCCCATCGGACGGGAACACGGCGCGGCTGCAGGACGCAGCCCGGGTCGCGGGATCGGCGCACGTCGCCGTGTCCCTGATGAGTCAGCCACGCCCGGAGCGCATGGAGGCGCGGACGCCGGAGGCGTCAACGGGCGAGGCTGAAACGGGCGGCGCGGCACTCGACGGTGCTGGATTCGACGGCGCGACACTGGATCGGACGGGCACCGGCGGAGGCCGGCAGTCGTTCGATGCCGAGGGCGGCGCTGACGATGCCCGGGACGGGGATCGGAGTGATCCAGCGGTCGGACGGCAGATGTCCGTCGGTCCGCAACCGGCGGCACACGCAGCGCCGGGGCAGCCGGTCACAGCGGCAGAGCCGCAGCCGCTCCCGTCGCGCCTGGCGCCCGAGCTGGGTGGGCAGGTGACGAGCCAGATCGTGCAGAGCCTGCGGACGCAGCTGCGCGGTGGCATCGGCGAGGCCGTCGTCCGTCTGAAGCCCGAGTTCCTGGGCGAGGTGACGATCACGGTGCGCCTCGACCGGGGCCAGGTGGACGCGTCAGTCAAGGCGGAGCTGCCGGCGGTTCGCGAGTGGCTCGAGGCGCAGGAGCCCGCCGTGAGGCAGAGCCTCGGCGATCAGGGCCTCTCGTTGACCCGGCTTCGGGTGGAACCCGACGGCCAGCGTGCGTTCAGCGACGACAGCCGGCAGGAGCAGCCGCCGTCGAACGGCCGGCACGCGCGGCCACGCCCGCAGCGGGACTCCGAGGAGCGCTTCGAACTGCTCGTCTGAGGTGACGAAACGAATCCGATGGACGGCCAGCCGGCCGCGTGCCGACCGGCCGTCCGCGGATCCTGTGCCAGCTGGCACGTTTTGCGCCTGATTCCACTGATTCCGCGAGTGGGATGCCGGGCACCCCCCTTGCTCTTGCTGAGGCCGGAGGACTGGCACAGCCATGAGCGACCAACCCAAGCCTGATGCCGCGGGTGCGGCAAAGAAGAAATCCTCGTTGCCGCTGATCATCGCCGGCGTCGTCGTGCTGCTCGCCGCCGCAGGCGGCGGCGCGTGGTGGTTCCTGCGCGGGACGCCCGCCGAGGCGAAGGAAGCGAAAACCGGGCACGGCGACGACGAGCACGGGGAAGAGGGAGAGTCCCATGCCGCCGAGGATGAGCCGCAGGGTGTCGTGGCCCTCGAGCCGTTCGTCGTCAACCTTGCCGACCAGGACGCCACGCGCTTCCTGCGGCTGACCCTCAAACTGCTGATTCCCGAAGAGCACGCCAAGGAAGTCGAGGAGAACGAAGTCGCGAAGGCCCGTGTCCGCTCCGCGGTGCTCGAGTTCCTGGCGCAGAAGACCGCCGACGAACTCGTCACGCCGGAGGGGAAGGTGACGCTGAAGAAGGAAATCGCGACCCGCGCCCGGCAGGCGATGGCCATCAAGGGAATGCACATCACCGATGTCCTCTTCTCAGAGTTCGTCGTCCAGTTCTAACGCGGCGGACCGCGTTAGAACCAGCGCTTTCTGGCCCGCGCTCCGCGCGGGCGTGACGTCTTGACCGGGGGACCTATGGCGCAGCATCAAGCATTGGAATCGGTCAAGACGTCAGGCGGCGGAGCGGTGCCCGTGGCCGCACCGTTTGCGGCGCTCGGAGACGTGCCGTGCCACGTGGAAGTGGTGCTCGGGACGCGGACGCTCCGTGTGCGCGACTGCCTCGGCATCCAGCCCGGCGAGATCCTGA
>CAYNUO010000001.1:0-1143 GCA_964400405.1 uncultured Bifidobacteriaceae bacterium | reverse complement strand
ACGCGGACGCTCCGTGTGCGCGACTGCCTCGGCATCCAGCCCGGCGAGATCCTGAAGATCGACCAGGCGGCCGGGGCCGACATGACGCTTCTCATCAACGGCGTCCCTGTCGCCACCGGAGAGGTGCTGGTCGTCGACGACCACACGTCCGTCCGCGTGACGGAGGTGCTGCCGGCACCGCGCGGGGAGATCCTGTGAGCGATCTTCGGGGACTCCTCGCACTCGTCGTCGTCATCGCGCTGCTGGCCGCCGTCCTGTGGGTGCTGCGCCGCGGCGTGGCGGCACGCAGGACGACCGGACCGCTGCGCGTGGAGACCGCGCTCTCGCTCGGAGAGCGCCGCACGCTCGTGATCGTCGGCGTGGAAGGACGGCGCCTGCTGCTGGGCGTGACGCCCGCCGCCGTGTCGCTGGTCACCGAGCTGGGCCGCGGCGACGCCTTCGACCAGACGCTGTCGCAGCAGACGCAGCCGGGACAGACCCCGAACGCGGGACAGGCAGGACCCGCATGAACGGCCTGAACGTGCAACTCGACGGGATCGGCGCCGTGTCGGCGCCGCTGCAGATCGTCCTGCTGCTGACGCTGATCTCGTTCCTGCCGGCCGTGCTCGTCACGATGACGTCGTTCACGCGCATCGTCATCGTGTTCCACTTTCTCCGCCAGGCCCTCGGCACGCAGGAGATGCCGTCGAACCAGATCCTGATCGGCCTCGCGCTGTTCCTGACGATGTTCGTCATGGCGCCCGTTGGCACCGAGATCAACCGGCTGGCGTTCGAACCGGCGATGAACGGGAAGATCTCGGCCACGCGGGCCCTGGAGGCCGGCGCACCCCCGCTCAAGGCGTTCATGCTGAAGCAGACGCGGGACGCGGATCTGGAGCTCTTCGTCGAGATGAGCAAGCAGCCGATGCCGCGCTCGCGGCAGGACCTGCCGATGACGGTCGTCGTCCCGGCGTATGTCATCTCGGAGCTGAAGACCGGCTTCCAGATGGGCTTCTTCCTGTTCGTTCCGTTCCTGCTCATCGACCTCGTCGTCTCCACGACGTTGCTCTCGATGGGCATGATGCAGCTCCCGCCGGCCATGATCTCGCTGCCGTTCAAGGTGCTGCTGTTCGTGATGGTCGACGGCTGGAACCTCGTCGTCGG